>NZ_MPRJ01000027.1 GCF_002020805.1 Solemya velesiana gill symbiont | reverse complement strand
GGTGATTACGGGAGTGAAATTTAAAGATGGAATCGAGGTGACAGCAGGCAATCAGGTTGCGGCTTGATCAAGACTCAAACACCAGATTTGACAATAACTGCTCATTGAGTTCAGCGAACAGCCGGACGTCATCCACTTATTCGCCAAGGATGCGCTGGACGATGTCGGATATCCGGTTATAGAGCCCACCGTTCTGCCCCTTGCCTTCAGTCCAGCCGATAGCGGCCCTGGCCAGGTTGTTCAGCAGCTGCCTTGCAGGATGGCTCTTGTTACTGAAAAACTCCCGGTCCTGAAGCGCCACCTTGAGCATCGGGATCTGCAACCGTGCCAACAGCGCCTTCATGGCGTCGGGTATGGTGTTGTCATCCAGTATGTATTCGAAGAGCATGGCGATGACATCGATCACATCCTCTTCGGCGCGACCAAACACCCTGCCCTTATCCTGCCCCGCACCCAACGCCTGCTGCAGCCGTCCACGCAAGTCGATGACATTTGAGTTATCAGTGATCGCGGGAGTCGTCTCCTGAAGCGAGTGAAGCGCTCCGAGCAGCTCAGGGGTTTCTACAACTTGCAGCGTTGCCGGCGCACCGGGATGTGGGAGGCCGCTTTCCACGCGACGCTGATCCAGCAAGCCCTGCAGTACGACGAAAAGATCCTGGGCCAGTCCATCCTTTGTGCTGAAACCACTGCTTGTTTGAACGGGAGCTGACTGGCCATTACTGCCCTTCTCGACCTCCTTGAGGGCGGGAGACACCAGATGGCGACGGATGTTCTGCCAGTTTAGGGACAATGCCAGCACCCTTCAGAATGGCATTCAGCTCATCATAGAGGTTGCCCAGAAATTCGATGACATCCCGCTCGAATTGCTTGAATACGATCAGCTTGGCGGCAAGGGTGATATCCAGGTCGATGACCAGGCCCCTGAACAGGCTTGCGATAACGGCCGGCGCTGCAGGGTTGCTCGAGTTGTCGATCTCCGCATCCCCGATGATGTGACCAAAGCGCTTGTCCAGGGCATAGAGATCCCTGAAGAAGCGACTCTCACCCTTTGCGATCATGTTGCTGACGGCCAGTCCCTCTTCAAGATCTTCTTCCTCGATCAGTGAAAACTGGTCGCTGTCGAACTCGGATATGAGATCGTCGGGATGATGCTGGTTTGGCCCCATGTTCCAGAAGCGGTCGAATCGACCCAGGAACAGCCCGTTGAAGCTGTCCTGGATTCCCTCGCGCTGCTTGCGCAGTTCCCGCATGGCATCGAAATAGGCTGTCTGCCGACTGTCACTGTCTGCGAGTTCATAGAGCATGTCGTCTATGTTCTCGAACATGTGATCCATTAGACGCGGCAATACCTTGAGGATGACCTGCCTGCAGGCACCTACGACATTGCGATACTCATCCCTGACGGCATACTGCCGATCTTCAGAGCGGCCGCCTTCAAAGGAGATGATGTTGTCCCAATGAACCATTACTTACCTGAATGTTCCAGAATTAGGCGTATACCTACCCGCTATGGGGAATTTGTTAACGTAAATCCTAATGCCAAACAACGAGCGTTGCTGTGACTGTATTCACACTATCCTGCCAAGACTTGAACGCAGCTCAAAAAACAGAAAGACGCATCAGGGCATGCCAACAGGCCCTAACATAACTCGAACACCCAGCTTTCACAATGAAATCAGCTAGTAACCTAAATCTGTTAACATGCTACAGAACCTCATGTAAGGTACGTCCGTGGGAAAACTGATTCGACATCTCTGGGAGTCCATGCTGGACAGCATCCGCGATCTCGCCCCGATCGTCGGTGTAATCGCTTTTTTCCAGCTGGCAGTGCTGCAACAGCCGATCCCGAACCTCTTCGGGCTGCTCACCGGCACCCTGATGGTGGTCATCGGACTCACCCTTTTCGTGCACGGCCTGAAAGTGGGGCTATTCCCCATCGGTGAGTCGATGGCCCATGATTTTGCCCACAAGGGCAGCCTGTTCTGGCTCATTGCCTTCGCCTTCTCCCTGGGCTTCGGAACCACCGTCGCCGAACCCGCCCTGATCGCAGTGGCAAACGAAGCGGCTACGGTGGCAGCCAATGGCGGCATGATCACGGACACACCTGACGAAAAAGAGAGCTATGCACAGGGCCTGCGCTTGACTGTGGCTATCTCCGTCGGGCTGGCCATCGTGGTGGGCGTGATCCGCATCATCAAGGGATGGCCCGTGCAGTACCTCATCATGGGCGGCTATATCGGCGTGGTTATCATGACCGCCTTTGCCCCCAAGGAGATCATCGGCATCGCTTACGACTCGGGGGGCGTGACCACTTCCACGATCACCGTACCACTGGTCACCGCCCTGGGCGTGGGCCTGGCTACCAGTATCCGGGGCAGAAATCCGATAACAGACGGTTTTGGCCTGATCGCGTTTGCCTCGCTGACCCCGATGATTTTTGTCATGGGCTACGGAATGGTGCTTTGATGGGTGGTATCCTGCAGTTTTTCGACACCCTGGTGACCACGGTCCGTGACGTGATCCCAATCGCCGCCATTATTTTCGGCTTTCAGTTTCTGGTGCTGCGCAAGCCGGTCACCAACATGCGTCAGATTCTGATCGGCTTCGGCTTCGTGTTGCTGGGTCTGGCCTTCTTTCTGCAGGGACTGGAACAGGCGCTGTTTCCCCTTGGCAAACTGATGGCCCAGCAACTCACCGCGCCGGAATTCCTGGGTATCAGTGCCACCGCCAGCGAAATCAGCAACAACTGGCAACACTACCTCTGGGTCTACCTCTTCGCCTTTGCCATCGGCTTCTCAACTACCATTGCCGAGCCGTCGTTGATTGCCGTCGCGATCAAAGCGAACCAGGTATCCGGTGGTGCCGTAGGTACCTGGGGCCTGCGTATCGCTGTTGCCATCGGCGTAGCCGTCGGCATCTCCCTTGGCGCCTATCGCATCATTACCGGCACTCCCCTGCACTATTACATCATCGCCGGCTACGTTATTGTCATCGCCCAGACCGCATTCAGTCCCAAATCGATCATCGCCCTGGCTTACGACTCTGGCGGTGTCACAACATCCACCGTCACCGTTCCCCTGGTTGCCGCCCTGGGCCTCGGCCTTTCGAGCAACATTCCCGGCCGCAACCCGCTGCTGGACGGTTTCGGCCTGATCGCTTTTGCCAGTCTTTTCCCCATCATGAGTGTTATGGGCTACGCACAACTCAGTGAATGGCAGGCACGCCGGGCCTCGAAGACCCGCGGTGCCCACTACGGAGAATAACCATGCATTTCAAACTCATCATCGCGCTCATTGAAGACAGCAAGACCTACGAGGTTGTCGAAGCTGCTCGCAAGGCAGGAGCCACCGGCTCCACGGTGATCAACCAAGCCAGGGGCGAGGGAGTCGAGAAGAACAAAACCTTCTTCGGGCTGAGCCTCGAGATCCAGCGGGACATGGTGCTTCTCCTGGTAGAGGAGCATTTGAGCCGATCGATTCTCGAGAGCATTGCCGAGGTTGGTGAGTTTGATGAGAAGCCGGGAACCGGCATCGCATTTCAGATCGACGTGGAGGATGCTGTTGGCGTCAGCCACCAGATCGAGGAATTAACCAGTGTTGTGGAGGATGAGCTGTGAGCGAGCGTCAAATAGTCCGCGTTCGGGACATTATGAAAACCGGCTTCGACACTGTCGACGGCATGGACACCGTGGAGTCTGCCCTGGAAAAAATGGCACACGTGGAGACCAAGTGCCTGGTGGTCAACAGACGCCACGAGCATGACGAAAACGGCATCGTCATGATCTCGGATATCGCACGCAAGGTTTTGGCCAAGGACCGCGCTGCAGACCGGATAAACATCTACGAGATCATGTCGAAACCGGTGATTTCCGTGGACCCTGACATGGATATCCGCTACTGCGCCCGACTTTTTACCCGCCATGACCTGTCCCGGGCCCCGGTGGTGGAGAATCGCGAAATCGTCGGTATCGTCAGCCTCACAGACATGGTCATCAAAGGCCTGGGCGGGAGATGATTGTCAGCCCCGGCGGGCTGCTGGAGGGAGCAGAGCAACACCCCTCTCCCAATCGGGACGAGCGGCCCGAGGAGGCCCCTGTCGACCTGCTGGTGATTCACAACATCAGCCTTCCGCCAAATGAGTTCGGCGGCCCCTGGATCGACAACCTGTTCCAAAACTGTCTCGACCCCGGTGCGCACCCCTATTTCCGGGACATCTGCAACCTGCAGGTCTCGACCCACGTTCTGATCCGGCGCCAGGGCGAGGTAATCCAGTACGTTCCTTTTGACCAACGGGCATGGCACGCCGGCTTATCCCAATTCGAAGGTCGCGAACGCTGCAACGATTTCTCCATCGGCATCGAGCTCGAGGGGGCCGACGACACCCCATACACCGACCTCCAATATGAACGCCTCGCTGAAGTGGCACACGCGGTAATGGAACACTACCCCGACATCACTCCCCAGCGCATCGTGGGGCACAGAGACATTTCACCAGGCAGAAAAACCGACCCGGGCGAGGCTTTCGACTGGCAACGGTTTCAGCAGCTACTGGCCGAAGGTGTCTGAGCATGGATAAAATGAGCCCTGATTGGGCACCACGGATTTCATCATGACCTTTTTCGCCATTCTGATCAGTCTACTGCTGGATCGCTTCGCACTGGAACAGGAAACCTACCGCAGTGGCCGGTGGTTCGACGGCTACCGTAACTGGCTGAAGGAGAAACTGCCTGATCATCCCCTTGCCATTCTTCTTGTGCCCGTAGCTCCCCTGGTGGCAATCGGCTGGTTTCAGTCGGTTTTCGATTCCGGCCTATCGGCACTTGTCTACAGCAGCATCGTGTTGCTGTTCTGCCTGGGCCCATTGGACCTGGACCGCCAGGTCAATCGTGTCATCGACGAACTGGAGACCGATGCCGAGCATGAATCTGAAACACTGTCAGCCATGCTCGGGAGCGAGACAGTCGCCTCGGCACCGGACACGGGAATCCGGCTGGCTGGCAAGATCCTCACCGAAGCATACAATCGACTCTTTGGTGTCATCTTCTGGTTTATCCTGCTGGGTCCGCTCGGCGCCGCCCTTTACCGCATTGCACACCACCTGAACAGCAATGCCCATGAGAGCGAGACCGTAGAAGAGACAAATGATGTCATCGCGCAGCTCTGCTACCTGCTGGACTGGCTGCCCGCCAGAATGACCGCCCTGCTCTACGCTGTGAGCGGAAGCTTCGAAGATGCGCTACATGGCTGGCAGGCAAGTGCGGATATTGCAGACCACCGACTTGAAGCCAACAAACGCATACTGAGTGGCGCGGGCCTCGGCGCTCTGCGGGTCGGCGAGGAATATGAAGAGCAGGGATCACCCCTCTCAACGGCGGTACTTGCAGAAACCGCCCTCGGCCTGGTCTGGCGGGCATCCCTGGTTTTAATCGGCCTGTTGGCCCTGGGCTACCTGGTCTACTGGATTGGCTGAGGAACCTCTCGCTTATTAGCGAATCAAACTTCAGAGAGCAGGGAATCGCCTGACTGATCCGGAATATGCGACAATCCTTTCCATGAAACAAAAGACACTGATTGACTTGCTGCGCCATGGCCAACCGCTGGGTGGTCGCATGTACCGTGGAAAACAGGACGATCCACTGACCGAAGAGGGCTGGGACCAGATGTGGCATGCCGCATCAGGAGAGACGCCCTGGCAGCAGGTCATCAGTTCCCCCCTGCGCAGATGCCGCGAATTTGCCGAGGCACTTACCGAGAAACTCGAATCCCCCTGGCCGTGAATGACCGGCTGCAGGAACTTCACTACGGCGAGTGGGAAGGAAAGACCCCTGACGAGTTGAAAGCGGATGACCCGAACATCATCTCCCGCTACTTTTACGATCCCCACAACCACCGCCCCCCAGGAGCGGAGTATATTGTGGATTTCATCCAGCGTGTGGGCAACGCCTACGACGAGGCACTGGCAAAGCACCATGAAAAACACCTGCTGATCGTCGGACACGCCGGGGTCATACGCGCCATCATCACCCGGGCACTCAGCGCACCGCCGGAAACCGTGTTCCGAATGCACGTGGATACGGCCCATATCAGCCGCATCCGGGTGGATGATGAACGCCCGCCTACGTTGATGTTTCACGGACGCAACCGACTTTAGCGCCGCCTTGGACAGGCGCTTGGCCTACCGGCAGTTTCCTTTATTTGTTCAGCTGAGATTCCGTGCTTTCGCCGCGAAAGGCGTCGAAAAGCATGAACACCACGCCCATGAAAATCGCGGAGTCGGCAACATTGAATGCGGGCCAGTGCCACTGCTCGTAGTAAACATCGATGAAGTCGATGACATGACCGAACAGCACCCGGTCGATGAAATTGCCCAGGGCACCGCCGATGATCAGGCTGAGGGAGATGGCGATCAGGCGCTCGCGCTGTTGCAACCGCCCCATCCAGATCACCATCACGATACTCACCAACAAGGCCAGGCCGGAAAAGAACCAGCGCTGCCATCCTCCCTGGTCACTGAGGAAACTGAACGCCGCCCCTTCGTTGTAGGCCAGGGTCAGGTTGAAGAAAGGCATCACGGGGATGGTTTCATACACCATCAGGCTGGACTCGACCAGTTGTTTACTGATCTGATCCAGCCCGATGATGACGAGAGAGAGCCAGAGCCAACGTAACATGAGTTGGGTACCTATCAGGTGAAACTTCGGGTTTCGCCTTCACCCTCGACGTTGTCCACGCAACGACCACACAGCTCGGGATGCGCGGCGTTTGCACCGACGTCCTCACGATGATGCCAGCAACGGGTGCACTTGGCGTGCCCAGAGGCTGTGCAGACAATGGACAGCCCATCGACCTCTGTATCCACCGCATCCCCCGGCTTGTCTGCCAGGGGATGTACCCGTGCATAAGAGGTGATGAGGTTAAACCGCAGCTCATCCTCAAGCCCGCCCAACAGTGCCAGCAATGCTTCGTCGCAGTAGAGATCGACCTCCGCATCCAGGGATGAACCGATAGTACCACTGGTGCGCAGCCCTTCGAGCTGCTTGCCCACGGCGGTACGCACAGCGATCACCTTGTCCCAGAACGCACGGTCGAAACGGCCGTCCGCATCCAGCGCAAACAGTCCCTCGTACCAGGTCTCGGCAAAGATGGTCTCGCTGCGCTTGCCGGGAATGAACTGCCAGAGTTCATCCGCGGTGAAGGTGAGCACAGGCGCCAGCCAGCGACTCATCGCCTCAACGATGTGGTACATGGCTGTCTGGCAGGAACGTCGCGCCAGGCTGTTCTCCTGGGTGGTGTACTGGCGGTCCTTGATCACATCGAGGTAGAAACCGCCCATCTCGGTGCCGCAGAAGTTGAGCACCTTCTGGTAGATGAGGTGAAAGTTGTACTCCTCGTAGGCCTTGCGGATCTCCTCCTGAAGCTGCAGGGCGCGGTCCACTGCCCAGCGGTCCAGCTCCAGCATGTCCCCGGGTGCCACTAGGTTGGCCTCCGGATCGAAACCGTTGAGGTTGGCCAGCAGGAAACGGCCGGTATTGCGGATACGGCGGTAAGCGTCGGCAGTGCGCTTGAGAATCTCGTCGGAGACGGTCATCTCGCCCCGGTAGTCGGTGGCCGCCACCCACAGGCGGATGATGTCGGCGCCCAGTGACTTCATCACTTTCTGGGGGCTCACCACGTTGCCCAGGGACTTGGACATCTTGTGGCCCTTGGCATCCACGGTGAAGCCGTGGGTCAGTACGCCCCTGTAAGGCGCACAGTCGTTGATCGCCACCGAGGTCAGCAGGGACGACTGGAACCAGCCGCGATGCTGATCGGAACCCTCCAGGTAGAGATCGGCAGGGAACTCCAGGCCTTCGCGGGGTTTCAACACGGCATAATGGGTGGTGCCGGAGTCAAACCAGACATCCAGGGTATCGGGCACCTTCTGGTAACGCTCCGCCTCCTCGCCGAGCATTTCGGCAGGATCCAGGGAGAACCAGGCCTCGATGCCTGCCTTCTCCACCCGCTGGGCCACCTCCTCGATCAGCCTCGGGGTGTCCGGATGGGGCTCACCGGTATTCTTGTCGATAAACATGGTGATAGGCACGCCCCAGGTCCGCTGGCGTGAGATACACCAGTCGGGGCGGTTCTCCACCATGCCCTCTATACGCGCCTGCCCCCAATCCGGGGTCCAGGCCACCTTCTTGATCTCTCGCATGGCGGAACTGCGCAGGCCGTTCTGTTCCATGCTGATGAACCACTGGGGCGTGGCACGGAAGATGATGGGCGTCTTGTGGCGCCAGCAGTGAGGGTAGCTGTGGGCCAGGCGCGCCGCTTTCACCAGCGCACCATGCGCCTTGAGCACCTCGATCACTTTCTCGTTGGCGCTGAATACCTGCTCACCTTCGAACAGCTCGGTACCCTCGATGAAACGCCCATTGGGGCCCACGGGGTTATCCACCGGCAGGTCGTACTGCTGACCGACGATGTAGTCCTCCATACCGTGGGCCGGTGCGGTATGTACCGCGCCGGTTCCGGCATCAAGGGAGACGTGGCCACCCAGAATGACAGGCACCACGCGGTCATAGAAACAGTGGTTGAGCTTCAGTCCCTCAAGGGCATCGCCGCGAGCGTAGCCGATGACGCTGTAGTCATCGATCCCCCAGCGTTCCATGGTCTCTTTAAGCAGCCCTTCGGCCAGGACAAGGCGCTCTTTGCCTGCAGCGCCATCTGCCTGGACCACCACGTACTCCAAGGTGGGACTCAGGCAGACCGCCTCGTTGGCAGGCAGGGTCCACGGGGTGGTGGTCCAGATAACCACCGACAGGGGACCTTCTCCAGGACCTTCGGGCACGTTACGGCAGGCATCGATAAATGCCTCTGGATCCAGCGCCCGGAAACGCACATCGATAGTGAAGGACTCCTTGTCCTTGTACTCCACCTCGGCCTCGGCCAGCGCCGAACCGCAGTCGGTACACCAGTGCACGGGCTTGTATCCCTCGTGGACGTGGCCGTTCTCGATGATCTTGCCCAGGGAGCGGATGATGTCCGCCTCGGTCTGAAAATCCATGGTCAGGTAAGGATTGTCCCAGTCGCCGACCACGCCGAGCCGCTTGAAATCGATACGCTGCTTGTCCACCTGCTTGGACGCGTAGTCGCGACAGGCCACCCGGAAATCGGCAGCTGAGACCTTGTGCCCCGGCTTGCCCACCTTCTTCTCCACCTGCAGTTCGATGGGCAGGCCGTGGCAGTCCCAACCGGGCACGTAAGGCGAGTCGAAACCGTCCAGGGTGCGACTCTTAACGATGATGTCCTTGATCACCTTGTTCACGGCATGGCCGATATGGATTTCGCCGTTTGCGTAGGGAGGTCCGTCGTGCAGGATGAACTTCGGCCGGCCTGCAAAGGCCTCGCGAATCTTGGTATATAGCCCCATCTCCTCCCAACGCTTGAGCATCTCGGGCTCGCGATTGGCCAGGTTGGCTTTCATGGGAAAACCGGTTTTTGGAAGATTGAGGGTACTCTTGTAGTCGCTCACGGCTTACTGCCTTTTTACAAAAAATTAATTATCGAATATTACTCAGGACACCCGGCTCTGGGCCTCGGCCATCCCGAAAAATTCTCTTGCCGCCCGGGCATCGCGTTCGATCTGCTGGTGGAGCTCATCAAATGAATCGAACTTGCGCTCATCCCTTATTTTCAAGCAGAACTCAACCTGCACATGCTCGCCGTATATCCGGCGATCGAAGTCGAACAGGTGCACTTCGAGCAGGTAGCGATCGTCCCCTTCCACCGTTGGCCGGTTGCCGATGTTGGCTACACCCGGAAGGGGATGGTCGTCCAGCCCCAAAACCGTCACCGCGTAGACCCCGTATACCGGGCTGACCTTGCGGTGCAGGTCAATATTGGCGGTGGGGAATCCGATGGTCCGCCCACGGGCATGGCCATGTGCCACCCGGCCACAGATCCGGTAGGGCCGGCCGAGATAGTGCGCAGCAGATTCCAGGTTGCCATTGGCCAGGGCCTCCCGGATACGGGTACTGCTCACCCGCTCCTCGCCCACGGCGAAGGTGTTCATGTTCTCCACCTCGAAGCCGTGACCGTGCCCCACATCGCGCAGCATATCGATATCGCCACTGCGGCCTTTGCCGAAGCGAAAATCGTCCCCCACGAAGAGGTAACGCACTGCGAGGCCGTCCACCAGCAACTCCTGCACGAAATCGTGGGCCGCCATGGCGGCCAGCTTGTGGCCGAACTCCAGCAGCACCACGCGATCGATTCCGGCATCCTTGATCGCCTGTAGCTTTTCGCGCATGCGCGTCAGACGGGCCGGCGCCGCATCGGGCGCGAAGAACTCCATGGGCTGGGGCTCGAAAGTCACGATCGTTGCAGGCAGACCGAATGCGTCCGCCTTCTCACGAAGGTGACGAAACACCGCCTGGTGCCCGAGGTGCACGCCATCGAAACTACCGATGGTGGCAACACAGCCCCGGTGCTCAGCGCGCAGATTGTGTAAGCCCCTGATAACCTGCATTGGGTTCAGTTTTCGCCCGACGGATCAAAACAAACCATTATATGCGAACTTTCTCGACAAGTCCCTGCATCTGCACGGAAAGTTTTTGATAATGCCCTAAACGGCACTTCTGAAGTGCCGTCCCCTGATCCCGGCGAGAAAGAGCACCGCAAAATAGGCCATCATGGCCGAGAGAATCGCAGCCAGTAGCCGACCAACCCTGCCCCAGGTATCGAGTTCCAGCCACAACTGCAGATCGCCTCCCCACCAGAAGAGCACCACAGCCATGGCCAGGCAGGCGGTGACCGCTTTCAGCACCAGGCGGGGCCAGCCCTTGGGCGGATGAAACACCCCTTCGTGCCGCAGACCCCGGTAGAGCAGGAAGGCGTTGAGCGAGGCCGAAAGCGCGGTTGCCAGGGCCAAGCCCGCATGGGCCAGGGGGAAGACCAGGATGATATTGAGCACCATGTTGGTGACCATGGCGATAACGGCTATCTTCACCGGAGTTTTAGTGTCCTGCCGGGCATAAAACCCGGGGGCGAAAATCTTGATCAGAATAAAAGAGACCAGCCCCAGGGAGTAAGCCATCAGGCTGCGCTGGGACATGGCCACGTCACGGGCATCGAACACATCAGACTGAAAGAGCGTCGCGATCATCGGCCCGGACAACAGCAGCAGGCCCACGGCCGCCGGCAGCCCCAGAAGCAGCGCCCAGCGGAGCGCCCAATCAATGGTATTTGAGAAACCCTCCCTGGACTCGGAAGCGTGCTTCTCGGAGAGGCTGGGCAGGATCACCGTTGCCAGCGCCACACCCAGCACCCCTACGGGCAGCTCCACCAGCCTGTCGGAGTAGTAGAGCCAGGAGATGCTCCCCTCCTGCAGGAACGAGGCGATCAGGGTATCGATCAGCAGGTTCAGCTGGGTTACCGACACGCCGAAAAGAGCCGGCAGCATCAGCTTGCCGATGCGCCGCACTCCCTCGTCCCTGGGTGCGAAGCGGAAACGAGGAAGCAGTTTCAGCTTGTGCAGAAAAGGAAGCTGAAACAGGAACTGGACGACACCGGCGATAAACACGCCCCAGGCCAGGGCCCTGATCGGGGTATCCATCAAGGGTGACAACCAAAAGGCGGAACCGATGAGGGAGAGATTGAGCAGTACCGGCGTGAAGGCCGGCACACCGAAACGGTTGAATGTGTTGAGTATGCCGCCGGCAAACGCCGTCAGGGATATAAACAGGAGGTAGGGGAAGGTAATCCTGAGCATGTCCGAGGTGAGCCAGAAGGTCTCCATCTCCCCCCTGACCAGGAAACCACCCCCGAAAAGGGAGACGATCACCGGCGCGCCCAGCACACCCAACAGGGTAACCCCCAGCAATACACCGGCAAGGGTACCCGCCACGCGGTCAACGAACTGCTTCAGCTCCTCGAAACTGCGCTTGACCTTGTACTCCCCCAGGACCGGTACAAAAGCAACCGAAAAAGCCCCTTCGGCAAAGAGCCTACGAAGAAAATTCGGGATCTTGAAAGCGACAAAAAAGGCGTCGGTACTCGAGTTGGCGCCGAAAACATGGGCAAACACCAGGTCCCGGATAAAGCCGAGAACCCGCGACAGCATGGTGTTTGAGCCAACCTTGGCCAAGTGTTTGAACATGTGTTTTTCGCTATTCGGACCAAAAGCGGGCATTATAGGCCCTAATCCCGCCCCCGAACATGCCAAAACGCCTATTTAGGTGTTGACAAACCACTGATCTGGCATCAGAATACCGCGCTCTTTGCGAGCATAAACGATTTTTTAGGAGAGTAACCTTGGCCAATTCAGCACAAGCCCACAAACGCGCGCGTCAGGCCGAAAAGCATCGTCAGCACAATGCGTCCCGTCGCAGCATGATGCGCACCAGCCTTAAAAACGTGGTTAAGGCCATCGGTGCTGGTGACAAGGAAGCTGCTTCCGAAGCTTTCAAACAGGCAGCACCGGTTATCGACCGCGCGGCGAACCGGGGCCTTATCCACAAGAATAAGGCTGCCCGTCATAAGAGCCGCCTGAACGCGCAGATCAAAGCGCTGTAACATAGCATCTGCGCATCAAGTAAAAAATTGGCCACAAGCCGGTTTTTTTATGTCTGACAGATTTTCAATACGGTATTGATATTCACTTGATGGGGTAGGAGCACTGTCCTCAGCGCGTTGCAGAGCTGAATGATGTGATCGCCCAGGGGACTGAGCTCCTACAGCTCATATAACCAACACCAGGTTATCCCGGTGTATCAACTCTTCCTCGTCGATATAACCCAGAATCTCGCCAATCCTGCTTGAGGGCTGCCCTTTGATCCGGTCCGCCTCATCCGCGCCGTAGTTCACCAGCCCACGGGCAACCTCATGTCCGTGACTGTCAACACAGGAGACCACCTCGCCCCGTGAGAACCGACCGCTGACCTTCTTAACACCCACCGAGAGCAGACTTCTGCCCGATTCGCGCAGCACCTTCACTGCACCATCATCCAGCACCAGCCTGCCGCGCACCTGGAGATGACCGGCCAGCCACTGCTTGCGGGCCGCTTCCGCACCCTGCACCGGTGTTAGCAGGGTTCCCATCTGTTCGCCCTGGGCAATCCGGCTGAGGACATCCTCACCCCTGCCAGGCGCGATAATGGTCGCGGTACCCGAGCGGGCGGCGAGTCGGGCCGCACGCACCTTGGTCACCATACCGCCACGCCCCAGCCCGCCGGCACTGCCTCCGGCCACTTCGTCCAGCAGGGGCGCATCCACCCGGCTTTCGCTGATCAACTCTGCAAAGTCGTTGTAGCGGGGGTCGCTGCTGTACAAGCCATCCTGGTCCGTCAGCAGCACAAGCAGGTCCGCCTCCACCAGGTTGGCAACCAGTGCAGCCAGGGTATCGTTGTCACCGAAGCGCAGCTCTTCCGTTGCCACGGTATCGTTCTCGTTGACCACCGGCACTACACCCAGCTCCAGCAGGGTGCGCAAGGTGCTCCGGGAGTTGAGATAGCGAGACCTGTCGATGAGATCATCGTGGGTCAGCAGTACCTGGGCGGTATGCAATCCCCACTTCAGAAAACAGGTTTCGTAGGCGCGTATCAGGCCCATCTGCCCGATAGCGGCAGCCGCCTGGAGTTCGTGCAGGGAGGTCGGGCGGCTGTTCCAGCCCATGCGACTCATCCCTTCGGCCACAGCACCGGAGGAAACCAGCACCAGTTCATTACCGGCCAACACCCAGCCGGCCATCTGCTCCACCCAGGAGGAGAGGGACTCCCTGGCCAAGCCCTTGCCGTCGGCGGTGAGCAGTGCACTGCCTATTTTCACCACCCAGCGGCGGGTCGAACGAATTTTGTCTCGGGACGTATTCATATCACTTCAGTTCTTCAGGGGATCCCAGGGCTCATCATCGGCCTCTTCAACCACAATGCCTGTATCCTCTTCCCTCCTCAATTCCTCGAGGCGTTCCATCAGGGCGTAGACCAGCCCTTCGGTTCCCTCTCCGGTAAGCGCCGAGATAGCATAAACCGGCCCTTGCCAATCCAGCGCCTCGAGCAGCGCGGATTCGCGCTCCCGGAACTCATCATCCATCAACAGATCGAGCTTGTTCAACACCAGCCAGCGCTCTTTGCCTGCCAGGTCGGGGCTGTATTTCTCCAGTTCACCCACAATCCTCCTCACCTCGTCGGCTGGGTCTACTGAATCATCCATGGGGGCAACATCCACTAGGTGCAGGAGAAGGCGGGTTCGGTCCAGGTGCTTGAGGAACTGAAGTCCAAGCCCCGCACCTTCCGCAGCACCTTCGATTACACCGGGAATATCAGCAATGACAAAACTGCGCTCAGCGCCGACACTCACCACACCAAGATTGGGATAGAGCGTCGTAAAGGGGTAGTCCGCCACCTTTGGTCGGGCACTGGAGACCTTGCCGATGAAACTGGATTTCCCGGCATTGGGCATGCCCAACAGGCCCACGTCTGCCAGCAGAATCAGTTCCAGGTGCAGCTGACGCTGCTCTCCCGTTGTTCCCGGTGTAGACTGCCTGGGCGTCCGGTTGGTGCTGCTCTTGAATCGGGCATTGCCGATACCGTGATACCCACCCTGGGCCACCAGCAGTTCCTGGCCGTGAGCAAGCAGCTCACCGATCAACTCCTCGGTTTCCAGGTCTTTGACCCGGGTTCCCACCGGTACCTTTACATGGAGGTCTTCGGCGCTGCCACCGGTACGGTTCCGCCCCATGCCGGGCTGACCGTTTTCGGCACGATGACGACGCCGGTGACGGAAATCCACCAGGGTATTGAGGCCGGAGTCGGCCACCAGGTAGACACTGCCGCCGTCTCCCCCGTCACCCCCGTCCGGGCCACCCCTGGGGATGTATTTTTCACGGCGAAAGCTGACACAGCCATTGCCACCTTTACCGGCTTCCACTCGGACACTGGCTTCATCGACAAATTTCATGGCTATGTCTCTGTTAGGGTTTCAAAACGCAAAAAGCCCCGTCAAATGACGAGGCCCTTGCAGATCAGAAAGGCGGCGCAATCAGGCCGGAACTACGCTCACGCATTTCCGGTTGTTGGGGCCCTTGACCTCGAATTTCACAACGCCGTCTGCCTTGGCGAACAGGGTGTGATCCTTGCCGCAGCCAACATTCTCGCCATTGTGGAAACGGGTGCCGCGCTGACGCACGATGATACCGCCGGCATTGATGCTCTGACCGCCGAATACCTTCACACCCAAGCGTTTGGATTCTGAATCGCGGCCGTTACGTGTACTACCGCCTGCTTTCTTATGTGCCATGGTTTATACCTACCTTCAGCCTGCACTGATACCGGTGATCTCAAGCTCGGTGTACCACTGACGGTGGCCCTGGCGCTTCAGGTGATGCTTACGGCGCTTGAACTTGATGATGTTAACTTTTTTGCCCCGGCCATGGGACTTCACGGTAGCAGTAACCTTGCCACCTTCCACGTAGGGGGTACCTACTTTGATGTCGTCGCCATCAGCGACCATCAGCACCTTGTCGAGCTCTACAGAAGAACCTTCTTCGGTACCAAGCTTCTCGACCTTCAGGGTATCACCTTCGGAAACCCGGTACTGCTTACCCCCGGTCTGAATTACGGCGTACATACCATATCTCCGCAAAAATCTGCTGTTCTGGCGCACAATTCACAGCACGCCCACGAAAGAGGCGGAATTCTACCCGCGACCGGGCCTCAGGTCAAACCCCAAACCGCAAAAAAGTCCAATTCCTGCCCACGGGAGCCCCTTTCCCGCTTGACAGCCCAGCGCTGCAGTCCTAGCATGCCCTCCCCTAAACCTTATATATAAGTTCACCAGACAGGGCCCCGATGGACATTGCCGCCATTAAAGACTTAACCGCCGACGACATGCAGGCGGTCAACAACCTGATTCTTCGCCGGCTCAAGTCCGACGTGGTGCTGATCAACCAGATTGGCCACTACATCGTTAACAGTGGCGGCAAACGGCTGCGCCCGATGATCGTCCTGCTGGCCGCCAGAACCCTGGGCTACCAGGGTGACCAGCACATCGACCTGGCCGCGGTAATCGAATTTATCCATACCGCCACCCTGCTCCACGACGACGTGGTGGACGGTTCGGACATGCGCCGCAACCGCGAAACGGCAAATGCAGTCTGGGGCAATGCCGCCAGCGTGCTGGTAGGGGATTTTCTCTACTCCCTGTCCTTCGAAATGATGGTGGACGTCAACAGCATGCGGGTGATGGAGATTCTCTCCACCGCCACCAACCGCATCGCCGAGGGCGAGGTCCTGCAGCTTCTGAACTGCAACGACCCTGATACCACGGAAGAGAAGTACCGCGAGGTTATCCTGCGCAAGACCGCCACCCTGTTCGAGGCCGGCGCCCAACTCGGCGCGATCCTCAACAACGCCACCGAGGAAGAAGAGAAGGCCCTCGCAGCCTACGGACTCCACCTGGGCATTGCATTCCAGATCATCGATGACGCCCTGGATTACAGTTCATCCGGGGAGGAAATCGGCAAAAACATCGGTGACGATCTGGACGAGGGCAAACCTACCCTGCCCCTGATCCGCGCTATGGAGGTCGGTACTCCGCAACAGCGTGCCGCCCTGCGCGAGGCCATCGAAAAGGGAGGCCGGGAGTACATCGACGTGGTAATAGAGGCCATTGAGTCCACAGACGCTATCGAGTACACTTCACGCCTTGCCGCGGAGGAGGCGGACAAGGCGAAAGCCGCGCTGGAAGCACTACCACCATCCTCCTACCGCAGCGCACTGACCGCACTGGCGGACTTCGCCGTCAGACGCAGAAACTAGTCAAAATTCGGGGTGTAGCTCAGCCTGGTAGAGCACTGCCTTCGGGAGGCAGGGGCCGGAGGTTCGAATCCTCTCACCCCGACCAATTCATAGTACTGACCAAATCCCGGAATCAGCCTTTCCAACCTCTAGTCAAACGAGGCTGTATCAAGCTCTTGTCCAGGGCGCGCCATATTTCCCCTACAGTCGCCACGCGACTACTCTGAATTTCCTTGCGCTTTCTCCAAGCTTTTGGAATACCCTTCAATGCATCCCACTTGGCTCTTAATATCACCTTTCCCTGGCCTTTCAGTGAAAACCAGACGATAGCCGCAAGGTTCATCAAAACATGCAGCGGGAGCAGTAACCAGAAAAGGACGCCAGGCATGTTCTTGATAAACGCCCAGACCAGGTTGCGATGTCCGTGATAGACAGAGAAATCACTATGAGATCCACCTGTAGATGCCGAGCCCACATGGCTAACAACCGCGGTCGGAACATACATGGACTTATAACCAGCCAGACGCAACCGAAAACCTAAGTCCAGGTCCTCCATATAACAAAAATAATCCTCATCGAAACCACGCATCTTAAGGAATGTGCAACGCCGGTAAAGTGCTGCAGCCGCACATGAAGAAAATATCTCGCACTGGAGGTCCGAGAAAGATGCTACAGAATATCCATGACCCATGCGCCACGCCAAACCACTTATATGATAGGCATCACCAGCACCATCCAGTATCGAACTTTCATCTGCCTTAACCAGCTTACTACCGAACACATCAAACCCTGGATGATCACGTGCTGATTCCAATAATTTCTCAAGCCAACGTCGCTTAGGAGAGGCGTCAGGATTCAGTAAGGCGATCCATTCTGAATCCTTAGACACCGCCTCAATCGCAATATTATTCCCTTGTGAAAATCCTACATTCCTATCTAATTTGATTATTTGAACTAAAGGAAATTTCTTTGCCACATCTAGGGATCTATCTGTGCTTGCATTGTCGAGTAAAATAATCTCATGAGGCATAACCGTCTGAGCCATCAAGGCAACCAAACACCGTTTAAGCTCCAGCTCACCGTTCCAGTTTACAATGATGACTGAAACTTTTTCACACATATATATTCTCTTTTGGAGCTGTCTCACTACACAGTGTTTTTCGTAAACCTAAATGCATGAGATTACCTAAACCTCACAATCGATGTCTGTCATTTTACGGATGAAGAAATATATTTCGAAAAGATTAATAGCCCTGGTAGTCCAGCTACTACCAAAAGCAATCCGAAACTAATTGACATTGCAAGAGCACTTTCATTGGAAATACCAACTATTCCAAACAACCATACAGCACCCGCCTCTCGCAACCCCCAACCTGCAAATGAAACCGGTATAAGAGCAATTAAAATAATTATTGGAACCACCAATAAAAACGTAACGAAATCCGCATCAACGCCAATTGCCAGACCAAGCAGCATATAGGTAATAATCCCATTGAAATGTACAATTGATGAAGTCCAGGTCTGCTCCCACAAATACCCCCCTTTTTTAAAGGACCAAACATCAGAAAATATCTTGATAAAATTATAAAAAAATGGATTTAGTGATGTTGAACTAATAATGCAGTGCGCTAACCATGAACCAATAACAATTACCAGCATCCCGCCAAGCGCCATGACACCTAAAGCATAGACCAGTTCAATGTTAGATGAAAAAAGGTTAGCGTAAAGTGGCAGTACAATTGCAGTAACCAGTAATAAAAATAATAAGCCGGACAATCTATCTAGAATCGCAGACCGGATAGATACACTCCAACCCAATTGCTTTCTAAGTAATGCCATTTTGACGACGTCGCCACCTAGGCTCGTAGGCATAACCTGATTAAACCATAATCCGATAAAATGAGCACGAAGCGAGATGGGAAGATCTATCGACCCTCCCAAAACACGAGCGATATATTTATATCTCAATGCGGAAATAATCTGAGCTGACCAAAATAATATTAAAGCAAAAAGCATCAATGAATAGTGTGCACCCTTTAACATATTACCTACATCTTCCCAATCAATTGAGTGGGACACAATGTAAAGCGTGGCAACACTGACAACGGCTTTCAAAGAAAGCACCAAGATTGACTTCAATTTACTGAACCTACATTTTTTCGCTTTTTACCCAGCGTCATCATTATGATCTATAGCTTGACTTAACAAGCTTAATTCTTGCAAAAGCAGGCGGTTATCAGACTCTAACTGGTGTATTTTAACTGTCAATCTATGTACAAATATAAAGAGAATGGCGAACAGTATTCCAAACATCACCACGAACGGAAAACCTACTCCAACGATTCCAGCTAACCAATAAGCCAGCTGCGGAAATGTAGCGAATATAATCGGGACAATAGCGACCGCTGATAACATTACCAAATCGTATAAATCTAGCTGCCGTCGTGCTGTTTTACGGGCAATAAATAACATATATAAAATCGCAAAGATCGCAATTATAATTATTGTTTTCGTGGTAATAATTGGCATGTATAATTGCCTCCAATTACGGTAGTTTGGTTGGTATAAGCCGCGTTAAAATGATATATCCTAGGACTCTGAGCATATAGATTATTGGCTTTAAGCCAATAATCGAACTATTTCCATGCATACGTGCATTCATCTGAACCGGAGCCTCACCGACAGACAAGCCCTCCCTGAGCGCCCACGCAAGTGAAATCGGCTCTGGGAAATCATGTGGATAGTGCTTTGCAAAAAAACCTATGGCCTTACGGTCCATTAACCGCATTCCACTTGTCGGATCAGTAACGAGGCATTTCGGGAACAATAAACTCAGTGTTTCAGCGATAGCACGCCCACCAAAGCGTCGCGCCCAAGTAGAATGAAATGTATCATTATGCAAGTAACGACTACCAATAATAATTGAACGAGGTTTTTCTCGATATGCCTGCAACAACTTAGAAAGCTCACATGGCAGATGCTGCCCATCACCGTCTATTTGCACACAAAAATCGAAACCATTGCGATACGCATATTTAATGCCGGTCTGAACAGCGCCGCCTATACCAAGATTCCTTAACAATTTTACTGTTGGGGCTAATTGCTTAGCTTTCCTGTAAGTAGAGTCTTGTGATCCATCATCAATTACTATCGTTTTATACCCTTGCTGACATCTTAATATTTCTTCCAACAAGACAGATATCGATTCCTGTTCATTATAGCAAGGAATAATTATTAGAACTCGCGACTCATTCATAGTCTTCGACTCAATGACTTTGCAACGCGAAACAGTAGTACTCTCATGTAGATAAACGCAACACGGCGAGGTAGATTCTCCATCTTAGTTTCAGGAGTTCCAAATAATGAACGTATACCCTGCAACCACAAATCCATCCCTTTATGTAATTTGAGAACAAAAAATCTGCGGATCAACGCTTTTCTACGATTCTGTAACGCTATGTAATTAGCTCGGCCCTTTGGCGAGAAACTAATCAGAGCTGCATCATCATTCAAAGTAATAGCCTTTTTTGCATGGAGTTTGCTTCCAGCGAAGGGCGAAACCACAAAAACTGCAATCTCATCAAGCCCAGCCTTTACCATATGTGTTAGATAATCCATCGATGCTTTGAAGTCTTTTTCTGATTCTTTTGGATGACCAACCAAAAGACATGCCTGAGTTCTAATACGATTAACTCTACATGCCGTAATTAAGTTGGTTCCGTGTTCATGATTAAATTTTTTTCCGATAACTTGTAGTAGCTCATTACTTCCAGTTTCTGGGCTGATAGAAATATATCGACAGCCTGCTTTTGCAAACAGCGGTATACTTTTGATGCGCAGTGTTTCTGCTTTTGTTCCACTTACAAAGTAAAAACGAATATTTGCCTTGCGTTTAGCTAATAATTCGCAAATCTTTTCCCAGCGTTCACACTTCACAGTTGGATTCAAATCTTCAACCTGAAAATCATAAACCCCAAAGCTGTCTCGCAGAGCAATTATCTCTTCAACCACCTGATCAGGATCATTACCATGCCAGCTGCGATTATTAGTTTCTGGTACAATGCAAAAATCACACGGATACGGACAGCCACGTGATGTCAAAATAGGTAAATACTTTGGAGTTTTTGGGCCATGAGAATAGGGAAGACTCCAATACCCAGGCAGGTTAACGAGATCCCATGCCGGAGTTGGGTAGTACATGCCTTTCACACTTATTCTTTCTGGAACATGAGTAGATGTACGTGTGATCAGATTTTTCGCTACTTGAACTGAGCCACGCTTGACAAGTTGTAGCTTAATAGCATCCCAATTAAAGTAGGGTTCGCCACAAATTAAAAGATCCGCCCCTGCATAAAAGTATTCAGACTTAACTCGTTGCAGAGAATATGCAGTGACTGCTTGTGAGTTCTCAAGGATAGCGATAGGAATATCTGGAACGCTTTCTTTTAGATTTTCGATTATCGACAGAATCTCCTGGTGTGACATGTAAGAAATTGCAAATATGAGAAATGCCTCAGCTTTTTGAATTATCTCCCCATCCAAATAACCACTTATCTGATCACCTTGGAGGTAATATTCACCTGCATCAGACAGTTGCTTTGGGTTATTTCCGAATAAGTCAATGAGGGATACATCATCACCTTGCTCTCGGGCAAATGCAGCCAAGGTGGCTAGTTCTACCGGCCAATATGGCACACCAGATCCAAGAAAGTCATCTTTCTGTATGGCCAGTCTTGGTGAGATGAATGTCAATTTCATTATCAATCAAGCACTGGATAGTGATTAGTACGCTCTCGTTCCTTCTGCCACTGCTGAGAATCTCCGTTAATTAGCCAAGCCGAAAATCCATAGCCGATATCCATCGCATCCAAAGTTCCAATATAGTTGAATGCACCTTGGCGTCCAATGGAACGGAAGTTTTCGAACTGATCCAGTGTTTGAATAAGCTCTTCGAGGACAACTTCAAATCCTATGCGAAAAACCGGATAGCTTTTTGGCAAACGAATAACATGCTGATCTAAAAGCTTGAAGTCAGAATAGCCCATTCGTTCTAACCCTTTTACAGCAGAAGCACACAACTCCTCATCAGTCTTTTCTGCAAGTGGGCGACTTGGTCCACTCATAATTTCACAACAGACTATGCTGCCTTTTTTGATCATTTCAGGATCAAAAGACTCTTGCTCACTAAGCCTATGAAAAATAATCTTGGGATCGGGAACAAAAACCCAGGACTCATCGAGTAAACTTGATTGTTCCACATGCAAGAAGACAAGCAGCAAATCATTTAGAGCGACGATTTCATCTGCTGATTCTATCAACTCATTCGGTAAAGCATCTCCCAATAACTTTGTAGTTAGCCGCAGAGGCAAAGTAGAGACAACATAGTCATTTGGTTTAACTTCTATCTTTGAATAAGTTCCATTTGCCTGGTAGTGAACCTCTTGTATTCGCCCTTTACGGGAAACAAGTTGCGTAACTTTATGCTGTAATAAATACTTACCGTGCCGTTGTGACTTCATTTCAATTGCAGACCATAAACGTCCCAAACCTCCCTTTGGATACCTAAATGTCAATGCCTCATAATCACTGCTTTTTTTCAGCTTTAGTAAACGAGCCACAACTTCAGATAAGGATGGAGTTTGAACACGCCCTTGCGAGAGCTTGACATCCAAGTTACACGGGTCACCCCAGAGCTTTAATGCAATAGGCTTGAACAATACCTCATATAACGGCCTACCTAAGCGATTAACCAAATCTTCTTCAAATGTACAAGGGCTTTTCGATGAGAAAAGACTTACTAATCGAGCATTACCAAACCCTGCAATCATTCTAATGAAAGATGGCAAACCGAATACACCTGCAAGTGAAAATGGTGAAGGCGGATAAGGTAGATAATGCCCCTTCATGTAAATACTGCTAATTTTGTTTCGGGTGAGCCAATCGCTAATAGGTAATAAATTTTCTATCCGATCGACTAATTTTTCATCTAAAGAAAATACTTTGTGCGGACCTAAGTCATGAGTTCCAATATTTTTCCAACTCACAGTCTGGGCCAATCCTCCAAGGCACGGTCCTTTTTCCAGTAGAACAAAGTCTCCGCCGTTGCCATCAATCAGACCATCTACAACTGCCATACCAGCTGGACCTGCGCCAAGAATATAGATTGTCATTTCTGCACTCTTGCTAACGCAGTTGTTTGACTAGCGTAATATGGAATTGGAATTCTTTGAATAAAATCTGGTGTAAATCGGGTAATAAATGCTGTAAGCGGTATTCTGTAATGCACAGCCATACGCTCCAAATAACCTAATTCTAGCGTTTGCCAATATCTCTGATAGTGAAATACATCGAAGCCTGTACGTGAACAAATATCTTTAATTGATTTTTTTGTGAAGTGATGCAGATGCACCGACAGAATCCACCAGAATCGTTTTCTGGCAATTTTTGCTTGCCAGGTACCAATATCAGGAAAGTTGATGAGCAATATGCCATTAGGTTTTAATAACTCCCTAATTTCAACCAGGGCTGTTTTTGGATCGGGCAAATGCTCAATCACATCCCACAAGCACACCATGTCAAACTTTCCTTGTTCGAAACTGTGATTCTCAATAGCCCCCTGTTCTATTTGCAACCCTCGTGTCTTGCCGCGTGCAACCAAGTCCTCTGACGGCTCCATACCATAAGCATCGTAGCCATACTGCATAGCGGCTTCGAGAAAAGCACCACCTGCAGTACCTATATCCAATATTTTTGCCCCTGGGTCAGGTAATGAATTGGCATTCTTTTTTAACGACCGGTAAAAGCTAAGAACACGCATCTTATATTGACTGTCATGTTCGCCTTCCTTTGAGGACATATACCCTTTTACAATGGTCGCAGCATCATATCGTGGACTTTCAAAAATCATCCCACAATCTACACATGTTACAAGCCTTTGGGTGCCAAGCATACCTGATGCTGCACCATACAATTTGGCAGGATTCAACTCATTTACCCATGGTTCAATAAACACTTCATAGTGTTCAGAATCACAAACGGGGCATTTCATATCTAATTTATGAGCCATTTAACTGACCTGTTATCTCTGATTTTCCTAGAATTCTCATTTCTGTGTATCGAACAACATCGCCTGGTCCGTGAGGAGTTACATACAACAATCCAGTTACAGAATTAGAGGGAGCAGATACATAGTATACATAGGCCAATTCATCAGGTGTTACATCAATTATTTTGATAGAACTGGAAATGTATTTGTCATTTTTATCAAACCAATTAATCTGTAATCGACCTTGCATTTTTTGAGCGTTCACGCTAGAAGCCCTTGCTACTATTTTCATTTTTTCTCCTGGATTAATGTATATTTTTTGCGCGAAAACATTTGGATTATCTGATCCAGGCCCAACAACAACCCCTATATCCCGGCCTTTTGCTTTAGCATATCCCGCTCCCCATCCCTTCGCAGTTTTAAATAGGGGTGAAATGCTTTTTATAATTTCATACTTCTCACACACCCTAAACAGAGTAAGTTCCTTTTTTAACTCACCATAATAATTCTTCCAATCGACTGAACTAGACAATGATGAAAGAAATGCTATTTGCTGACCAACTTCACCACATATCATTTTCTCCATATCTATTTTTAAAATCTTATAGACACCATGTCGCCCTTTTATAGTTCCTAGATTAATTGTATTTTTCTTGAAAAACTGATGACTATGAGCAAACCACTCAAAATACATTTTTGTCTCATCATCATCATGTCTACTTACACTAGGTAATTCTCGAATAATTAAATAGTCTGAATTCAATACTTGTTCCAGTCTAATAGGCCGGTTAAAAAATGCGCCTGCATCTGTTGTTATGTAAGTACCTGGTAATAATTTCTCTAAGTAATGCGCTACAGATAGGAAATGAGATCCACGATGCTCATGATAGAAGAAGAATAAGGATAATTGATCATCATAATCTGATTGAGACTCCCAATCGAGAGCTATTTTCCTGGCGATATCATTAGCCCCTACAGGTGTAGAATCTGGGCGTCCAATCCAATCAGTAACATGATAATTAAAATCAATATATCGATATGACGGAGAAATCCACTGATTAACTATTAGCACAATAATGATGCAGTATGTAATACCATACAGCATCTGCCTAATCATTAACTTATGTATATTTGAAAAGAGGACAGAAATTAACAAAACGAAATATATGTACTCAAGATGCCACCTACGCTCTCCCCCTAGGCCTATTAGGGAAAGTACTACTGGTATTAAAATGATCCCGATAACTGATGTAATGAACACAAAATTATGCAATTGTTGAGACCTTGAGGTTTCTCGACCACCCCCTTCTACTCTAGGACTACTGAACAAGTTCGCTGCCTTATTCAGTAACAGCCCAAAAAAGGCAAGGCCACAAACAAGTATAATTACTTTGAAATTCAGTAAATAATACTCCAGCACCTGTGAGGCAACATTGATTGCTGTACTTTGAGCAACCAAGTGACCGCTTGAAAGCATACCTGAGAGCCCAGATACGGCTGATTTTGAAATTAATATTTGATATGCATACCAATATATCGGCACAAAAAATACCAACGGAATGCTGAATAGAATTTTATTGCGATTCTGAGAAATACAATGACTTATTTCACTACGTAACGTATTGTTCATAAGTAAACAAAAAAGCAATGAAATAATTACTGGAAAAACATATAACAGGTAATTGAATTTAACAAGAGAGCCAACACTCAATAGCCACATTAAAATAACTAAATATTTAGCTGATGGCTGAATAAACAATTCCTCTGAAGCATAGATAAATGCAAGTATCGCTACTATTAATATCCCCTCTACTAAATAAAATCGGCCAATCTCTACAAATGGGGCGAAACCAACCAATAAGAGGACTATTGTAGTTGCAATCCATTTTTCAGCAGTTAATCTATCAATTATCTGATAAATAAGTGCAAGCCCTAACAGCCAGATAATTCCGACAAACACTCTGCCTCCTAACAGAGAGTCGGATGCAACATTTATAAAAGGTCCTGATAGAAAATAAAATAGCGGAGGATATCTTTGATCGAAAGTTATCGCAGACAAGAGGCCATCAGACACAATTGTTTTGTAAAGCTTTACAGCAAGGCTTATATGTGTTGCCTCATCACCGTATATTTCATGCGCTTCCCCTATCCACCAATAGATGATTAGAACGACAGGTGTAATTAATAAAGCCCTTCGTAACCATATACCCATGCTTATAACTACATCATTGTTAGCTTGACATCCCATTTCTCTTTCGCCAAAACTCTTTTTACCCCACCTAAACTTCATCAGAATATATTCAATGTAATAGGTATTCATTAGGTGTGTAACTACACCAATCGGGTAAATCTTCTCAAAAACTATTTAAACTGCCGTGTATTTCTTAAATCCTTAGTGTCTATTTCCTAGGCGGTTTCAAGTAATAACTGCAATTCAATTACGCAGCAAGCAAATCTACTTGCCGCCCCATAAATAATTCATTCGGTGATCGATAGCCTCTTGTGG
>NZ_MPRJ01000026.1 GCF_002020805.1 Solemya velesiana gill symbiont | reverse complement strand
TCCATGCC
The DNA here is from genome assembly GCF_002020805.1 of Solemya velesiana gill symbiont. GTDB lineage: Bacteria > Pseudomonadota > Gammaproteobacteria > Chromatiales > Chromatiaceae > Sedimenticola_A. Next base: position 26,398 of record NZ_MPRJ01000026.1, on the reverse strand, counting down.
ATCGAGCAACGGAGAAGTTTCAGGACCAGGCCCGTTAGGGGCGCCGCAGGAAGCGGCGCGTTCACAGTCAGCACAGGGAAGTGCTGTCTGTGAACCCCCCTGAAACTTTGAATAGCGCAGAGCACCCGCAGGGTGGCATGGCGGAGCAGTGGTTTTGGTGACTTTTGCCGTAACAAAAGTCACTCGTGGCCATGGAATGAGTGCAGCTACAGAGTACACCCCTTGTAGGCCACGAAATTTTTTACCAGAGATCAGAAATTAGAGGTCGACCACCTGGTTTCCAACCAGGTGGTCCAACAAAAAAGCCGCTGATCCAATCCAAATCAGCGGCTTTCCAATAAATAAACTAAGCGACGATTACATGAAATCTTCCTGGTCCGTTTCCAGCAGGGATACGCTGCTCATCTTGGCGGAGTACTTCTCCACGTCGCCGCTGCCCAGCTTGATCATCAGGCGCACTTCGTTGGCGGAGTCGGCATGTAGGATGGCGTCTTCGTAGGTAATGGCGCCTTCCTGGTAGAGGTTGTAGAGCGCCTGGTCGAAGGTGATCATGCCCTGCTCGGTGGAACGCTTCATCAGTTCCTTGAGCTTGTGCACTTCGCCCTTGCGAATCAGGTCGGCGGCCAGCGGGGTGTTGATCAGCACCTCAACTACCGGGCGCCTGCTCTTTCCGTCGGGGCTTCGAACCAGCTGTTGCGCGATGATGGCACGCAGGTTCAGGGAGAGGTCCATGAACACCTGGTCCCGGCGATCCTCGGGGAAAAAGTTGATGATGCGGTCCAGGGCCTGGTTGGCGTTGTTGGCATGCAGGGTCGACAGGCAGAGGTGACCGGTTTCAGCGAAGGCCACGGCATGATCCATGGTTTCCCGTGTCCTGATCTCGCCGATCAGGATCACATCCGGTGCCTGGCGCAGGGTGTTTTTCAGCGCCACCTCGTAGGACTCGGTATCTATACCCACTTCGCGCTGGGTCACGATGCAGCCGGCGTGCTTATGCTCGAACTCGATGGGATCCTCCACCGTGATGATGTGGCCGCTGCTGTTCTGGTTGCGATGGCCCAGCATGGCGGCAAGAGAGGTCGACTTACCCGCTCCCGTGGCTCCCACGAAAATGATCAGGCCACGCTTGGCCATGGCCAGATCCCTGAGAATCTGGGGCAGTTGCAAATCTTCCACCAAGGGAATTTGGGTTTCGATGCGGCGCATCACCATACCCACGGCATCGCGCTGAACAAAGGCGCTGACACGGAACCGTCCGCCATCCTTTGATTTGATCGCAAAGTTGCACTCGTTGGTATGGGTGAACTCTTCACGCTGGGCCGGGCTCATCAGGCCCAGAACGATCTCCTTTGCCTGATCTTCGGAGATCTTGGATTTCGACACCGGCATGATTCGTCCGTGAACCTTGATACAGGGAGGCATCTCTGCAGTAATGAAGAGATCCGATGCCCTTTTCGTAACCATCAGATTGAGTAACGCGTTGAAATCCAACCTATTCCCCGTTCTTACAACATATCAGTTACAGAAAAATCCTTAACTCGCTACGCCGCCCGGCTTAGCCTGCGAAGATCTCCTTGTTGGTTGCCTTCGCGCGCGCATCCAGTCGGCTGATCCATCCCTTCTTGACCAATTCCTGCAGGTGCTGATCGAGGGTCTGCATCCCGTGTGCCTGGCCGGTCTGGATTGCCGAATACATCTGGGCAACCTTGTCTTCGCGAATCAGGTTTCGGATAGCCGGTGTTCCCACCATAATCTCCCAGGCCGCGGTTCGCCCACCACCAATCTTCTTTAAAAGTGTCTGGGCGATCACAGCACGAAGTGATTCCGACAGCATTGAACGCACCATGCCCTTTTCACCCGCCGGGAACACATCGATGATACGGTCGATGGTCTTGGCCGCAGAACTGGTGTGCAGGGTGCCGAACACCAGGTGCCCGGTCTCGGCTGCGGTCAGCGCAAGACGAATGGTCTCCAGGTCACGCAACTCACCCACCAGGATGATGTCAGGGTCTTCGCGCAACGCCGAACGAAGGGCCTCGGCAAACCCAAGGGTATCGCGATGCACTTCACGCTGGTTGACCAGGCATTTCTTACTGGTGTGAACAAACTCGATCGGGTCTTCAATTGTGAGGATGTGTGCATAGTTGTTGTCGTTATTGTAGTCCACGCACGCGGCCAGCGTGGTTGACTTACCGGAACCTGTCGGCCCGGTCACCAGCACCAAGCCCCTGGGTACGCTGATAACATCCTTGAAGACTTCGGGACAACCCAGGTCCTCGAGGGTAAGCACTTTCGAGGGAATGGTTCGAAATACAGCCGCCGCACCCCGATCCTGGTTGAAAGCGTTGACACGAAAACGGGCCAAACCCGGGATCTCGAAGGAGAAATCAGTCTCCAGGAACTCCTCAAAGTCCTTCCGTTGCTTGTCATTCATAATATCGTAGACAAGCCCGTGGACAACCTTGTGCTCCAGCGGAGGCACATTGACGCGACGCATATCGCCGTCCACCCTGATCATGGGAGGCAACCCGGATGACAGGTGCAGGTCTGACGCATCATGTTTGACGCCGAAGGCAAGCAGTTCAGCAATATCCATTCAATCTACCCCCTGTAACGGCAACCGGAGCTCCCCAATACGGGCTAGAATCACCTCACCGTCGTCCGGCGCTCCGAGACACAGCTTTATTCGTAGAGTAAGGGAAACTATCACGTTTTTGATTTAATATCCCATTCATAGAGCTAAAAGAAGTATAGACGAACAATGCGCCTGAAACATGAGTAGTATTCCAGAGCACCTTAAACAGGTTAATCAACGCATCAGGGAGGCCGCCGAGGCATGGGGGCGTGACTGCGATGACATACAGCTGCTTGCGGTGAGCAAGACCCGTACCGCAGATGAAATCGCTGAAGCCCTGAAGGCCGGACAGCACCTGTTCGGGGAGAGTTATCTGCAGGAAGCCTTGGAAAAAATCACTGCCCTCAGGGGGGCAAATGCCCAGTGGCACTACATCGGCCGGGTACAGAGCAACAAGACCCGTGCAATTGCCGAAAATTTCGACTGGGTGCACAGTGTCGACAAGGCAAAACAGGCCCGCCGGCTGAATGAACAGAGACCGCAAAACATGCCCCCCCTGAATGTCTGCCTACAAATCAAGGTGGACGAGGAGGAGAGCAAGGGCGGCCTGACTGCCAAAGAAGCAGAGGCGTTGATCGAGGAGTTCTCCGGTTTCACCCGATTGAGACTTCGCGGCCTGATGACCCTGCCCGCCCCCGCCGAAGACTTTGAAGGACAACGCCGCCCCTTTTGCGAGTTGAGAAGACTGAGGGATCGGCTGGCCACGGATGAAATCCCATTGGAAACCCTTTCCATGGGGATGTCAGCGGATATCGAGGCGGCAATTGCAGAAGGGGCAACTATAGTCAGGGCGGGCACCGCGATATTCGGTCCCCGCAACCCAGTCATTTCCCGTAATTAAACCCAGGTAAGATAAAGTTGAACGCAACCAATACGAAAAAACTTACTGATAAGACAAGCAACACAATCGCCTTCATTGGTGGTGGCAATATGGCTGCCAGCCTGGTCGGAGGCCTGGTCGCAGACGGCTATGATCCGAAACATATCATCGTGAGCGACCCGGACAGCGACAAACTGGCCAGCCTTGCTGCACGCTTCGCTATTCGCTCGGCAGCGGATAACAGCAGTGCCGTGGAGCGGGCCGATGTTCTCGTTCTGGCGGTCAAGCCCCAGGTTCTGAAGCAGGTCGCCAATGACCTGACACCGGGAGTTCAGCAACGCAAACCGCTGGTCATCTCCATCGCAGCGGGGGTACGTGAAAAGGAGATCCAGTCCTGGCTGGGAGGCGACCTGGCCCTGGTGCGCACAATGCCCAATACCCCGGCCATGATCCAGGCCGGTGCGACCGTGCTCCATGCCGGTAAAGACGTCACCCGGGAACAGCGCGACCTGGCGGAATCCATACTCCGCGCCGTGGGACTTACCCGCTGGGTGGATGACGAAACGATGATGGACGCCGTCACTGCACTGTCGGGCAGCGGCCCCGCCTACTTCTTTCTGATCATGGAGGCAATGGAAAAGGCTGGCCTGGAGATGGGCTTGCCCGCTGATACCGCCCGGCTGCTTACCCTTCAAACCGCGCTCGGCGCGGCACGCATGGCCATGGAGAGCAGCGATGGCCCCGGCGCACTGCGCGAAAAGGTAACCTCTCCCGGCGGCACCACAGAGCGGGCTGTCGGCATTCTCCAGGAAGGGGAGCTCCAGGCGCTGTTTGCCAAGGCACTTGCGGGCGCCAAAGACCGCTCAATCGAACTCTCCGAATTACTCGGGAATAACTGATGGACAGCACCTATTTCACCAATCCCCTGGTGTTCCTGGTTCATTTGATCTTTGGCGTCTACGCAACAATCGTCCTGCTGCGTTTTCTGCTGCAGCTGATGCGCGCGGACTTCTTCAATCCCATATCCCAGTTCGTGGTCAAGCTCACGACCCCGGTACTGAACCCCCTGCACCGGATCATCCCCGGTGTCGCCGGGCTGGACATCGCGTCCCTGACCCTGGCCTGGCTGGTGAAATCGGTGGAATTGCTGCTGATCATGCTGATCATCGGAATAGACACCAACCTGCTGGCGGCCTTTTCCTGGGCCGTACCGGAGCTGATTGCGCTGTTGATCAACATATTTTTCTTCGCCATCCTGCTCCAGGTGATACTCAGCTGGATCAATCCCGGAGGCTATAACCCTGCGGCCAGCCTGCTACACAGCCTGACCGAACCGCTCTTGAGACCAGCACGCAGAGTGCTTCCTGAGCTTGGTGGCATCGACATCTCTCCCATGCTGGTGATGGCCGGTCTATGGCTGCTTCAAATGTTGCTGATCCCTCCCATGCAGGTGCTATTCGCCAGCCCGTTTCGATAATCGAAACAGGGGATGCGAGATCCTTGCGAATTCGCAAATGGGCTGAATTTCAGGGACCTCCATAGGCAAACCGCCCAAACTACCTAAACTATATGCTCTAACTGATTGACAAATCTCAAAAAATCAGGCAAATTACCGATATACTATTTAAGGATCGGTTTCCATATACCCTGGCCATTGCCGGGAGAGGAACGGCTGTAAATGGAAGATTTCCGGCTTGAACGACAGCTACAAGCCTACGAGCAATGGAAATCCTCACTGTACCGCACAGTTGGGGAGTATCGAGCGTGGCTGCATAAATATAAGCTGGCCACAGAGCAGGGGGAGCGCCAGATCAGGGATTGCCTGAGTGCCCTGGAAGATGATCGCCTGCGCATCGCCTTCATGGCCGAGTTCTCACGGGGCAAGACCGAGCTCATCAATGCCATCTTTTTCTCTGATTTCGGCAGGCGCCTCCTCCCTTCCACGGCCGGACGGACCACCATGTGTCCCACCGAGCTGTTCTACGATCGGGACATTGAGCAATCCTACCTCAGGGTGCTGCCCATTGAGACGCGGCTGCAGGAAACCAGCCTCAACGACCTGAAGAAAGACCTGGATCAGTGGGTAACCTACCCCCTGGACATCGACTCTGCAGACCAGGTGGAAGACTGCCTGAGAGAAGTGATCAAGACACGCCGAGTCAGTCTCGAAGAGGCGGTGAGACTCGGTATGTATGACCCCGAGCAGCACCACCACAACGACAAGCCCCCGCAGTACGTCGAGATCCCGAAATGGTGTCACGCCATGATCAGCTTTCCGCATTCCCTGCTCAAGCAGGGGCTGACCATTCTGGACACCCCGGGTCTCAACGCCCTGGGAAGCGAGCCGGAACTGACCCTGAACATGCTGCCAAGCGCCCAGGCGGTGATTTTCGTGCTTGCCGCCGACACCGGCGTGACCCGTACGGATCTCGAAATGTGGCAGAACCACGTCAAGGGCTACCACGGCAGCCGCCAACGCGGCCTGATGGTGGTACTGAATAAAATTGACACCCTGTGGGATGAACTGCTGGACGAAGGCGCAATCGCTCGCGCAATAGAAACCCAGCGCCAGTCCACCGCAAAAATACTCGGCGTGGACCGCAACACCATCTTCCCTGTCTCTGCACAAAAAGCGTTACTGGGGAAGGTCAAGCAGGACGATGAACTTACCGCCCGCAGCGCACTGGCGCGACTTGAGAACTACCTGTCAGACGACATCCTCAATTCTCGCCAACAGATCCTGCAGGACACCATCACTGCTGAAATCAGCGGTATGCTTGACGGTACCCGCAGCATCGTTTCAAACAAGCTCAACAGCATCAAAACCCAGCTGAGTGAACTGAGGGATCTCAGCGGCAAAAGCCAGGACGTCATTGAACACATGATAGCCCGAACCCGTGAGGAACAGGCCAAGTACATGAACAATGTGAACAGCTTCCAGGCCAGCCGCAAGGTACTCAAAGGTCAGGCGAAGACCCTGCGCCGGGCCCTGGACCTCAAGCGACTGGAGCAGAATATCGACGAAACACGCTCGAAGATGGAGGACAACTGGACCACGGTTGGCCTGAAGGGCAGCATGCAGGGACTGTTCGACCAAATGCGTGAAGATATGCAGATCGTCGTCGACCAGAGCGAACAGACCCGCAAATTGATTCGCAGCATCTACCGCCGCTTCCAGAACGAGCACGGTTTTTCGGTCATGCAGCCGAAAATGTTCTCCATCATGCGCTATCGCGTCGAATTGGAACTGCTCTACCAAGAGGCTGAAATTTTCAGAAAGAGTCCTGTCACCGCGATGACCGAGAAGCATTTCGTGGTCAAGCGCTTCTTCGTGGCCATGGTCAGCAAGGCCAAGGATATCTTCTTCCAGGCGCACAAGGAGATTGATGCCTGGCTGAAAACAGCCCTCGAACCGCTGATTATCCAGATCAAGGATCACAAGGAGCAGATGGAGCAGCGACTGAAGGATCTGCAGAAGGTAAGCCACTCCCGCGACACCCTGGACAGCCGGATCGAAGAGTTGGAAAGGCAACACAACGCCATTGCCAAGCAGCTCACCATCCTGCGCAATATGCACAACACCCTGAACAATACCCGCCCCCTGACCGAAGAAGAGCGGCCGAGGCCCAGGCTGGTAAAAACCGGAAACACCCGTCACTGACAGGGGGCTCACCCGACAACCGGGCACTATGCCTGTTGTGCCAGCTGATCTATAGTAGAAATCCCCCTGGTTATCCCGGATTCATGTCATGACCCACGCCATACAATCTGTTCTTGTCGCACTGCTGATGCTGCTGCCCTTCACGACCGTTGCCGAAAACAGTACCCAGGGCCATGGATACACCGTCCATCACAACGCCATTCCGGACACAACACTCTCACCGGAGATTGCCAAGCAGTACGGCCTGGTCCGCAGCAAGTATCGCGGAATGCTGAATGTCAGCGTGATAAAGGAGGTCCCGGGAACCACCGGCACCCCGGTCACAGCCCAGGTCAAGGCCCGTTCCACCAATCTCATCGGCCAGATGCGCGAAATCGACCTGAGGGAGATCCGCGAGGGAGAAGCCGTCTACTACATAGGCGATTTTCCCATCACAAACCTGGAGACCCTGACTTTCCGGTTGGAAGTAACGCCCAAGGGCTTTGACAAGACCATAAAGGCACAACTTACCCAGCAGTTCTTCATCGACTGAGTCCCCCTTCCAAACAAATACCGGGCTTGGACAATCCAGCCCGTGTCTGTGACAATTCCCAGCCTGAAAAAATAACCCGGTGCCCCGGGAAATCCCCGATCCGGGCACAACGCTAAACTTGGACTGAACAACGCGCTCTCATGCTATTGGATATTGCCGCCATCGTTGCCGGATTCGCCCTGCTGGTCTGGGGTGCTGATCGATTTGTTACCGGCGCAGCCGCCATCGCCCGAAACCTGGGGGTTTCCCCGATACTTATCGGACTCACCATCGTCGGCTTCGGCACCTCGGCGCCTGAAATCCTGGTCTCGAGCATGGCCTCACTCCAGGGCACCCCTGGCCTGGCGATCGGCAATGCCATCGGTTCCAACATCGCAAATATCGCGCTTATCCTGGGCGTCACCGCACTCATTGCCCCCCTGACGGTGCGTTCGGAGACCCTGCGGCGCGAATACCCGATTCTTCTCATCGTCACCTTCCTCACCCTGGCCCTGATGCTGGACGGCGAACTCAGTGTTTTCGATGGGGTTGCCCTGCTCGCCAGCCTGGTAGCACTGCTTTATGCAGTCGTCCGAATAGGCCTTCGCAGCCGCGCCCAGGACCCGCTGGAAGTGGAATTCGAAGCCGAGATTCCGGAAGCGATGAGCATGGGGAGAGCGATCTTCCTGTTTATTCTCGGACTGGCACTGCTGCTGATCAGCTCACGCATGCTGGTGTGGGGCGCGGTGAACATTGCAACCGCGCTGGGTGTCAGCGAACTCGTTATCGGCCTGACCATTGTCGCCCTCGGCACCAGTCTTCCGGAATTAGCGGCCAGTATCGCCAGTGCACTAAAAGGGGAGCACGACATCGCCATAGGCAACGTCCTGGGCTCCAACATGTACAATCTACTGGCAGTGCTTGCGATGCCCGGACTGATTGCTCCCGGCGTATTCAGCCCCGAAGTATTGACCCGCGATATGCCCCTGGTGATCGGGCTGACGCTGATGCTCTTTGTCATGGGCTATGGATTCAAGGGCGTGGGCAGAATCAACCGTGTCGAAGGCCTGATCCTGGCCCTGATTTTCGTCGGCTACCAGGGCTGGCTGTTTTACAACTCGATTGACACCCAAGGCGAACCGGTAGCGCAAGCTCAAGTACTTTTTTTGGAGGCAGTTAGGGCCTGTTAATACATGAACAAGAATATACGACCCACTGCCGAAGAGGCAGAAAAACTGCAAGCCCTTGGCCTGGCCGTGATAAAAAACGAGGCCGAGGCGGTCGGCGCCCTGGCCGGGCGTATCAATGGCGACTTTGCCCAGGCCTGCTGCTACATGCTGGCCTGCGAAGGGCGTATCGTGGTCACCGGCATGGGAAAATCCGGACACATCGGCAGCAAAATCGCGGCCACCCTGGCCAGCACCGGCAGCCCGGCTTTCTTCGTGCATCCCGGCGAGGCCAGTCATGGCGACCTGGGCATGATCACCGAAAAAGACGTGGTGCTCGCCATGTCCAACTCCGGCGAAACCGCGGAACTGCTCACCATCCTGCCCATCATCAAGCGACTCGGCGTGCCGCTGATCGCCATGACCGGTAACCTGGACTCCAACCTGGCCCGGGAGGCGGATACCCATCTCGATATCAGCGTAAAGCAGGAGGCCTGCCCCCTGAACCTGGCCCCGACCTCGAGCACCACCGCCACACTAGCCATGGGCGATGCCCTGGCGGTGGCGATGCTGGAAGCGAAGGGTTTCACCGAAATGGATTTTGCCCGCTCCCACCCCGGTGGCAGCCTGGGTCGCCGACTGTTGCTGCACATTGGTGATATCATGCACGCAGGCGACCAGATCCCCCGGGTGCACGAAAACGCGGATCTCCGTGATGCACTGGTGGAGATGACCAACAAGGGGCTGGGCATGACCGCGGTGATAGACGACCAGGAGCGACTGATCGGAATCTATACCGACGGCGACTTGCGACGCACCCTGGACAGCCAGGTGGACATTCACAACTGCAAAGTCTCAGAGGTGATGACCAGGGGCTGCAAAACCGCCACTGCAGATTTGCTTGCCGCCGAAGGACTGCAAATCATGCAGGAAAACAAGATAAATGCACTGTTAATTATCGATAACAATCAGAAACTGGCAGGCGCTATCAATATGCACGACCTCCTGAAGGCAGGCGTGATGTAGCGTCTCTAAGCACCGGTGTATGAGCCGGGTTCGAGGGAGTAGTTATGCAAAATATCCTGGAAAAAGCCGCGCAGATACGCATGGTGATCTTTGACGTGGACGGGGTGCTCACTGACGGCAGCCTCTTTCTGGGCGACGACGGCCTGGAGTACAAGGCATTCAATTCGAAAGACGGCCATGGCATGAAAATGCTTCAGCACAGTGGCGTGGAGATCGCCATTATCACCGGCCGGGCCTCCGTGGTGGTCGAAAAGCGCATGGAGAGCCTGGGTATCCAGCATGTCTACCAGGGGCGCCTGGAGAAACTTCTTGCCTACGAAGAACTCAAACAGAAAGTGGGACTCAAAGACGAGGAAGTTGCCTACGCGGGCGATGATGTGGTTGACCTGCCGATCATGACCAAAGTCGGACTGGCGATTGCCGTCCAGGACGCCCACAAGATGGTCAAACAGCATGCCCACTGGCAAACCGACGTCGGCGGCGGTCGCGGTGCGGCCCGCGAAGTATGCGAACTGATCATGGAGGCGAAAGGTACGCTTGATGAGACGTTGAAAGGATACCTGTAGACCGTGGATTCAAAGAACCTGATTATCGGTGGCGCCCTGCTTGTAATGACCGGCATAAGCTGGTGGATTGCGGAGCGCAGTGGTATTCAGGAAGGTGGAACCGAAGCCGAGAAACATACCCCGGATTATTACCTTGAAGGTATGACGACAATACAGATGGATGAAGATGGGATCCCTGAACAGGAGCTGTGGGCAGAGCGCATGACCCACTATCCTGACGACGACAGTACGGAACTCATCGAACCACGCCTGAAGCTGTATGATGAGGAGAAGCCCCCCTGGCGCCTGAGCGCGAAATCGGGCTGGATTTCAGGTGACGGAGAGCTGGTACTGCTCAATGGAAAGGTTAAAATCGACCGCTCTGCCGCCCCGAACGTGAAACCGATACACATCGTCACCCGGGACTTGCGGATCCAGCAGGATCAGAACTATGCAGAGACGGATGCCGAAATTACTATCCGGACCGACACGGACCGCATGGAAGGGCGCGGCATGCAAGCCTGGTTCAACGAACCGGTCAGGCTGAAATTACTGGCAAACGTCAGAGGACGCTATGAAGCCAACAACTAAGCACTACAAAACCGGGGCCTACTGGGTCCTGCTCACACTGCTGCTGGCACTTCCCGGCCTTTCATCGGCCCTGGAATCGGATAAGGATCAGCCTATCTACATCGAATCCGACAGTGTCGATTTCGACGATGAGAAGGGCGTGGCGGTCTACAAGGGAAACGTGGAGCTGACCCAGGGCTCGATCCGTGTCACCGCCAGTTCCATCACCGTCACCCAGAGCAAGGACAAGGATTCAGACCACATCCTGGCTGCCGGCAACCCGGTCACCTACAAGCAGGAAAGCGACGGCGACAAGGGCACCATCCGTGCGCAAATGAAGCGAATGGAGTATGACTCCAACAGCGAGATACTCCACATGATCGGAGATGCTGTCCTGTCCCAGGGCAAGGACACCTTTAAAAGCGATCGTATCAATTACGATCGGACCAAGGCCATGATCAAGGCGGGCGCCAGCGCCAAGGGCAAGCAGCGCGTCCGGGTAACCATCCAGTCAAACAAGAAGAAAAAGAATAAATGACCGTACTGGCCGCCCATGGCCTGGCCAAGAGCTACAAGCGCCGGGCCGTGGTCAAAGAAGTATCCCTGGAAGTCAGCAATGGCGAAATCGTTGGCCTGCTCGGCCCCAACGGCGCAGGGAAAACAACCTGCTTCTACATGATCGCCGGGCTGATCCCCGCCGAAAAGGGAACCATCAGTATCGATGGCCACGACATCACCCACCTTCCCATGCATGCGCGAGCTCACCTGGGACTGGGATACCTGGCCCAGGAACCGTCGGTATTCCGAAAACTCAGTGTCGAAAACAACATCCGGGCGGTGCTTGAGACCCGCAAGGATCTGGACCGTGCACAGCAGATCAGCGCCGCCGAGGAACTGTTATTCGACTTCGGCCTCAGCCACCTGAGAGACAGTCTCGCCATGAGTCTCTCCGGTGGCGAGCGCAGGCGCCTCGAGATAGCACGCGCCCTGGCGGTAGAGCCCCGTTTCATCCTGCTCGACGAACCCTTTGCCGGCATTGACCCTATCTCGGTGAAAGATATACAGAATATCATCCGGGAACTCTCCTCCCGGGGCATTGGGGTGCTCATAACCGACCACAACGTACGCGAAACCCTGGGGATCTGCGAACGGGCCTATATCATCAATGAGGGGCATGTGCTGGCCGAAGGTGTTCCGGAGCATATCCTCGCCGATGAAAGCGTGAGAGATGTCTACCTTGGCAAGGAATTCAGCCTATAAACAGTGGAGTTGATCTGGAACAAGTGACCTGCGAAATAATACTTTGCACGAAAGAGGGCTTTTTCGGCTAAAATGAAATTAGGAATAAACATACAAATACCGTACCAATTTCATATAAATTAGAGCCGCATGAAGCAAACCTTACAGCTTCGCCTTGGGCAACACCTAACAATGACTCCCCAGTTGCAACAGGCAATACGCCTGCTGCAACTCTCTACGCTTGACCTCAAGCAAGAGATACAGGACGCCCTTGACTCGAACCTTATGCTCGAAACCGAGGAAGAATGGAGCAGCCGGGAGCAACTCAACGGCGCCGAGCAGCCGGTGCTGGAGAGTGGACAGAGCATCACTGCCCCTACCGAGTCCAGCATCTCCAAGAACGACACCAATAACGAGCAGGAGATCAAGGCCGACGCCAGCGCCATGCCTGAAGATCTGCCCGTGGACAGCGGCTGGGACGATGTCTACGACAGCACCATGCCCCCCAGTTCGGGCAGTCTGCCCAGAGAGACGGGGGATTCAGACTATCTTGCACAGCGCAAAACCGCACGCACCTTGCAGGATTACCTCGGCTGGCAGTGCAACCTGACCCCATTCAGCGATACCGACCGGGCTATCGCAGAAGCAATCATCGACGGCATCGACGAAGACGGCTACCTGAAGACCCAACTGGAAGAGATCGCTGCCGAGCTGGACGATGAAGAGATCGACAGCGAAGAGGTCGAGGCGGTCCTCCACCGAATACAACAGTTTGACCCCCCCGGCGTTGCCGCCAGGGATCCCCAGGAGTGCCTCCTGCTGCAACTGAAACAGTATCCCCGGGAGCACCCCGCCCTGGCCCTGGCCAGGGAACTGGTGGAAAACCATTTCTCGCTGCTGGCGAACCAGGACACCAACCAGATCAAGCGCAAGCTGAAAATCAATGACGATGAGCTGCACGAGATAAACAGCCTGATCCGCTCGCTCACACCCCGCCCCGGAACCCTGATTTCCGAAACGGAGCCCGAATACGTCATCCCTGACGTCTTCGTCAGCAAGAAAGACGGCGTGTGGCTCGTTGAACTCAACTCCGACTCCACACCAAAGCTCCGGGTCAATGCCGATTATGCAAGACTGATCCGCCGGGCGGACAACAGCCAGGACAACACCTATCTGAAAAACCACCTGCAGGAGGCCCGCTGGTTCATCAAAAGCCTGGTGAGCCGCAACGAAACCCTGCTGAAGGTGGCCACCAAGATCGTGGAATTTCAGCGCGGCTTCTTTGAACACGGCGAAGAGGCGATGCGCCCCCTGGTACTCAGGGACATTGCAGAAGCCCTGGAGATGCATGAATCCACCATCTCCCGGGTAACCACACAGAAGTATATGCATACTCCCCGTGGTACTTTAGAGTTCAAGTATTTCTTCTCCAGTCACGTCAGTACGGCTGGAGGCGGTGAATGCTCAGCCACCGCGATCAGGGCCCTGATCAAGAAACTCGTCGCTGCGGAAAAACCGAACAAACCGCTCAGCGACAACAAGATAGCGGGTATACTCGCAGACCAGGGCATCAAGGTCGCTCGGCGGACCGTAGCAAAATACCGCGAGTCGATGGCAATACCGCCATCCAATGAGCGGAAGCGCCTCGCATAGAGGCCTGAAACAAGGAGCAAACCATGCAAATTAGCCTCACCGGTCATCATGTTGATATCACTGAAGCCATGCGCAACTACGTGGACACCAAGTTCGAACGTCTAGAGCGGCACTTCGACCACGTGACCAATATCCATGTCATCCTGAGCGTTGAAAAGCTGCGCCAGAAAGCGGAGGCCACACTGCATGTCAACGGTGCTGATGTCTTTGCAGACTGCACGGAAGAGGACATGTATGCCGCCATCGACGGCCTGGTGGACAAAATCGACAGACAGGTGAAGAAGCACAAGGAGAAGCACACCAATCACCGTAATGGGGCCGGCCTGAAAGGCATGGAACCCACTATCTGACAACAAACACTGCCCGGGTAAGATATGTTCCCTGCTGACTTTCTCACTGTCGAGCGCATAGGCTGCCGCAACCCTGCGGCCAGCAAGAAGCGCGTACTGGAAGAGATTGGCAAATTGCTTGCAACCTCAAATCCTGAACTGAAGATTGAAGAGGTGTTTGACAAGCTGCTGGAACGAGAGCGCCTGGGCAGTACCGGACTAGGCAATGGTATCGGCCTGCCCCATGCCCGCATGGCTGGCGTGGAGCAGGCCGTCGGCGCCTTCCTGCAACTGAAGACCGGTGTTGACTATGACGCAATAAACGGCAACCCGGTTGACCTGGTTTTCGGCCTGCTGGTTCCGGAAGAGGCCACCCAGGAACACCTGCAGTTGCTGGCCAAACTGGCCTCCCTGTTCAGCAATCAGAAATTCTGTGAAATGTTGAGAAACACGGATGACCCGGCAGCACTCGAACATCAGATACTGCACTGGGAAGAACTCGCACAGAGCGCATGAACCCCTCCATCACCACCCGCGATCGCTACAACGCCCTGAGGGAAAAACTCGGGCTTGAGTGGATTGCGGGACGCGGCGGCTCGGAGCGACTGCTTCAGGGCGGCTTCCCGGGATCCGGCAGCCAGGGGCTTGCCAGCCCTCTCAACTACATCCATCCCAACCGAATCCAGATCATTGGCCGCGCCGAGCTGATCTACTTTTCCGGGCTGGATACCGACCTCTACCAGGACGTCCTGGACAAGCTCTTTTCGGCTACCCCGGCCACCGTCATACTGGCCGACGGCATCAACGTGGGTGAGAAATTCATCGACCATACCGAAAGAACAGAGACACTGATTCTGCGTTCATCCCTTCCCGACGCCCGCCTGCTCGACGAGCTCCAGTACTACCTCACCAACGTGATGGCCGAACGGACCACCGTTCACGGCGTCTACATGGAGGTACTGGGTACGGGCGTTCTGCTCACCGGTCCCGCTGCCGTGGGAAAAAGCGAACTGGCACTGGAACTCATATCCAGGGGACACCGGCTGATCGCTGACGACGCACCGGAGTTTGCCCGCATCACACCGGACATCATCAAGGGCAGCTGCCCGCCGTTGCTGAGGGACTTCCTTGAAGTCAGGGGCCTGGGAATCCTCAATATCCGCGCGATGTTTGGAGACAGCGCCGTCAAGTTCAACAAGACCATCCACCTGATCATCAACCTGAAGCCGATGAGCGAAGCGGAGCTTCAGGACATCGACCGTCTCAGGGGCAGTCATGCCTCACGCAACCTGCTCGGCCTGCAGATCCCGGAAGTAACCCTGCCCGTTGCCCCCGGGCGTGAAATGGGCATCCTGGTGGAAACCGCCGTGCGGCAGCACATGCTCCTGCGTACCGGCTACGATGCCTCGGAAGATTTCATCAACAAGCACCAGGCGATTCTCGACGACAACGGCGAGGAGTGACTCATACCTATCCGTCTTCAGGAGCCCACCCCGGAGAGTGATATCAGCTACTTGCCGTTGCAGGATAAAACCCCCATCGCGCTGGGGACAGCGCCCCTACAAGACGATATACTTTCCTGAAATCGAACACTACTTGGTGCCTCAATGAAGCTGGTCATCGTTACAGGTCTGTCAGGTTCAGGAAAAAGTATCGCCCTCCACACACTGGAGGACCAGGGCTACTATTGCATCGACAACCTCCCGGTATTTCTGCTGCCGGCACTCACTGAAGAGTTGTCCCGGCGGCACGACCACCTCTTCAATCTCATCGCTGTAAGCATCGATGCACGAAGTCCTTCCGCCGACTTGAGTACGCTCTCTACCATGCTTCGCCCACTCAAGGAACGCGAGATCCAGTGCGAAGTCATTTTCCTGGAGGCCCAGGACGACACCCTGATCAAGCGCTTCAGCGAAACGCGCAGAAAACACCCTCTGACCGATGAAGAGCGCCCCCTGGCCGAAGCCATCGAATTGGAGAGGTCGCTGCTCGAACCGTTTCTCACGGCAGCTGCCCTGAGGATCGACACCACCCACACCACCCTCCACGAACTGCGGCGCGTCATCCGTTCGCGGGTTGGCGAGCGCGCCAATAACGAGCTGAGCCTGCTATTCCAATCCTTTGGATTCAAGCACGGCGTACCAAGAGACGCCGACTTCGTCTACGATGTACGCTGCCTGCCAAACCCCCACTGGCACCAGGCGTTGCGTCCCCTCACAGGCAGGGACGAGAAAGTGCAGCGCTTCCTGGAGAGTGACGACCTGGTACAGCATCTCAAAGAAGAGATTATCGGTTTTCTCGAACACTGGATTCCCTGCTTCGAAAGCGATGGCCGGAACTATCTGACCGTTGCCGTCGGCTGTACCGGCGGGCAGCACCGTTCAGTCTACCTGACTGAAAAACTTGCCGACCACTTTAATCACTGCGGCCGCAACGTGCAGACACGCCATAGGGAGCTGCCTTAGGATCTGTTGACAGGCTCGAACTATCCACCTTGAACCGGGAGATGCCCGGCATTGATTGATACTGCATGATTACGAAAGAGATTGAGATCATAAACAAACTCGGCCTGCATGCCCGGGCCGCGGCCAAGCTGGTAACAACTGCCGGCCAGTTCAGCAGCGATATATTGCTGTCGAACAGCAGCCAGGAAGCCAACGGCAAAAGCATTATGGGCGTGGTGATGCTGGCCGCATCCCAGGGCACCACCCTGACCCTGAGCGCCAATGGTGCAGATGAGCAGGAGGCATTCGAAACAATTACAGCGCTGATCAACGACAAGTTCGGAGAAGGCGAATGAGTGTGAGCTGCAGCGGCATCGGTGTATCCAACGGCATCGCCATCGGCGAGGCCCACCTGCTGCAGCGAGGGCGCCCGGACATCGTTCCCCGCTTTATAGAAACCGACCAGATTTCTGACGAGGTCGACCGCTTCCGCCAGGCGGTCGCAGGAGCCAGGCGCCAGCTCAAGGCGATCCGCGACAAGATTGCCCAGAACACCCGCTCGGACATCGTTGCATTCATCGATACCCACCTGCTGATGCTTACCGACGAAGCATTGGTGGAAGCACCCATCTCGACCATCCGCGAGAAGCAGTATGCAGCCGAATGGGCGCTCCAGGTACAACGTGATGCCCTGGTTCGGGTCTTCGATGAAATGGAAGACGACTACCTGCGCACACGCAAGGATGACGTCGAACACGTGGTCGACCAGATCCAGAAAAACCTCACCCTGGTGGACGAAGACGACCTCCATCATCTCGAAGGCAAAATCATTGTCGCCCAGGATCTGACTCCCGCTGACACCATCCTGATGCGTCACCAGGGCGTAGCGGCCTTTGTCACGGAATATGGCGGCCCCATGTCACACACCGCCATTCTTGCCCGTAGCCTGGGCATCCCGGCCGTGGTCGGTGTGCACGAGGCGACACACAACATACAGGATACAGAGAACCTGATCGTTGATGGCCATCAGGGCATCGTCATCATCAACGCCGAGGACGCGACCCTCAGCCAGTACCTTGAAAAGAAGGATGCTGACCTCCAGCATGCTGAATCCCTGCGCCGACTGATCGACCAGCCGGCACAGACCATCGACGGTCACACCGTCCAGTTGCTGGCGAATATCGAGCTGCCAGAGGACATTGAAACAACCCCCAACCTCAAAGCCAACGGCGTCGGGCTCTACAGGACCGAGTTTCTCTACATGAACCGGAACGACGTTCCGAATGAAGAGGAGCACTTCAGGGCATACCGTCAGGTGGTCAATGGCCTTGGGGGCATACCCGTGACCATCCGCACCCTGGACCTGGGAGCGGACAAGCAGATCGACGGCTGCAATGACAGCGACACACCGGTGTGCAATCCCGCCCTGGGCCTGCGAGCCATCCGTCTCTGCCTGAAGGAGCCGCAACTCTTCCTGCCACAGCTGCGGGCCATTCTCAGGGCATCAGCCTACGGCCCGATACGCATCATGATCCCCATGCTCTCCACCTTGCATGAAGTCAAAGAACTCAGGCAGATGGTGGAAGATGTGATGTATAGCCTGAAGCGGGATGGCATCGCGTTCGATGCCGACATCCCTATCGGCGGTATGATTGAGATACCCGCCGCCGCCCTTGCTGCGGAGTCGTTTGCCAGGGAGCTGGATTTCCTCTCCATCGGCACCAACGACCTGATCCAGTACACCCTGGCCATCGATCGTGTCGATGACGAGGTCAACTACCTGTTCGACCCCCTGCACCCGTCTGTATTGCGCCTGATCCAGATGGTCATAGATGCCGGGCGCAACAACAATATCCCCGTCAGCATGTGCGGAGAGATGGCGGGTGATCCCAGGTATATACCGCTGCTCCTCGGCATGGGCTTGCAGGAGTTCAGCATGCAACCTGGCGCCCTGCTCGAGGCGAAGCATATATTCCGCAACATCAACGCTGGGGAGCTTGCCGAGCGCGTGACGCCGTTGATGCAACAGCTCGACACCCCGGAAACAGCTGAAAAACTTTTACAGATAAGCGCTCTAACCTCCTGAAAAAACCGGGAACTCCCCTCCCGTAAATCCTCCAAGGCTGCTAGAATATCCGCAGCGCAGCAATGCCCTCATCATCACGACCAGATGGTGAAATGACTAACCCGAGGATTTCCTGCCAATGTCCTTCCAAGCCGCTGACAATCCGGAAGATACTCGCCTGCAGCGGCTGCAGGAAGTGCTCGACAGCGGCACCCTGCAACAAGCAAAGCGCATGCTCAATGCCCTCCATCCCGGCGAAATCGCCCACCTGCTGGAGGCGCTGCCCATCGCTGAGCGTGAGATCGTATGGGGCCTGGTAGATGAAGAGAACGACGGTGAGGTGCTGGTCCACCTGACCGACGAAGTCAGGGCCGACCTGATCAGCAAGATGGACCGGGCAGAACTGCTGGCCGCCACGGAGGGCCTGGATACCGACGATCTCGCCGACCTTATCCAGGAACTGCCCCACACCATTACCCGGGAGATCATCGAATCCCTGGACCTGCAGCATCGGTCACGGCTGGAGGCGGTGCTCTCCTATCCGGAGGATACTGCCGGCGGCCTGATGAATCCGGACACCCTCACCGTCAGGCCGGAAGTAACCCTCGACGTGGTAATGCGTTATCTGCGCCGACTCAAGTCGCAGATCCCCCCCCATACCGACAACCTGATCGTGGTCAACCGTGCAGGCAAATACCTGGGGGTCCTTTTCCTCACCGACCTGGTGACCCACGACCCGGACGACACCGTGGTGGAAATCATGTCACTGGACCTGAAGGCGATCCCGGCCAACTGGGATGACGGCGCCGTGGCCAACCGGTTCGAACAGCACGACCTGGTCTCCGCGCCGGTAGTGGATGACGAGGGCCTGCTTTTGGGGCGTATCACCGTGGACGACGTGGTGGACGTGATTCGTGAAGAGGGTGAGCATCAGTTCATGGGCCAGGCCGGCCTGTCGGAAGACGAGGACATGTTCGCACCGGTGATGATCTCCGCCCAACGCCGTGCGCTCTGGCTGGGGGTCAACTTGGTCACCGCCTTTCTCGCCTCCTGGGTCATCGGCATGTTCGAGGAGACCATCGAAAAGGTGGTGGCCCTTGCGGTATTGATGCCAATCGTTGCCAGCATGGGCGGTATCGCCGGCAGCCAGACCCTGACCCTCACCATTCGCGGTATCGCACTGGGTCAGCTTTCCGGCAAGAACACCCGCTGGCTAATTCTCAAAGAGCTGGCAGTGGGAGGGCTCAACTCCATGATATGGGCAGCGGTGGTCGCTGTTGTGGCAGGCATCTGGTTCGACAGTACCGACATCGCGCTGCTGATTGCGGTGGCGATGAGCATAAACCTGGTCTTTGCAGCGCTCACGGGGGCCATTCTGCCCCTCGCCCTGGACAAGATAGGTATCGATCCTGCTCTTGCCGGATCGGTTCTGCTCACCACGGTCACAGACATCGTGGGCTTCCTGGCCTTCCTCGGCCTCGCGACCCTGTTTCTGCTATAGGGCCACTGACAATCAGTTCTCATTCCGTAGCAACTGCAGTAGCGCTTCGATCTCTGTCTTGTCTCCATTGTCCCAGTGGTCTACGCAGACCAGTTCATCCAGAGGCATTCGCTTGCGCCAACCCAGGTTCTGCAACTCCGGATGTTCGTAAAAATGCGTGGTATACCCGATACAGAGATAAGCCACGGGCACCACGGGACCGGGAAGACCCAATAGCTCTTTCAGTTTCATCTTGTCGAAGATACTGACCCAGCCGACACCCACGCCTTCTGCCCGGGCTGCCAACCAGAGATTCTGAACGGCACACACGCTGCTGTAGAGATCCATGGACAGGTCATGGGTGCGACCCAGTACAACGGGGCCGGAACGCTCACGATCACAGGTGACACAGAGATTGACCGGGGCATTGAGAATCCCTTCCAATTTAAGCTTCCCGTAGAGCTCGCGCTTCTCACCATCAAACAGCTCCGAGGCTTCACGGTTGGCCGCCTTGAACAGATCGTGCACCTGCTGCCGCTTTTCAGGAGATTGGACCAGGAGAAAATTCCAGGGCTGCATGAAACCCACGGAAGGCGCATGATGGGCCGCACGAAGTATACGGGCCAACATCTCGTCGGGAACAGGATCAGGCTTAAACTCCCCACGCACATCGCGGCGGGTAAAGATGGCACGATAGACTGCCGCCTGCTCCGCTTCAGAGAACAGCGGCTCAGGCTGGATGATCGGCAGATTTTCCACGCAATAATCCCCTTGATTGGAAAACCCGGAATAGCAGACCAACTATCCCGTCAAACTGATTTCAGGCCGGCCTTCTGACTTGGGGGTTGCCGATTTGAACGCCTTCCCGGAAATTCATCCAGTGGCTGGCTCAGAAACATCCGAAACCCGTTCAAACCCATCCCATCACAGCGTTGGGCACGTTGCGGAATTCCACCGCATTCCCGATTCTCCTGTTGCTGCCAACAGGCACCTGAAACTTCTTATCTGCGTAACGCGGAGAGCGCATCATAACGGCTTTTACGGCAATAAACAGCAACTGCTCACAAATAACCCTGCACCCAACCTCTTCAATCTTGTAAACACCCCCCTGATTCCTGTAACTTGCACACTCAATGAGTGCACTGATCAGCATAAAGAACCTCTACCGTCATTACGGCGACTATTGCGCCGTGAACGATGTCAGCTTCGAACTGCAAGCCGGGGAGGTATTGGGTTTTCTCGGCCCAAACGGGGCGGGTAAATCCACCACCATGCGTATCATCAGTGGCGGCCTGGCTCCTGGCAGCGGCAGGATAACACTCAACGGCATCGATCTGATGGAGCAACCCAAGCAGGCCAAGGCACAACTGGGCTACCTGCCGGAGAATCCTCCCCTGCATCGCGACCTGACGGTAGATGAGTACCTGGTCTACGCTGGACGCCTGCGTGGCATTGGCAAAGACAAAGTCAGCAACGCGGTCTCCAGGGTCAAGGAGCAGTGTGGACTCAACGAGGTGGGAGGCCGCCTGATCGGGCAGCTCTCCAAGGGTTTTCAACAGCGGGTGGGCATTGCACAGGCCATCATCCACAACCCCCGGGTGGTGATTCTGGATGAACCCACAAACGGTCTCGACCCCAACCAGATCCGTGAAATACGCAAGCTGATTCAGAACCTGGGCAGGAAGCGGGGCATCATTCTCTCCACCCATATTCTTTCCGAAGTACAGGCGATCTGCAGCCGGGTTTTGATCATGCACAAGGGAAGCCTTGCCCATAAGCAGGCCATGACCCGTCCTGACAACGGAGAGCTCCTGGTGCTGGAGCTGGACAACCCCCCATCCACGGAAGCGCTGGAGCAGCTTCCAGGCATAGCGCGCCTGGAGACACTGAACCCGAATCGTTACCAGGTTCAGTTATCTGAAGGGTGCGAGATCTCGTCCCTTGCAGAACAGATCGTGAACAGGGGATGGCAGTTGCGGGAGCTGAGCCCTGCAGGGCACGACCTCGAACAGGTCTTCACCCGCATCACCAGCCTGGAGCCTGAACAATGATTGCAGCCATTGCAGGAAGGGAACTGCGCACCCTCTTCTTCTCTCCCCTGGCCTGGAGCCTGGCCGCGGTGACGCAGTTTCTGCTCGCCTGGATCTTCCTCACTCAACTGGACAGCTATGCCCAGCTTCAACCCCAGCTGGCAACCCTGGAGTCGCCACCGGGCGTGACCGAACTGGTAATCTCGCCGCTGCTGGATTCCGCAGCCCTGCTCACCCTGCTGGTAATGCCACTGCTGAGCATGCGCCTGTTGAGCGAAGAGTACCGTAGCGGCACCATCGACCTGCTGCTCTCCTCGCCGGTCTCCATGACCCAGATCGCCCTTGGCAAATTCACTGCTCTGGCGACCCTTCAGATCGCCCTGGTTGCCCTCTTCTCCCTGATGCCCCTCTCCCTTCTGGTGGGCACCGATATCGACCTGGGAAGGGTGGCCGCCGGACTGCTGAGCCTAGCGCTGCTGCTGGCCGCCTGTGCCGCCGTCGGCCTCTACCTTTCCAGTCTCACCAGCCAGCCGACGGTGGCCGCGGTCGGCACATACGGGGTACTGCTCTTCCTGTGGATCATCAGCGCCGCCACCTCGGGTGGCGAGGCGAGCCCCCTGTTTCACTGGCTCTCACTATCAAGCCATTTCCACAGGCTGCTCAGCGGCCTGGTCAGCACTTCCGATATCGCCTATTTCCTGCTGCTGACAGGGTTCTGCTTGGCACTCACCATCCGCAGACTGGACAGCCGGCGCAGCCAGGGAGCTGCTGCATGAAGCAACGCCTGGAGAGCACCTTCTTCCACCTGCTACTGGTCATCGCCATTGGACTGCTTGGCTGGCTCACCCAGCGCTATGCCCTGGTTTCGGACTGGACAGAATCCGGCCGCAACAGCCTGCACCCGGTCAGTCAGCAGCTGCTGACACGGCTGGATGCGCCCCTCAAAATCACATCCTTTGCCCCGAAAAACTCCGCCCTGCGTGACCCCATCAAGGATATCGTGGCGCGCTATCGCCGCTTTCGCCCCGATATCGAGTTCAAGTTCGTCAATCCTGCCATGCAGCCGCAACTGACCCGGGAACTGGGCATCCAGGTATCCGGCGAGCTGATCCTGGAATACAAGGGACGCCGGGAGAACCTGCGCAACCTTGAAGAGGAGGGCATAAGCAACGCCATACAGCGACTCATCCAACAGGGTGACAAGTGGATTGTCTTCATAATCGGTCACGGTGAGCGCCGGCTGGACGGTAAGGCCAATTTCAACCTGGGCGACTTCGGCGATGAGCTGAAACGCAAGGGCTATCACTTGCAGGACCTCGACCTGGCCAAGCATCTGCAGATCCCGATCAACACGGGCCTGCTGGTGATTGCAGGCCCACAGAACGACTACCTGCCCGGTGAAACCAACCTCGTAGCGGACTACCTGGAAACGGGCGGTAACTTGCTCTGGCTGAGCGATCCAGGCAAAAACTCAGGACTCACATCGCTCTCGAAAAAGCTCGGAATCGAGATACTTCCAGGCACGATCGTCGATCCGAATGCAGAGGGCCTCGGCCTGAAAAGCCCGGCCATCACCCTGGCCACCCAGTACCCCAAACATCCCGCAGTCGCCAACTTCAAGGCCATCACCATCTACCCGTATGCGGCTGCATTGCAAGCGACAGACAGCGAAGCGGGCGGATGGCTGAGGACCCCCCTGCTCAACACGCTGCCGCGAACATGGAATGAAACCTCGCCCACGAAGGGGGAAGTGACACACAACCCTGAACAAGGTGAACAGGCCGGCCCCCTGACCATTGGTTACGCCTTGACCCGCAACCATGAAAAAGGCGAACAGCGTATTGTACTCATCGGTGATGGAGACTTCCTCTCCAATACCTACCTGGCCAATGGCGGCAACCAGGACCTGGGGCTTAACCTGGTTCGCTGGCTCAGCGAAGACGACCAGTTGCTTGATATCCCCGCCCGCACAGGCAGGGACCTAAACATCGAACTCACACCCACTACCGGTGCGATCATCGGCTTCGGTTTCCTGCTGGTCATTCCACTGGGCCTGCTCTCCACTGGCATGCTGATCTGGTGGCGAAGGAGAAGAAGTTGATACCATGATGAGTCGGCGCACCTTGATAAACCTGGCCCTGTTGGTAGTGGTGCTGATACTCGGCGCCGTGGCTTGGCTCACCCCTGACGAGATGGATAAGGCAGAGTTTCAACCACTGACGACACTCAATCCATCCGAAATCATGCAGGTCACCATCGCCAATCATAACGGCCCGGGTTTCACCCTCAAGCGTGGCCCTGTTGGTTGGTCCATGACCACACCCTACCAGGTGGCAGCCAATACACCGCGCATCAACATCCTGCTGGACATCGCCTCCACACCAAGCTTTGAGCAGCACCCGGTTCCTGCAGATCGCCTCAAGGAGTTTGGGCTGGACAAACCCAGGGCAGAGCTACTGTTCAACGATACCAAGCTGATATTCGGCGGCACGCACCCCTACAACTATCGCCGTTACGTCCTCATCGACGACACCCTGCACTTGATCAACGATCACTTTCCCCACCACTTCCTTGCCCTGGCAGAGGACTTCATAAGCCATAGCCTGCTCGGTGAAGGGGCGAAAGTACGGGAGATCAAGTCATCGCAATGGCACCTCTACCGTAACCAGACCGGGTGGCTGCTGGAACCGCCCGTTGAAGGCATCTCTGTGGACCAACTCACGGCCAAGGCAGACGAGTGGGAGAATACCTGGACTTCCAAGGTGCAAAAAGCGCCAAAGAAACAGGCCTCCGACACTTTCGAAATCCGGCTGCAAAACAGACCTACCCCACTCACCTTTGATGCCATCAGGACCGAACGCGAACTGCTCCTGGCCCACAAGGAACTGGGGCTTGCCTACAGACTACCCTTAGAGAGCACGCTGCTGAACCCGCCAGCGCAGTCCGATTGAGATGCCCGAATTACCCGAAGTAGAAACGACCCGACGGGGGATTGCGCCCCATATCGAGGGCAAGCAGATCCGCAGGGTTGTCATCCGGCAGCACCAGCTGCGCTGGCCCATCCCCAAGGGTCTTACCCGAACCCTTCCGGGCGAAACCATTCTCCAGGTCAAGCGGCGCGCAAAATATCTGCTGCTGGAGACATCCAAGGGGCATCTTCTGCTGCACCTCGGCATGTCCGGCAGCCTGCGGGTCCTTCCTCCTGAGACCCCGGCGGGCCCACATGATCACTTCGACCTGGTTTTTGACCACTGCTGCCTCAGGCTGAGGGACCCAAGACGCTTCGGAGCCGTGCTCTGGACCCGTCACAAGCCGGAAGCCCATGAACTGATCAGCCACCTGGGCCCGGAACCCCTGTCAGAAACGTTCGACGGCGACTTTCTCCACCAGTTGGCCCAGCGGCGCAAGGGCGCGGTAAAGAACTTCATCATGGACGGCAAGGTGGTGGTGGGTGTGGGGAACATCTACGCAAGCGAATCCCTGTTCATGAGCGGCATACACCCGCAACGTGCCGCCAACCGCATATCAAAGGCCCGCTACCGTCAACTTGCCGGTAACATCAAGCGGGTACTTACCGCCGCCATTGCCCAGGGTGGAACCACCCTGAAGGATTTCCAGAGAGAGGATGGCAAGCCCGGCTATTTCGCCCAGGAACTCAAGGTCTACGGCAGGAACGAGGAACCCTGCCCCAACTGCGGAAAGCCCATCACCCAGCGGACCATTGGTCAGCGCTCAAGCTACTTCTGCAGCCACTGCCAACGCTAAAACTAATCCCTTCTCAGTCGGTCCGACAACGCAATAGGCGTCGGGTATTGCATCACCACCAAGTAACTTGAAACCAGGAAAGTGATCAATGTGGCAAGCTGGATCAGGCCATTGCCGTGCGCCAGCATGGCCACCAGCAGAGAGAACTCACTCATCTGACCGAGGCGAACCCCGATCTCCAGACCACGACGCCGGGAATCCCCCGCCAAGTGTATAAGCGATCTGTATACATAGGGCTTGCACAGCAACATCAATCCCGCCAGCAGCAATGCTGGAAGCACAATACTTCCAGCCAACTTCAGATCGAACCCGGCACCAATGGAGAAGAAGAATATGATGAGAAAGAAATCACGCAAAGGTTTCGCGGATTCAACTCGCTAGTGCAACAGGTGGGTTGATCCCGAAAAATACCTGATTAGGTGTTTTAATGCCAAGGCATTTTCGAGGGCGATTGTTCAG
>NZ_MPRJ01000025.1 GCF_002020805.1 Solemya velesiana gill symbiont | reverse complement strand
TCGTGGACACATGACAGGTGCCCACTTACGTTAAAAGAGGTGGACATCTACCGCGTTGGTCGTTCCTTGTACAGGCTGTAACGCCCGGACGCTTACTGTATATCAAGGGCTTATTGATTCGGTGGCGTCAAAATAAATAGGTGTTAAGTCATAGTTTATTAAGTAAAAAATACAAACTCTTAATCCATTGGTCGAAGGTTCGAATCCTTCATGGCCCACCAATCCAGACTTGAAGCTCGGACCATTGAGTCCGGGTTTTTCGTATCCAGGAAGGAGATTCGAACCTTCGGCGAAATCAAAAATATCAGGTTCGACAGTAGAGCGCAGCGACCAAGACTTAAGCGTGATTCACTGTTCAGGAATTACCATTCCCTTTTCGACAAGCCGCATGAAGGTTGTTCTTATGTCCTGCTCGATCTGTTGTTCGGGGGTATCAGGAAAGGCCGCCTGCATGGTGGTAATGATATCTGTTACTGCAGCCGGGTCTTGAAGAAAGTGCCAGATGGCTGTTCCCGTTTCATTGAGGTAGTACATCGCATCATTGTTTTGGTCGGCAAGAAAACCCGAACCATCCATGTTCCGAAAAACAATATCCGGGTTTCGAATGTATTTTTCCGAGTCTGATGCAGACGTGGTCATCTGACAGTTTCCAGTGCTGTTAGGTGCGGTTGCTTACGGATCGTGTGCTTTCCGAAGTCGCGAATTTTTCAATCAGGAGATTCGCTGCCTCCTCAAGCGTGTTGTATTTAAGGACATAGCATGCGCTCTCCTCCACTAGGGCATAGAGTGTATCAAGGATGTTCAGCGCTGTATTCTGACGCGCAAAATTCCTGAGGATGACGTTTTTAAGCATATCCCCCCTGTTTGCCTCGATAATTGAAGGGGGTTCTTCATCTGTCCGTTCCAGTACCACGATGCCCTTGATCGGTGCCTTTTCAGTCAGCGGTGCCAGTGCGGTGTCGGCCAGGTTGCTGTAGTGGTAGCGTTTGTTGGCCGGGCCTGCATGGGTATCGATGTATTCTTTGAAATGGGTATCGGCAGTCTCGGGAAGGGGAATGCGAAGCCGGGGAAGTATGCCCAGTGCCATGCCCTGCCTGTCCGCGATCGAGAGGGGTAATACATCGTCGCTGAACAAGCGAAGTCCCCTGGATGCTAGTTTTGCCGATAGTGTGCTTTTGCCTGAGCGGTAGGTGTTGGGAAAGAGCACCAGGCCTTCGGGGAACTCCACCGCTGCACAATGCAGACAGAGAAGCTCAGGTTTGTCTGAAAGGTATGCGTGGATCAGGTCTACGATGAAATCGCACACGGCATCCACAGGGTCACGAAAGCACGACTCTTTCTTAAGCCACTGTGAATGGCGACGGAAGCCATCTGGAGTCAACTCGATCTCTATTATTGGATTCTGGTTTTGTGATTCTGGAATGGATTGTATATCCCAGTGACGCAAAACAGTTTTCAGTATCGGCAGTAGTTCTTCACAGTCAGTAAGTCTTACGGATCCTGGTAGGCCGGGGAATTGGTAACAGTTATGCTGTTGATTCAACGTGATGATCCAAAAAGTTGGCCTGCCCGTAGGCAGGCCATTCTATTTGTCCAGTCGCAGCTATCAGCTTATACGAGGCCGGGATTGGTTGTAGGGTCAATTATCGGGTCTGCAGCGGGTTCGGTGCCGGGATCCGTTGCATCAGACGGGCCTGATGCGGCAGACGCTTCAGATGTGGCAGACGCTTCAGATGTGGCAGACGCTTCAGATGGAGCGGACGCTTCGGATCCACCGGATGAGCTGGATGCGGATGAACCGCCATCGCTACTGGAACCTCCCGCAGAACCACCGCTGTCGCCGCCTGAACCCCCACTGGCATGGGCTTCACTGAGTGCCAGAAAAGCAGGGGCAGTATAGGCAACTACGGCGCCAATACCCAATTTGGCCAGTGCGGCTCGCCGTGTAAGGTCAACGGGTTGCTTGTGTTTGTCTGACTTTTTCATATTTCTCTCCTTCGCATTGGCCTGAATAGGCGAATTAGTTAATTGTCCAGAGTCCGCTTCTGCGGTCCTTGCACATTTGTCGTTCACGTTGAGTTCCGATGCGACCTGCCGCATTGGAAATGCTACGATACTTCCGGCACTTCTGACCCGCTCGAGTTTTGTAGGTCTCCACCGGCACAAGCATTGCTGTAACCAAGCCGTTTCGGCTTGTCCAGCTATGCGCAGCACCATCACGGTTCTTGTTCAAGGTATTCTGCAAGGCTCTTTTGAGGGATTTTTGATCCCGGCCCGCAAGATAGTTGCTGTCGAAGCCGTAACCGGTCAGCTCTTTTCGTTTGCTGTCTTTGTATTTGTGCTGCTCTTCGATCAGAACGTAATGACCGATCTTAGGCGCGTAGTAATAGGTCTTGCTCGCCCTGAATCGTCCACTGTTGGGTGAATTCCGTGAGCAGACGGTTCTGTAGGTATCAAAGGTGCCTGCCGGAACACTGACGCGCTCAGTGCCTTCGACTACGCATCTCCAGTTTCGGATCAGTACCTTGGGTTCGCTACCGTCGTTCTTGGTGATCGTCTGCTGGAATGGAATATCTGCAGTATTGCCGGTTTTTAATGGCCAAAGGGTGTCATAGGGTACGGAAGTGTGTCCTTCACTGCTGCGACTTTTTCTGAACCACTTGAGATCGGGAATGAGAAAGTTCGCGGGTGTTGTCTTGGTCAGGCCGGTGTTGGTTTTCCAGGTGACCATGTCCCTCTCTTTGCCGGTGACGGTATATATCCTTTCGTTGTTGAATACGAAATATTCACCGGGGATATATTCAGGCAGATTGGCTGGTGCAAGTTTGGGCTGTGAGTCACTTTTCCCAAAGGGCAGCGTGTTGCATCCGGTCAAGGCTAACAGGGAGGTGGCAACTATGAGCCAGTGGCTTTTTACTGACATGTGTTCCTTCATCTCATGGTGGTTTACAGGTTTAACGGTCGAGGAGCGGATTTTCTTCCCTCAAAAGATATAAAAACGTGAAGTCGGTCAAATTTCGGGTGAAGCAAGAATGCAGTTCTGATGCTGGTTGTCGGATGGTGAAGGGTCGGAACTCATTTTTGTGTGATAAGGGAAAGCCCGGCATAAGCCGGGCTGAATAATTTATTGGCCGCCGTATAACGTTACGGACTGAACAGCGAAGTCCCACGCCTGGTTGGCGATGGCAAAGCGTTTGAAGGGATAGCGGAACGAGTTATCCCGGGTACGGGACAGCTGTTCACCATCCAGGAGAATCTCGATCTGTCCGTCGGGAGAGCGACGCCACTCCAGTTGGTGGGACTGCCCGTCACTCAAATCTGCAATTTCCACTGTGTCGGTGATCATGCTGCGACCGCTTCTGATACTGAGCAGCTCCAGCATGGGACGTTGGCCTGTAAATATGGTCAGGCGGTAGCCGGAGCTGCCATCCTGGTTCTGATAGAGACCGAACTCAATCTGCCCATCTTCTGAAGGCCTGTTATGCACGGAGAGGTCCACCTGGGCGGCAAATACCCTGGGAATCTGCATGGGAAGATGGATCTCGGCGGGGCCGCCTTGCTGTGGTTCGAGTTCCTGTGCTGGTGCCTGTTCTCTCTCCTGGCGTCTCTCTTTGATGGCCTCTTTCAGGAGGGCGCCGAGCAGAGTGCGGCCCAGATCCTGTTTTTCCTCACGGGTTTCCTCCTGTGGCTGCTCATCTCGTTGTGCAGGTTCGCTGAGGCTCTGGGAATGCAGGCCGAGACGCCCGTCGACCCAGAATTCACCGGCGATCAACTGCCAGGCGGGGTCTTGACGGAAATCGCCATCAGAGAAGTCGTCGCTGGCCAGCACGTCACGCCAGGGCCAGTCGTATTTGGCAACCAGGTTCTCCATGGCATTGAGTAGCCAGCGGTCCGCGGCACGCTGTTGGCGGGCTTTATCGGTCAGTGTTTTGAGATCATCTACCAGGGTCTGAAGCTCCTGGTTGTCTTCTGCAGCTGATATTGCCGGGACCGCCAAGGCAGCAGCCAGGGTCAGAATAGGAAAAAAATTCGGAATACGTATGGTTCTTTTGCTCATTTTGTTGTTGTGCATGGTCCTATTTCAGTACAGCCGCAGCCTAATTTCAAATGTATGGCGGATATCCGGGGATTGCTGGTAAAATGTCGCTTTTTTTCCGGCGGAGTAGGTTTCAATGTTCAGTAAAGATATGCAGATTGCGGGCTATGACGATGAACTTTGGGCGGCGATGCAGGCCGAGGAGGGGCGTCAGGAGGAACATATCGAGCTGATTGCGTCAGAGAATTACACCAGCCCACGCGTGATGCAGGCCCAGGGCAGTGTACTGACTAACAAGTATGCGGAGGGTTACCCCGGCAAGCGCTACTACGGCGGATGTGAGCACGTGGACGTTGCAGAGCAGCTTGCCATAGACCGTGCCAAGGCGCTGTTCGATGCTGACTATGCCAACGTGCAGCCCCACTCCGGTTCCCAGGCCAACGCAGCGGTCTACATGGCCCTGTGTCAGCCTGGTGACACCATTCTGGCTATGAGCCTGGCTCACGGCGGCCACCTGACCCACGGTGCCAAGCCCAACTTTTCCGGAAAGATTTACAACGCCATTCAATATGGCCTGAATCCCGAAACCGGCGAGATCGACTACGATGAGGTCGAGCGTTTTGCCCGTGAGCACAAGCCCAAGATGATCATTGCCGGCTTTTCTGCCTATTCCCGCGTTGTGGATTGGCAGCGCTTCCGCGACATCGCCGAGGAAGTGGGTGCCTACCTGTTCGTGGATATGGCCCACGTTGCTGGCCTGATCGCTGCGGGCCACTACCCCAGCCCGGTGCAGATTGCCGATGTGACCACGACTACCACCCACAAGACCCTGCGCGGTCCCCGCGGTGGCCTGATCCTGGCCAAGTCCAACGAGGAGATTGAGAAGAAGCTCAATTCCCTGGTTTTCCCGGGCATCCAGGGTGGCCCCCTGATGCACGTAATCGCCGCCAAGGCGGTGGCCTTCAAGGAGGCGATGGAGCCCGGCTTCAAGGAATACCAGCTGCAGGTGCTGAAAAATGCCCAGGCCATGGCCAGCGTCTTCATGGAGCGTGGCTACGACGTGGTATCCAAGGGTACGGACGATCACCTGTTCCTGGTCAGCTTCATTGAAGCGGGCCTGACCGGTAAGGATGTGGACGCCTGGCTTGGCGACTCGAATATCACCATCAACAAGAATTCGGTGCCGAACGATCCCCAATCACCTTTCGTGACCAGCGGTATCCGGGTAGGTACCCCGGCACTGACCACCCGCGGTGTGGGTGAGGCCGAGGCCCGAGACCTGGCCGGCTGGATGTGCGATGTGATCGACTCACGCGGTGACGAGGCGACCATTGAGCGGGTCAAGGGCCAGGTGCTGGATCTCTGTAAGCGTTACCCCGTCTACGCCGACTAAATAAGACAGTGCGGGGACGGTCGCCATTGCAGCGGCCGGTCCCCTCACGGGAAATTGGCTTATGCGTTGTCCCTTCTGCGGTGCCCAGGATACCAAGGTGATCGACTCCCGCCTGTTTGGAGAGGGTGACCAGGTACGCCGGAGAAGGGAGTGCACTGTCTGTAAAGAGCGCTTTACCACCTACGAATCCGCGGAACTCAACCTGCCGAGGGTGGTGAAGCAGGACGGCAGCCGGGTGCCTTTCGATGGGCGTAAGCTCTCTTCCGGCATGATGCGTGCGCTGGAAAAACGTCCCGTAAGCACAGATCAGATCGATGATGCGCTAAATCGCATCCGCCGCAAGATACTCGCCAGTGGTGAGCGCGAGGTGGACTCCCGGCAGATAGGCGAATGGGTCATGGATGAACTGCGGGCGCTTGACCAGGTCGCCTATGTCCGCTTTGCCTCGGTTTACCGCAGCTTCGAAGACGTCAACGCCTTCCGTGAAGAGATCGAGCGGCTGGAGACCCAACTCCCACCCGATGCCAGGCGCCAGCAACTCAACCTGCTGGACGATGAAAATGGCGACAGCTGACGATTACCGTTACATGGCCCGGGCCATAGAGCTTGCCAGGCGTGGCCTCTATACCACCCATCCCAATCCTCGTGTCGGTTGTGTACTGGTCAAAAACGGCCAGATGATTGGTGAGGGTTACCACCGCCGGGCCGGTGAGCTTCACGCCGAGCGCAATGCCATCGCGGATGCCGGCGGCAGCGCAGAGGGGGCTACAGCCTATGTCACCCTGGAACCCTGTTGCCACCATGGACGTACTCCGCCTTGTACTGAAGGGCTGATCGAGGCGGGTGTCGCCCGTGTGGTGATGGCCATGCAGGACCCCAACCCCCTGGTTGCAGGAGAAGGTGCTCGGCGTCTTCGGGATGCCGGAATCGAGGTCGAGAGTGGCGTGCTGGAGTCCCAGGTCCGGGAGTTGAATCCCGGTTTCATCCGCCGCATGGACAGCGGTATCCCTTATGTACGCTGCAAACTGGCCATGAGCCTTGATGGACGCACCGCCATGAACAGTGGCGAGAGCAAGTGGATCACAGGACCAGCGGCACGTGCTGATGTACAGCGCCTGCGTGCCCGCAGCGATGCCATCGTTACCGGTATAGGTACGGTGCTTGCTGATGATCCCTCCATGAATGTGCGATTGGAGATGGGGGAGAGTAATGAGCCGGCCCAGCCACTGAGGGTTGTGTTGGATCCCATGCTCGAGATGCCTTCCACGGCAAAAATGTTGAAGCTGCCGGGCCGGACGCTGGTGATCTGCTCCTGTGAGCCGCAGGCCAGGGGAAAAGCGCTGGCGGAAGCGGGCGCCGAAGTGGTCATGTTGCCGGGATCATCCGATGGGATCGAACTGCGGCAGTTGCTGCAACACCTGGCCGAGCGCCAGATCAACGAGGTCCTGGTCGAGGCTGGCTCGACCCTGGCCGGCGCTGCGTTGTGGCAGGGGCTGGTGGATGAACTGGTAGTCTATGCCGCCCCCCACATCATGGGCAATGGTGGTCGGGGCCTGTTCCATCTGCCGGAACTGGAGTTGATGCAGGATCGTGTAGAACTCGAAATATCCGATGTGCGCATGGTCGGCAGAGACATGCGCATGACGATCAAACCGAAGAGATAACAGAGCGTGTTCACAGGCATTATTCAAGCGGTAGGCCGTATTGCCGGCATGCAGCAACGTGGTGGCGACATGCGCCTGCATATCAATACCGGGAAACTGGACCTGGCAGACGTACAGCTGGGAGACAGCATCGCCACCAACGGGGTCTGCCTCACCGTGGTGGAACTGCCCGGTGACGGTTATGTGGCCGATGTCTCCAGGGAGACTCTGGCACTGAGTACCCTGGCCAATTTGCATCCCGGCAGCGCGGTGAACCTGGAAAAGGCGCTGACCCTGAGCACGCCCCTGGGCGGTCACCTGGTGAGTGGTCATGTCGACGGGCAGGGCCTGGTGCTCGAGCGCAGGGACGACGCCCGTTCAATACAGTTTCGCATCGAGGCGCCATCGGAGCTGGCCCGCTACATCGCCCACAAGGGTTCCATCTGCGTGGACGGGGCCAGCCTTACGGTAAACAGCGTCAACGGCAACCAGTTCGAACTGAATATCGTGCCCCACACCCTGGATGAGACCATCATGGGTGCCTATGCGCCCGGGACCCGGGTGAACCTGGAGGTGGACCTGGTGGCCCGTTACCTGGAGCGGCTGCTGCTGGGCGAGAAGGCGGCGGAAAAGGCACCGGAGGGTGGGCTGACGCTGGAAACCCTGGCCAAACACGGTTTCATCAAGTAGGGCTGCACCTCCAGATCCAGGCAAAATTTCTCTGAAACCCCAGGCTTTGATACACTTGCCCGTTCCCTTAACGGGGGTGAATCGAGATTTTACGCGCAGAGCGCGGTTGGAAAGATGGCATTTAATACGACAGAAGAGATTATTGAAGACCTCCGTCAAGGGAAAATGGTCATTATCATGGACGATGAGGATCGCGAGAACGAAGGCGATCTGCTCATGGCCGCGGAGATGGTGACTCCAGAGGCGATCAACTTTATGGCCCGCTACGGCCGCGGTCTGATCTGTCTCACACTGACCAAAGAGCGCTGCCAGCAGTTGCGTCTGCCCCTGATGGTCGGCGTAAACGAGTCCCAGCATGCGACCAATTTTACCGTTTCCATCGAGGCGGCCGAAGGGGTGACTACCGGTATTTCAGCGTCCGATCGTGCCACCACGGTACTGGCGGCAGTAAAGGACGATGCCCAGCCCCAGGATATCGTTCAACCCGGACACATTTTTCCCCTGATGGCCCAGCCGGGTGGGGTGCTGGTACGTGCCGGTCATACCGAGGCCGGTTGCGATCTGGCCCGCCTTGCCGGTTCGGATCCTTCCGCGGTGATAGTGGAGATCCTCAATGAAGACGGTACCATGGCACGCCGCCCTGACCTGGAGGTGTTCGCCAAGGAACATAACCTCAAGATCGGCACCATCGCCGACCTGATTCACTACCGGGTGCGTAATGAGAAGACCGTTGAGCGGATCAGCGAATGCACGCTCCCCACTGAATATGGCGACTTCAAGCTGGTGGCTTACCAGGACTGTATCGACAACGAACTGCACTTGGCACTGGTGAAGGGTGATATCAGCCCGGATGAACCGGCCCTGGTGCGTGTGCATATGCAGAACACGCTATGTGACCTGTTCTCACCAAACCACAAGGGCTGTTCCTGGCCACTGCAAAACGCAATGCGCCAGGTTTCATCCGAAGGCAAGGGTGTTATCGTGGTACTTCGCAACCACGACACGACACGCGAGATCATCCAGCGGATGCGTGATTTTCAACTTCACGACCAGGAGGATCCTGTTCCACCAAGGGAGAACCAGGGTCACCTGCGCACCTTCGGTGTCGGTGCACAGATCCTGTCCGACCTGGGTGTGAGTAAGATGCGGGTGCTCAGTGCGCCCAAGAGCCTGCACGGTATCTCCGGTTTCGACCTGGAGGTCGTGGAGTACGTCGGCTGCAATTGAGTATTCAGAGCCCGGTCTCCGGGGTCACGAACTTTTTACGAGATAACAACGGGACTATCCCGAATAGAGAACAAGGCGATTGAGATGGCAATTAAAACCATTGAAGGTGCACTGACTGTAAAGAAGGCCAGGTTCTGCCTGGTGGTGGCGCGTTTTAACAGCTTCGTTGTGGAGAGCCTGCTGGAGGGCGCCATCGATACCCTGAAGCGCCATGGTGCGGATGATTCAGACATCACCATCGTACGTGTTCCAGGTGCCTTCGAGATGCCCCTGGTTTTGGACAAGATTGCGGCCAAGGGCGACTACGATGCGATAGTCGCGCTTGGTGCCGTTATCCGCGGCGGTACGCCTCACTTTGACTATGTCGCCGGAGAGTGCGTGAAAGGCATGGCCCAGGTCAGTCTGCAGCACGGCACGCCTATAGCCTTTGGCGTTCTCACCGTCGATACCATCGAACAGGCAATCGAACGTGCAGGCACCAAGGCGGGCAACAAGGGCGGTGAGGCCGCGCTCTCCGTAATCGAAATGGTCAACGTTCTGCGCCAGATCAGCTGATGAGTCAAAAACGCAGCCAGGCAAGGCACCACGCGGTGCAGGCCATCTACCAGTGGCAGATGACCGGCCAGGATATCCAGGATATTCATAACCAGTTTCTCACGGAGCAGGATCCATCAAGCTTCGAGGTGGAGTATTTCAATACCCTGCTCAGTGGTGTGCCTGGCAACCTGGATGACCTGGATGCACAGCTGGGTCCCTGTCTTGACCGCTCAATCGAGAGCGTGGACCCGGTTGAGAGGGCGATTCTGCGCCTTGGTGCTTTTGAGCTTATCCATCAGTTGGAAGTGCCCTACAAGGTGGTGATCAACGAGGCAGTGGAACTGGCCAAGGTCTTTGGTGCCGAAAAGGGCCATAAGTATGTCAACGGCGTATTGGATAAGTTGGCAAGCCAGGTGCGCTAGGGCGAGCTTGGCCGTTGATTGCAAATGGCGTGTAGGAGCGATTTTAATCGCGAAGGTGCATTGCTCATTTCTGATCGCCAACAAGTTCGCTCCTACTTTCCACTTTAAGCTCGACATCTCTTCCCCTTTTCTGTCACCTTTCCCTCTATGGCGATTTCTGAATTCGAACTGATCCGTAAATATTTTTCCCATACGGTGGAAGAGCGGACTGACGTGGTGCTTGGGGTGGGAGACGACTGTGCCCTGCTGCAACCCCCCCAGGGCTGCCAATTGGCGGTCAGCATAGATACCCTGGTCGAGGGTGTTCATTTCTTCCCTGACATCGATCCCTTTTTGCTGGGACACAAGGCGCTGGCTGTCAATCTCAGTGATCTTGCCGCCATGGGGGCAAGGCCGGCCTGGGTGACCCTGGCGCTTGCACTTCCCGATAGCGATCCCCGGTGGCTGCAAGGGTTCAGCCAGGGCTTTGCCGCGTTGGCGCACATCCACAATGTGCAACTGGTCGGTGGTGACACCACCCGCGGTCCGTTGACTATCACAGCCCAGGTCCATGGATTCATTGAACCTGAAAAGGCACTGCGCAGGGATGCGGCTTCAGTCGATGACCTGGTCTACGTGACAGGGACCCTGGGGGATGCGGGCCTCGCATTGAGAATGATTCAGGGTTCTGTTTCTGCTGATGATTACCTGCCTTCATTGAGAGATCGCCTCGAAAGGCCCCAGCCGCGGATTGCGGAGGGGCTGGCTGTAAAAGGTTTGGCACGGGGAGGGATCGATATATCCGATGGGCTGATATCCGACCTGGGACATATCTGTCGAGCCAGTGATTTGGGTGCCAAGCTGTTTCTGGACCAGGTACCTCTCTCGGAGGGGGTGGGTCGATATATTAACCAGGGTGGTGATTGGGGCGTGCCCCTCGCATCAGGCGACGACTACGAGCTCTGCCTGACGGTTCCGGCAGAGAACAAAGATGAATTCGAAGCGCGGATGCAGGATACCGGTATCCCCTTCACCCTCGTAGGCACAATGGAACAGGAACTGGGGATACGCTGCCAACTGCCAGGCGGTGGCCTTCTTGACCCACTGCCGGGTGGATATGAGCACTTCAGTCATGAGTGAATTACCGAAACCTGACTGGACCAACCCGGTTCACCTGCTCGCTTTTGGCATGGGCTCAGGGGCAGCCCCCAAAGCCCCTGGGACCGTGGGGACTTTGGCGGCCATTCCCCTCTTTCTGGGGTTGAGGCATCTGCCGCCTGAAGCCTATATCGTTTTGGTGGCGGCCATGTTTTTGGTGGGCATCTGGCTATGCGGAAAGACTTCCCGTGACCTGGGTGTGCATGATCATGGTGGAATCGTGTGGGATGAATGGGTAGGGCTTCTGGTGACACTCTGGATGATACCCCCCGGCTGGATGTGGCTGGTGGCTGGATTTCTGCTGTTCAGGCTGTTCGATATTCTCAAGCCCTGGCCTATCGGCTGGCTCGATCGTCGTGTCAGCGGTGGCTTCGGTATCATGCTGGATGACCTGGTTGCGGGACTTTTAGCGCTGGCTGTGGTCCAACTGGGGCAGTATGGCTGATGTAAGGGGATCTCAATGTCCAGGGAGTTACGAAATAGAAGACGCATATTCTCACTAATCCTGTTGCTTGTTTTCTGCTGTTCAGCACAGGTGTACGCGGTACAGACCGTGAGGGTGATGGCACTGTTTCCAGGCAAGGCCATGTTGAATATCGACGGCAACAACCGCTTGATGAAGGTGGGACAGTCCAGTCCGGAAGGGGTGAAGCTGATTTCAGCTGATTCCAATGAAGCGGTTATTGAAGTGGATGGAAAGCGGGACACTTACACCCTGGGCAGCGTGGTTGGCGGCAACTTTGCAAAGCCCGAGACGCGGGAAGTCAAGATATCGCACAGTCCAAACGGTGCTTTCATGACCACAGGTACCATCAATGGCCGATTGGTGGACATGATGGTGGATACCGGTGCCACAGTGGTTGCCATGAGTGAGGTTGAGGCCAAGCGACTCGGCATTCCCTATCGCCTCAAAGGCAAGCCGGCCGGTGTCAGCACGGCTTCCGGTTTTACCCAGGCCTACGCTGTTATGCTGGATCGCGTGAAGGTGGGTGAGATACAACGGCAGAATGTCGAGGCCATGGTCATCAAGGGCAGCAGTCCAATTCACGTGCTTCTCGGTATGAGCTTTCTCAAGCAGGTGGAGATGGAAAACCAGGGCAGCATGCTGCTTTTACGCAGTAAATATTGATTACGGGTCAAGGCCTCGGGTCAGGTTATGGCGCGCTGGATAATGATTGCAGGAGCCCTGCTCTTTGCTCTTGGAGCGGTACTCCACTTTGCCCCGGGATTGTTGAGCTGGTTTGTAAAGCTGCCGGGGGATACCAATATTCAAACCGGAAGGGGGAGGGTCTTTATACCCATCACTTCGGCGATCATTGTCAGCGTGTTGATTACGATTCTCCTAAATTTGTTCAGGCGTTGAGTTTTTATAGATTGCCTGGTTCCCAATCAGAGACTCCACCATAAAAAAAGCGGCTCTGGTTGGAGCCGCCTTTCCATTCTGACATGAGAGGAGTCAGGTCAAACTTCAGCTTCCTTGTCCTTCTCGATCAGTGCATATGCCGAGTGGTTGTGGATGGACTCGAAGTTCTCCGACTCAACGATATAGGCACTGAAACGTTCTTCTTCGTTCAGGCGGCCGGCAACGTCGCGAACCATGTCTTCCACGAACTTGGGGTTATCGTAGGCGTGTTCGGTAACGTGTTTCTCGTCCGGACGTTTGAGCAGGCCGTAGAGTTCGCAGGAGGCCTCTTTCTCCACCAGGTCGATGATCTCCTCGATCCAGACAAAACCGTTGGTGCGTACCTGGACGGTGACGTGTGAGCGTTGATTGTGGGCTCCACGGTCGGAGATTTTCTTTGAGCAGGGGCAGAGGCTGGTAACCGGGACCACCACCTTGATGAACATGGTGGGGGTTCCGTCGTGGACTTCGCCGATGAGGGTGACATCGTAGTCCATCAGGCTCTGTACGCCGGACACCGGTGCGGTCTTGTTGATGAAGTAGGGGAAGTTCATCTCGATGTGTCCGGATGCCGCTTCCAGTCGCTCGGCCATTTCACCGAGCATGCCCTTGAAAGACTCCACGCTGATCTCTTTTTCGTGGCTGTTCAGAATCTCCACGAAACGGGACATGTGGGTGCCCTTGAAGTTGTGGGGCAGGTTTACATACATGTTGAAGGTAGCGATGGTGTGCTGAATGCCGTCGCTGCGGTCCTTTACCTGCACCGGGTGACGGATATCCTTGATTCCCACCTTGTTGATGGCGATTTGCCGGGTGTCAGCGCTGCTTTGCACATCAGCGATTTCACTCTTGGTTTCGACACCTTCTGTCACTAGCTCAACCCTCAGTACTGCAGTCGGCCAACACCCTGAACGGCCATAACTGCTTGAAATTAAACGGCAGACTATACAAATACAGGGAATGGGAAAACCGGGAGTTATTCTGGTTATTCTCGGTCGCGGTCGCCCCCTGCCGCAAAGAACCGGCAATTATGACGATACCTTTACCACGGCGCAAGGGCCAGGCGAATTAATCCTGGGGGCAGAATCGGCGCGATCAGTGCTTTCTGTTGATGATGTACTCGGCCAGCCAGCGCAGGGGTTCGGCACGCTCATCGAGGTCCAGGAGGCTTTCAAGAGCCTCCTGGATGAGCGCTTCGGCCATCTCTTTGGCACCGCTCATGCCGATAAGGGCGGGGTAAGTAGGTTTATCCTGGGCCTGGTCCTTTCCCAGGGTCTTGCCGAGGATTTCGGTATCGCCCTCCACATCAAGGATGTCGTCCTGGACCTGGAATGCCAGCCCGATGCACTTGGCATAGTGATCGAGGTGCGTTACCGGGCCCTGGTCGGCCCCGCCGGCTGCCAGTGCACCCAGTTTCACGCTGGCACGGATAAGGGCACCGGTTTTATGGATATGCATGTTTTCCAGTTGTGCCAGGTCGATCTGCCTGCCCACAGCGGCCAAATCAAGGGCCTGGCCGCCTGCCATACCCCTTGAACCGCTGGCCAGGGCCAGGGTTTGCACCATTGTCAGCCTGGTTGCTGCATCGGCCAGCATTTGCTTGTCGTCGCACAGGACCTTGAACGCCAGGGTCTGCAGCGCGTCGCCGACCAGGATGGCCGTGGCTTCGTCATACGCCTTGTGGCAGGTGGACTGGCCGCGGCGCAGGTCATCGTCGTCCATGGCAGGCAGGTCGTCGTGAACCAGCGAGTAGGCGTGAATCAGTTCCACTGCGCAGGCTGGGCCATCCAGTTGCTCAGGCTCCACTCCCAGGGCGCGGCCTGTTGCGTATACCAGCATTGGGCGCACCCGCTTTCCACCACCGAGGCTGGCGTATCGCATCGCCTCGTGCAGCCGTTCCGGTTGTATGGCCGGGCTGGGCAGCCAGGTTTCCAGGGCCTGTTCGCAGCGCTCCTGGCATGCCTGCATGTACTCCTTCATGGCGGTGTTACTGCTCACTGTTGAGTTCGGCTTCGGTATTGTTGCTGGTGAGGATCTGAACCTTCTGCTCAGCCTCTTTGAGGGCCTGTTGGCAGGTGCGGGTCAGTTCCATTCCCCGTTCGAAGGACTTCAGGGAGTCCTCGAGTGAAAGGTCGCCCTGCTCCAGGCTGTCGACCAGGGATTCGAGTTCTGCCAGGGCCTCTTCAAACGAGGGCGGCGTGGTTTTCTTCTTTGGCATGGATTGGCAAATGGGATTTCAAAAAACAGAACG
The DNA here is from genome assembly GCF_002020805.1 of Solemya velesiana gill symbiont. Classification (GTDB taxonomy): domain Bacteria; phylum Pseudomonadota; class Gammaproteobacteria; order Chromatiales; family Chromatiaceae; genus Sedimenticola_A. The sequence continues at coordinate 11,694 of NZ_MPRJ01000025.1, read as the reverse complement.
TACCCCAGGGGTGCCCGGTGGTCAAACTACAATTAATATCAATAGCTTTAGTTCCTGCACATCTCGCCTGGATGGCGCTCTGCGTGTACACTCTGGCCTTCATTAACCCATAACGATTAATCAAAACCGATTTATGAGTAGAAGTTCCTACGACGCCTCGGATATCGAGGTTCTCAGTGGATTGGAGCCGGTGCGCAAGCGCCCGGGGATGTATACCGATACCACGCGCCCTAACCACCTTGCCCAGGAGGTCATAGACAACAGTGTCGATGAGGCCGTCGCCGGTCATGCCAGCACCATTGAGGTGACCCTCTTCAAGGACGGCTCCCTGCAGGTGAAGGATGACGGTCGCGGAATGCCCGTGGATATCCACCCCCAGCAGGGATTGCCCGGGGTCGAGGTGATTCTGACCAAGCTGCATGCAGGCGGCAAGTTCTCGAACAAGAACTACCAGTTCTCGGGCGGCCTGCATGGTGTGGGTGTCTCCGTGGTCAATGCCCTCTCCAAGCACCTGGAGGTTTGGGTCAGGCGTAACGGCACGGAGTACAACATCGCCTTTGCGGACGGACACAAAGTCTCCGACCTGGAAGAGGTGGGCAAAGTCGGCAAAAACAACACCGGTACCATCGTCAAGTTTTGGCCTGATCCCAGCTATTTCGACTCGCCGAAATTTTCCGTGCGCCAGTTGCTCCACGTACTCAGGGCCAAGGCTGTACTCTGTCCCGGGTTGCAGGTGCGGTTTCATGACGAGAGCAGTGGCGATACCCACGAGTGGTGTTACGAGGACGGCCTGAAGGATTATCTGCTCGATGCGTTACAGGGTTTACAGATACTGCCGGCAGATCCGTTTATCGGCTCCATGCAGGGTAATGCCGAGGTGGCGGACTGGGCGGTGGTGTGGTTGCCTGAGGGCGGTGATGCGGTGACAGAGAGCTACGTCAACCTGATTCCCACGGCCCAGGGTGGTACACATGTGAATGGACTGCGCTCCGGGTTGACCGAGGCCGTCAGGGAGTTCTGTGAATTCAGGAACCTGTTGCCCAGGGGCGTAAAGTTGACGCCGGACGATGTATGGGGGCGCTGCAGCTACGTGCTCTCTGTGAAACTGGAAGACCCTCAGTTCTCGGGGCAGACCAAGGAACGGCTCTCCTCCAGGGAGTGTGCGGCCTTCGTCTCCGGGGTGGTGAAAGATGCGCTCAGCCTATGGTTGAACCAGCACACTGAAGAGGGCGAGATGATTGCAGAGCTGGCCATCAGCTCGGCCCAGACCCGGCTGCGGGCCGGTCGCAAGGTGCAGCGCAAGAAGGTGACCCAGGGGCCTGCACTGCCGGGCAAGTTGGCGGATTGCAGCGGCCAGGACCCACTGCGCAGTGAACTCTTCCTGGTGGAGGGTGACTCTGCCGGCGGTTCTGCCAAGCAGGCCAGGGACCGCGAATTCCAGGCCATCATGCCCCTGAGGGGGAAAATACTGAACACCTGGGAGGTGGATCCCGCGGAGGTGCTGGGTTCCCAGGAGGTTCACGATATCTCCGTGGCCATCGGCATGGAGCCCGGTTCCGATGACCTGAGCAAGTTGCGCTACGGCAAGATATGTATTCTCGCGGATGCCGATTCTGACGGTATGCATATCGCCACGTTGCTCTGTGCGCTCTTTCTTCGCCACTTCAAGAAACTTGTGCAGGAAGGACATGTCTATGTAGCCATGCCGCCGTTGTATCGGATAGATGTGGGCAAGCAGGTGTTCTATGCCTTGGACGATGCGGAACGCCAGGGTGTACTGGACAGGATCGCCGCGGAGAAGACCAGGGGCAAGGTAAGTGTGCAGCGTTTCAAGGGATTGGGTGAGATGAACCCGATGCAACTGCGTGAAACCACCATCCATCCGGATACCCGCCGTCTGGTGCAGTTGACCGTCGGCTCCGGCGACGACACCAACAGCGTCATGGACATGATGCTGGCCAAGAAACGGGCCTCTGACCGAAAGGCCTGGTTGCAGCAGAAGGGTGATCTTGCAGAGGTGTAGTGAGGCCCGTTGGGACAGTGATTATGAAAAGATTGATATTTATTGCCGGTGCATTGTCGCTATTACTTGCCTTTCCTGCCATGGCAGATAATCCGTTCAAACGATTTATGGATGATCCGAACCAGGTCGAGAATCCCGATGTAGAAGAGTATGTCTGGAAAGAGGGGGCGACGGACCTCCCCGATTATCCCCAAGAGGAAAATCTGCTGGAGTTTGATGTACATGCTCCGGGTGGGAAATTTATCTACTTCATTGACGAGAAGTCGCTCAGTGTCGGAGAGAAGGACGGTGTTGTGCGTTATGCGCTGGTGATTCGCTCCCGGACCGGCGCAGAAAATGTCACTTACGAGGGTATGCGCTGCAACATCAAGGAATTCAAGAGTTATGCCTTCGGCAATGGCAGGGGGGAGTGGAGAAAGGCGCGCAAGCCCCGCTGGATGGCGTTCAGGGGTAATGGCTACAACCAATACCGTTATGTGCTGTGGGAATACTATCTATGCGACCGTGCAAAAGTGCTTCCCCGTTCGGTTGAGGAGATAGTCTCCGCGCTCAAGTACCCCACATCAGACAGTAACCGGAAGATATTTTTCGAATACTGAAATCCGGGTTAATTAGTCCGGCCATCACCAGTTGGCATAAAGGTGCAGTGCAACGCTGTCCACTAAAAGCATAAAGATGGCGAATCCGCCGTTCCAGCGGGGAAAGCGGTAAGCGTTGATCCCGAAGCGCCCCTGCATAGCCAAGTGCATGCCCGAGAAGGGGGAAGTTGTGATACCCAGTGCCCAGGTCATCAGGAAGGTCAGGGCCAACAGGTTGGGATCTGCCACCAGGGGCATCAGAATGCTGCCGGCCGTGGCGATACTGATTACGGGGTGTACCCCCAGAATCGAGATGCCCACCATGAACAGCAGCAACAGGGTGGCCTCCTGGGCGCCAAAGTGATCGATTGCCAGATCCAGTGCCATTGCATCCATGGCAGCCGTGATACCTGCAGCGAGGATTCCGGCAGAGAGAAACAGCGTTAATTCTCCCCGCATGCGGGGCAACCCATTGGCGATATGCTGCCCGAGCCGTTCCATGCCTTCCGATCTGTTTCGCATCAACAGCAGTACGATTGTGAGCGTGATCGACAGAATCGAGATTAGGGTGAGAATCGGCAGTTCCCGCCACACCAGATGACAGCCCATCACCCCCATCGAGAGGAGAGCCGGGATCCACAGGGCGCTGAACTGCATCGGGTAGCCTCTGAAATGCACTCCCTGCTCCCTTCTGCTCAGGGTCAGGCCCGTGACCACAAGGGCGATGAGGGCGATGGGCAGTCCGACAGGCGAGAGGGTGGTGAACTGAGCGCCTGGTGCATTGGTCAGGGCGACACCCATGGCAGCAAAGAAGGACGACCAGTGGGATGCCACTGCAAAGCCTCTCGACAGCACAATGGCCTGTGTGGGACTGAGCGCTTCTCTTCGGCTCTGACGGTCTCCCAGTATCATTACCGCGGATAGATTGATCACAGCACCGAAAAAATGAACACCCAGCAATGTACGCCAAAGTGCTTTGGGTCCGGTGGGTAACTGCTCCTCGGTGGTCGCCTCGGGCAGTATGACCAGGCGCAAAAAGCTCACGGCTGCCAGCATGGCCAGCAGCGCCTGGTTTGTGCTCAGGGCCTTCTCTAGTGGAACGGCAGCGCCATTGGCAACACCCCAGGTCATAGCCGCCAGGCCGACGCCAAGCAGTACCAGGGCCTGGGTTCTCCCCAGCCCCTTTACCTGTACAAAAAGCAGGGCACCTGCAATCCAGGCGGCGATGCCTGCCAGGCTTCGGGGCACCTCCGAATACAGACCGTGGGTGATAGAGAGCAGGATCATCAGGAATATCAACCAGCCTGCCAGAATGCTGTTGGTGCCGGTTTGGTTCGTTGACTGCGCTTTAAGGGGGTGGTTATGGGCATTTCAATGCTATTCTACGCTTGTCGGAGGTGTTTGTGCAGTGCGTCATCATGAGTAGACAAAAGAGGTGGATCCCAATAGCCGGTGTCGTTCTGCTATTGGCCCTGGCAGCTAAAAGTGTGCTGGGCCAACAGGCAGTGAACCAGGCCGCAGGTGATGAGGGATGGTGGCAATGGGTGGTGTTGCTGTTTGTCATCGGCATGGGTTTGTCCATCTTTCACTCCATCAAGCTTTTACGGCGTAGTGCCTCACCGGATGCCGGTTACTGGCTGAAGCGCTTCGAGCAGGCTTGCCTGAAGCATGAGGCGTCAGCCGCTTCACAATCGCTTCTGTTCTGGGCGAAGGCAAAATGGGGTGTCGAGGCGCCCACGACCCTGCCAGGCATCGCGGCCCGGCTGGAGCGGGAAGATGTCACGCTACAGTTGCAGCAGCTGCAGAAGGCTGTGCGGAACGGGGGAGGGGCTGAGTGGAACGCCTACCTTTGCAGGCAGGTGATCACAGAGGTGCTCGCTCAACTCTCATCTGAAAAAGGTGATTCAGGGTAGCGAACCATAATGCAATGTTTTTGTGGTAATCTCCACGGCTTTAGATATTCACAGTTACCGTTAATTGACGGTTAGAAGTCTCCTCAATATAAAAACATATGGCCAACGGAATCGATCAGAGTCTCGAAGGCATCGAGCAGATGCCGCTGAAGGATTTTACCGAGAAGGCGTACCTGGACTATTCCATGTACGTGATTCTCGACCGCGCGTTACCCCATGTGGGTGACGGTCTCAAACCGGTACAGCGCCGCATCATCTACGCAATGTCGGAGCTTGGGCTGTCGGCAACAGCCAAGTTCAAGAAATCAGCCAGAACCGTCGGTGATGTCCTGGGTAAATTTCATCCCCATGGCGACAGTGCCTGCTACGAAGCAATGGTACTGATGGCCCAGGACTTCTCCTATCGCTATCCCCTGGTGGACGGCCAGGGTAACTGGGGCAGCGCGGACGACCCGAAATCCTTTGCCGCCATGCGTTACACCGAGGCGCGACTGACCCCCTATTCCCAGGTTCTGCTCTCTGAGCTGGGGCAGGGAACCGTTGACTGGACTCCCAACTTTGACGGCACCCTGCAGGAGCCTGTCATGTTGCCGGCCCGCCTGCCCAACGTGCTGCTCAATGGGGCAACGGGTATCGCCGTGGGTATGGCCACGGATATCCCACCTCACAATCTTCGCGAGGTGGCCAGCGCCTGCATTCACCTGCTGGAGAGTTCCAGGGCCACCCTTGAAGAGCTGTGCGAACACATCAAGGGACCCGATTACCCCACAGAGGCTGAGATCATCACGCCGCCGGCGGATATCTTCAAGATGTACGAAACCGGCAACGGCAGTATTAGGATGCGCGCCCGTTATGAGCGCGAGCAGGGCGATATCGTGATCACCGCGCTGCCCCACCAGGTGTCCGGCGCCAAGATCCTTGAGCAGATCGCCCAACAGATGCAGGCCAAGAAGCTGCCCATGGTGGAGGATCTGCGGGACGAGTCGGACCATGAAAACCCCACGCGCCTGGTGATCGTCCCTCGCTCCAACCGCGTGGATGTGGAACGGATGATGTCCCACCTGTTCGCCACTACCGACCTCGAGCGTACCTATCGCGTCAATCTGAATGTCATCGGCCTTAATGGCCGGCCCCAGGTGAAAGGGCTGCGCGAAGTGCTCAAGGAGTGGCTGGAGTTCCGCTACGAGACGGTTCGACGCAGGCTGGAATACAGGCTGGGCAAGGTCAGGGACAGGCTGCACCTGCTCGACGGCCTTTTGATCGCGTTTCTCAATATTGACGAGGTGATCCGCATCATACGAACTGCGGATGAGCCCAAGGCCGAGCTGATGCACGCATTCAACCTGAGTGCGGCCCAGGCGGATTATATTCTGGATACCAAGCTGCGCCAGCTTGCACGCCTGGAGGAGATGAAGATCCGGGCCGAGCAGGAGGAACTTGCGGAAGAGCGCGATCGCCTGGAGAAGACCCTCGGCTCAAAGCAGCGAATGAAGACCCTGATTCGCAAGGAGATCGAGGCGGATGCCGAAAAGTTTGGCGACGATCGCCGTTCGCCCCTCGTTGAGCGTTCGGCAGCAGAGGCGCTGGATGAGACTGAGCTCGCACCCAGCGAACCGGTGACTGTTATCCTCTCCGAGAAGGGGTGGGCTCGGGGGGGCAAGGGGCATGAGATCGATCCGGAGAGTGTAAGCTACAAGGCCGGTGACCGTTACCAGGATGCAGCCAGGCTGCGCAGCAACCAGTCAGCGGTGTTTCTGGATACGGCGGGGCGAAGTTACTCGATACCTGCCCATACACTGCCGTCGGCGCGCAGTCAGGGTGAGCCCCTGACCGGGCGGTTGGCGCCGGCCAAGGGCGCCACCTTCTGTGCGACCCTCGGCGGCAATCCCGATCAGTGGTACCTGGTCGCTTCCGACGCCGGCTACGGTTTCCAGGTGCAGCTCAAAGAGCTGTATGCCAAGAACAAGGCAGGCAAGGCGCTGCTGACCCTGCCCAAGGGCGCGCGCGTGTTGCGCCCTGCGCAGATCTCTGACCCGACCTCCGACCGGGTGGTGGCGATCACCAACGAGGGAAGGATGCTGGTTTTCCCTCTGTCTGACCTGCCGGTACTCAGCCGTGGCAAGGGCAACAAGATCATCGGCATCCCCACCAAGCGGGTGGAGTCCCGGGAAGAGTTCGTGGTGGCTATTGCTTCTGTGCCGGAAGGGGGCAGGTTGACCGCCTATTCAGGAAAACGCCATATCACCTTCAAGGACACGGACCTGGATGCCTACCAGGGTGAACGGGGAAGGCGGGGCAACAAGTTGCCCAGGGGATTCCAGAAGGTGGATGAGATAAGCGTCGAGTAAGGGGTTGGGGTCAGCCGTTTCTCTTCAATTCAGAGTCCAGAATCTGCTCGAGCAGTTCGGATGAGCGTTTTTTCACCAGCCGTGAAAGCTTCTTTTTGGCAACGGCATGGAAATCCGCCATCACGCTGGAGAGAGTTTGCTCCACCGCCTGTTCAATCAGCTGACCCAGTTCTTCCTCCAGCTCATCTTTGAGTCTATCTCGAACTGTTTTTCTCAACTCCGCATGGTCTGCGGGTTCCCGGGATTGATCGGCCAGGTCGTTGTCAGTGCGCCCAGGCTGCCAGTCATCGACTACATCGTTGAGGATCGGGATACCCTGCTCATCCACTGAAAAGGGATGGCTCGATTTCCCGTTGCTGTCCTTGCGGTTTTCGTCAGTCATTGTTTTATGTTGTGGGTATTCAGGCTGTATCCCCGGTCCCGATAGAAGCGGAAGCGCTGACGGCCTTCCTGCTTGATCTGCGGGTCGTGGTCGATCAGTTCGGCCACCCGCTCGAACTTGGCGAAAAAAATCGGCACCTCGGTGGCGAGGTTGATCAACACGTCATGCTCGTCACCGCTGTCGGCGCTATCGCCGATGAGGACCGGGTTCAAACCGGGATCCGCTTCAGTGGTCAGTGCATGGGGCAGAAAACTGCCTTCCCGAAATGTCCACAGCAGTTTGTCCAGGTGCCTGGACTCGGCGGGATAATTGGTGTGCAAATAGACCCGCCAGCCTTGTTGCCAGGCTTTTTCTGCAATGCGGCAGGCAAGGCCGTAACGGTCTCCCTGGGCCTGTTCGTCGAGGATGTAGAAATCGACCTGGGTCATTGGCCGCAACGCTTGAGCAGGAACTGGCTGAGCAGCGGTACCGGCCGCCCGGTTGCCCCCTTGCTGGCGCCTGATTTCCAGGCAGTGCCCGCAATATCCAGGTGCGCCCATTTGAAATCCTTGGTGAATTGTGAAAGGAAACAGGCCGCGGTGATGGTGCCGGCCCCTTTGCCCCCGATATTCGCCATGTCGGCAAAGTTGCTGTCCAACTGGGCCTGGTAGTCGTCCCAAAGGGGCAGCTGCCATGCGCGGTCGCCGCTGTTTTTGCCGGCGGTCAGCACCTCTTCAGCCAGGGCGTCGTTGTTGCTCAGCATGCCGGAGGCCTGGTCCCCCAGGGCGACGATACAGGCACCGGTAAGGGTGGCGATATCGATAACGGCAGCGGGATCGAATCGCTTGGCGTAGGTCAGGGCATCGCACAGGATGAGGCGGCCCTCCGCGTCGGTATTCAGCACCTCGATGGTCAGCCCGGCCATGCTGGTGACGATGTCGCCGGGTTTGTTGGCGTCACCATCAGGCAGGTTCTCGGAGGTGGGGACGATGCCCACCAGGTTGATTGGCAGTTCCATCTCAATGCAGGCGGCCATTGTGCCCAAAACACTGGCACCGCCGCACATGTCGTACTTCATCTCGTCCATGGCGGCAGAGGGTTTGATGGAGATGCCGCCGGAGTCGAAAGTGAGCCCCTTGCCCACCAGTACAACGGGCTTGCTCTTGGGTTTGTCCCCCTTGTACTCCATGATGATCAGCTTTGCGGGCTGACGGCTGCCCCTGGAGACTGAGAGCAGGGCGCCCATGCCCAGTGCTTCCATCTTCTTCTCTTCCAGGACCTGTACCTTCAGTTTTGCGGATTTTCGGCCGATGCTCTTGGCTTGGTCGGCGAGATAACCGGGAGTGCAGATATTGCCGGGCAGGTTGCCCAGGTTTTTAGCCAGACTCACACCTTTGGCAATGGCCTTGCCATTGACAATTGCCTGCTCCATACGCTTGTTGCGCCGCTGATCGCCGATGCAAAGGCCCATTTTCTTCAGAGGGCGCTTCGGTTTCTCGACATTGCTCTTGCATTCATCAAAGCGATAGAGGACCTCCTCAGTGGCCAGAATGGTTTCTCTGAGTGTTTCGTAAGTATCGCAATCCTTGATCGCCAGTGCAGGCAGACAGCTGATGGCATCAATGGCATGGCTCTCGTTGAGTGTGCCGGCTGCGGTTGCCGAGGCTTTGCGCAAGGCAGGGATTGAGAACTCCTTTTCAGGGCCGAGCCCGATCAGCAGTACGCGGCTGCTGCTTACACCGGGCAGATCGTAGAGCAAGGCTGACTGGCCGGTCTTGCCGTCCATGTCGCCCTTTTTCAGGATGCGTGTCAGTGCCCCTTTGCTGGCAGCATCCACGGCTGCTGCGCTGGGGCTCAGTTTGCGCTTGTCGAACACGCCCAATACTAGGCAAGAGCTGCGTTGCTCCTGGGGTTTGCCTGATTTCAAAATATATTCCATATCTGCTCCATTCAGTGCCCGGCATCATTATGGGCCCGGTTTTCATGTGCTGTCGGGATGTACTAACCGGTATGAGTTAGGTAGTATCCGCCCTGGTTATCCGTGGTTGACGAATTCCGGATAGTCTACAAGAAGTTGTGCTGTTTTCCACGCAGTGTGCAAAGTCCGAATAACAAGGCCTATTGTCGGGGATAATCCCCAAAGCTGGGCGATTTCACTGTTCAGGACACTCCAGAACGAGTAATACTGGCCCTATGTTGCCCATAATTGATCGCTATATCCTGCGCGAGGTGGCAAAAGCATTTTTTGCGATTGTCACTGTGCTGCTGCTGATCGTGATGACAAACAGTTTCGTCAAGATTCTCCAGGAGGCTGCCGGTGGTGCTCTCGGTCAGGATGTGCTGATCGAAATGCTTGGGCTCGAAGTGCTGCAGGTTCTTGGGCCAATCGTACCCCCCGCATTCTTTTTCGCGATCCTGTTCACCCTCGGCCGGATGTATTGCGACAGTGAAATGACAGCTATGAGTGCAAGTGGTGTGAGCGCCATACGCATATTTCGCTCCTTCATTATCGCGGCTCTGCCCATTAGCCTGCTGGTTGCCTGGTTGACGCTAGATCTTCTTCCCTGGGTCAATTTCTCAAAAGAACAGATCAGGCAGGCCCAGGATGATGCCTCCAAAGAGCTTGCTGCATCTGTGGCAGGGCGGTTCAATGAGTCCAGTAAGGGTGATCTTATCTTCTACGCCGAGGAGATGTCGGATGACAGGTCACGGTTGCGCAACGTATTCATACAAAACAGGCAGCATGGGCGGGCAGGTTTGATTACGGCGACTGAAGGATATCAGTACATCGATCCTGATACTGGAGATGATTTCCTGGTGCTGACCCGTGGTATTCGTTACGAGGGGGAGCCGGGCTCGGCGGATTACTCCATTGGAGAGTTCGACAAATACGCTTTCCGCCTGGGGTCAAACGATGACGAGAATGAACCCCTTCCTTTCAAGGCAATGCCTACGCGGGAGTTGATGGGGTCGAAGAATATCCGCAAGCGCGCTGAGTTCGAATATCGTCTGATGTTTCCCTTTGCGGTAATCGTCTTTACCCTGCTCAGCATACCCCTGAGCAAGTCGCTTCCATGGGAAGGGGTATATGGCCGGTTGGTGCTGGCCATTCTGTTTTACTTTATCTTCCTGAACCTGCAGGCCGTTTCTGAGAACTGGATGGTTTCAGGAACTACGGCAGCCTGGATGGGACGCTGGTGGGTGCACCCCTTTATGCTGTTTCTGGGACTCCTGGTGGTGATCTACAAGAGTCCGCGTTCACTGCTGAGATTGCTCAGGAGAAGTGCCAAGTGAAATTGCAGGACCGCTATATCGGACGTACGGTAATCCTGAGCACGGTCGTTGCACTGCTGGTACTGTTGATATTAGTTAGCTTTTTGACGCTGATGGATGAGTTGGGCGATGTGGGGACAGGGCAGTACACAACAGCAGATGCCTTCTACTATGTGTTGCTGGTAATGCCGCGCAGGGCCTATGAAGTATTTCCCATGGCGGTACTGCTGGGTATCCTGATCGGGTTGGGAGGCCTGGCCAACAGTTCCGAATTGATCGCCATTCGGGCTACCGGAGTTTCCCAGGCGCGTATCGTCTTTTCGGTCATGAAGGCCGGTGTGGCCTTCATGTTGGTCGTGGTGGTTGTGGGAGAAGTGATCGCGCCCAATACGGAGCAGTACGCGGAGCGGATGCGGGCAGAGAAGACATCGGACCAGATCACCCTTAAGTCCAAGTACGGTTTCTGGGCAAGGGACGGGGATTCCTTCGTCAACATCCGGAAAATTCTGCCGGGATCCCAACTCAAGGACATCTATATCTACGAGTATACCCCCGACCAGAAGTTGGAGATTGCGACCTATGCGCGATTCGCCCAGTACAAGGATGATCACTGGCTGTTGAGAGGCATTGAGCAGAGCCATTTTACCGAGCAGGGCGTGAAGAGCCAGAAACTGGAGCAGGCCACCTGGGAGTCCATGCTCAATCCCAGTTTGCTCGACGTGGTGGTTGTGCGTCCGACCATGCTGCCGGTATGGGGGCTGTATCAGTACATCGGTTTCATGCGTGACAACGGCCAGGAGGCGACCACTTATGAAGTCGCATTCTGGAGCAAGATCGTTACGCCCCTGATGGCGCTGGTGATGGTGTTCCTCTCTGTGCCCTTTGTGTTCGGTGTGATGCGCTCAGTGAGCGTCGGCTCCCGGATCTTTCTCGGATCGTTGCTGGGCCTCAGTTTTTTCCTTCTGAGCAAAGTATTCAGTCACATGGCGGTCGTCTACGAACTCAATCCACTGTTTTCGGCATCACTGCCTGCTTTGGTATTCCTGTTTATCGGATTTTGGTTCGTGCGCAAGATTCACTGAGCTAAGGCAGCTCTCGCGCTAGTGGGTCACGCGTAAAGTTAACAATCGAATTGTGTAGCTTGATATAATGAGGCATGGCAAATAAAACAGCACCATTTTGTATCACAAAAGATGTC
>NZ_MPRJ01000024.1 GCF_002020805.1 Solemya velesiana gill symbiont | reverse complement strand
CTTCTCGGACATCTTTTGTGATACAAAATGGTGCTGTTTTATTTGCCATGCCTCATTATATCAAGCTACACAATTCGATTGTTAACTTTACGCGTGACCAACTAGTTGATATACAAACGTTACAGCTAAATTGATGTCCCGAATTTGAAGATGGAAAGTAGGCTGCCTGGTATGCCTGCAAGTCCTCCGTAGCACACCTTACACAACCCATGAATTGTCTTGTCGCCTACCTTACATCCTGGCTGGCAGAAAATATTAAGATATAAATATCAGTAGCTTATAATCTTAAACACAATAGGCACGCCGTTTGCATTATAGCTTCCAGAAAAGAAATACCCCCACAAGGGGTACTTATTTGGAGACGCTATGATGGAATTGACAGTAATTGGCCAAAACACAGAGTCCGGGTGTAGTTCCTCTGGCTGTGGTGGCAGCAGTGACCAGCTGTCGCACCTGCCGAATAACATCCGTAACAAGGTCAAGGACCATCCCTGTTACTCGGAGGATGCCCACCACCACTTTGCCCGCATGCATGTGGCGGTGGCCCCCGCCTGTAACATTCAGTGCCATTACTGCAACCGCAAGTACGACTGCTCCAACGAATCACGCCCAGGAGTGGTTTCGGAACTGTTGACACCGGACCAGGCGGTGAAGAAGGTGATGGCGGTCGCTGCAAATATCCCACAGATGACAGTACTCGGTATCGCAGGCCCTGGAGATCCCCTGGCCAACCCGGAGCGCACCTTCGATACGTTTCGTCAGCTCACCGAGAAGGCGCCGGACATCAAGCTATGTGTCTCCACCAACGGCCTTTCCCTGCCCGAGCAGGTGGACGAGCTGTGCAAGCACAATATCGACCACGTCACCATCACTATCAACTGTGTCGACCCGGATGTCGGTGCGAAGATCTACCCCTGGATCTTCTGGAACAATCGCCGGATCCACGGCCGCAAGGGTGCCAAGATCCTGATCGAGCATCAGCAGAAGGGGCTGGAGATGCTCACCGATCGAGGGATCCTGGTGAAGGTAAACTCGGTGATGATTCCAGGTGTCAACGACAAGCACCTGGAGGAGGTGAGCAAGATCGTCAAGGAGAAAGGCGCCTTCCTGCACAACGTGATGCCGCTGATTGCCGAAGAGGAGCACGGCACCTTCTATGGTGTCATGGGTCAGCGCGGTCCAACCCACGACGAATTGCAGGAACTGCAGGACAAGTGCGCCGGTGACATGAACATGATGCGCCACTGCCGCCAGTGCCGTGCAGATGCTGTGGGCATGCTGGGTGAAGACCGTGGCGACGAGTTCACCATGGAGAAGGTGGAAGAGATGGACATCGACTACGGTGCAGCCATGGAAAAACGCGCAGAGTACCAGAAGGCGGCCCTCGCCACCTTGGAAGCCCAGCGCAACAACACGAATGAGACCTTTATCTCCCTTTCCTCCATCAAAACACCTAACAAAGAGACACGCCCTGTGCTCATGGCAGTAACCACTTCCGGCGGCGGAGTAATCAACCAACACTTCGGGCATGCCAGGGAGTTCCTCATCTACGAGGCTTCCATGACCGACGTACGATTTATCGGTCACCGCAAGGTGGATATCTACTGCAGCGGCGGTGACACTTGCGGCGATGCGGAAACAACCCTGCAAAAGATTATTCGCACCCTCGACGGTTGTGAAACGGTGCTCTGCTCCAAGATCGGATACGAGCCCTGGGAGCAGTTGGAAGAGGCAGGTATAGAGCCTAACGGTGAGCACGCCATGGAATCTATCGAAGAGGCGGTGGCTGCCGTCTATGCAGAGATGGTGGAAAAGGGACTGCCTGAAAAGGATGCAGCCAAGTCTGAGATACAGGCCAGCGCCTGAGGAGTTTGAACAATGGCATACGAGATTATCGAAAGCTGCGTCAACTGCTGGGCCTGTGAACCGATCTGCCCCAGCAAAGCGATTTACGAAGCCCGTCCGCATTTCCTTATCGATGCAAAGAAATGCTCCGAATGCGAGGGTGATTTCGCCGATCCCCAGTGCGTGAGTATCTGTCCCATCGAGGGTGCAATTCTCAGCCCGTTTGGCGATGCGGCCAATCCACCGGGATCACTTACCGGTATACCGCCGGAGCGTATGGCCGAGGTGATGGCTGAGATCCAGGCAAGATAACAGGAGGCATGACAATGGACATTGCACTTCGCGCATCGCACCAGGAAACGCACAAACAGGAAACGTTGCCGTCCCTCGCCCATCGCTGGCTAAGGATCTTGGTCCGTAGCAGCCGCAAGCCGGTGACACCACGCAAACCAAAAGGTGTGCACATGCCCGACCGACTCTGGCGTCGGCAGTCGGCGCTCTACATGTGCCTGCAGGAGAGCAGACGCAAAGCGGAACCATGAGCCCGTTGGTCTTCTACGAAAAGCCGGGGTGCATTGGCAACCGTCAACAGAAGGTCTTGCTGGAGAGCTTTGGTCTTCAGTTGGACGTTCGCGACCTGCTGAGTGAGTCATGGACCAAGGACTCACTGCGCCCATACTTTTCCAATTTGCCGGTAGCGGAATGGTTCAACATGAGTGCACCGACACTGAAGGAAGGCTGGTTCAACATTCATGAACTGGGCGAGGACCAGGCACTCTCCCTGATGCTCGCTGAGCCCATATTGATACGGCGTCCCCTGATGCGGCTGGGCGAACTTAAGCAAGGGGGCTTCGTTGATGGCCCGGTACTAGTTGCACTGGACATCAACCTAGACCCTGAAGAGGATCTTCAGTCCTGTCCGATGCAGGGAGTCGACCCGGCGTGTGAGGAGCCGGCATGAACAGCCAGATCGACGTATTTGTCCACCGTGATGTCGTGGAATTTGCCGACGGCGTCTACTGGATCGGTGCGCTCGATCCCACGCTGCGTACGTTCGACATCATTCTCAGTACCGCAAACGGCACCACCTATAACGCCTACCTGGTGAAGGGCAGTGATGGGGTGGCGGTAATCGATACAGTGAAAAAGAATTTCAGCGATGAGTTCTTTGCGCGGCTGGAATCCGAAGTCGATTACAGTGACATCAAGGCGATCGTGCTCAATCACCTGGAACCTGATCACACCGGCGCACTGCCAGAGTTGATGCGTCGTGCGCCCCAGGCTAAGCTCTACATCTCCCGGCGCGCTACTTCCATGCTCAAGGCGCTGCTGAAACCGACAACGGGCGCGTTTGAATACACCACGGTCAATACCGGCGATACGGTTGAGCTGGGTGATCGTACACTTCGCTTTCTGCATACCCCGTTTCTTCACTGGCCTGATACCCAGCGCACCTACCTGGAAGAGGAGGCGGTGCTCTTTTCCGGCGACGTGTTCGGTTGCCACTACTGCGACAAGCGTCTGTTCAACGGCCAGGTCGGCGACTTTCGTTTCTCCTTTGATTACTACTACGCACACATCATGCGTCCGTTCAAAAAGCATGTAATGGACGCGCTCAAACTGATCGAGCCATTGAGGCTGAAACTTATCGCGCCGACCCACGGACCGATTCTTCGCGAGCGTCCCAGGCGCTATGTGAGCCACTATCGAGAGCTCTCAACTTCAAGCCTCGCAACAGAGATTGGCAACAGCGACCAGTCAATGATCATTTTCTACATGAGCTCTTACGGCAACACCGCGCGCATGGCTGAAGAGATTGCAGAAGGGGCGGGTGATCTCGATGGGGTCAGGGTTTCAATCTGGGGGGAGACAGAGCCTTTCGTGGATCTCATCGAAGAGGCGGATGCCCTGCTGTTCGGCTTCCCCACCATCAATGGTGACGCGGTCAAGCCCGTAGGGGACCTGCTCTCGTCCCTGGCCGTGGTCAATCTCAAGGGGAAGCTGGGCGGTGCTTTCGGCTCCTATGGCTGGAGTGGAGAGGCGGTGCGAATGATAGAGGACCGCATGCGCGGTTTGAAGATGCACATCCCCAGAGAGGGGCTGAGAGTCAAGTTGATTCCAACGGAGGAGGAGTTGGAGGCGTGTCGTTCGTTTGGTCTGCAGATCGCAGAGGTGTTAACCGGAAAAAGCAGCGAAAAGCGTGGCATCGATTTTGCAGACCTCATGTAGGCCGTATCCGGAAGACATGATACAGACGAAGTGCACAGCTAAACCGCCTGGATACACCAGGTATTTAACACTAGCAGCAAGGTGAAAAACTATGGCTAAGGCAAAAATATCATTTACCGACATCGAGCAGACGGTCAACGTACCGGCGGGTACCCGTGTCATCGAAGTCTCTGAAAAGATCGGCGCAGGCATCATCTATGGATGCCGCGAGGGTGATTGCGGTACCTGCATGATGCACGTGGAAGACGGTTGGAACAATCTGACCGAACCTTCGGTACTTGAAGAAAAGGTGCTGAAAGAGAATATGGCGGGCCGTCACGACCGCCTGGCCTGTCAGGCCCAGATCCTCGGTGACTGTAAAGTGAAACCGGCCTGAGTGGGAGGAGAGTACGATGCCACTGATTACATTTTCAAATCCCGAGTACAAGGACAAGACGGTCTATGCCGTAGCCGGCAGCTTTACCGAGACCGTTCTAAAGATTGCCAAGACCAACAAGATACCCATCAATTTCGATTGTGGCGACGGCAACTGCGGCAGCTGTGCAATCCAGGTGACCTATATCGGTGACAAGACACCCATGGGCTACCACCTGGAAGAGAAGGAGAAACAGGTGCTGCGAGAACTGGGCAGGATCAGCAAGGAGGAGTTGGAGCAGTTGATCGTGGACGATCTGCCAAGTAAATGGCGCCTGGCATGCCAGTTCATCCCCAGGGATGAGGATATCGTCGTCGAGTACGAGGCCCAGTGATGGCCTTCGCTGCCTTGGCAATAGAGAGTCCCCAAGCCGCCTATGCCAGGCTGATGACTGCGCGTCGGGGTGATCCAGTGGAGGAGACCCTGGCGCGCATTCTTGCTTCCTGGATGGCTGGCGAAGGCGTCATGCCTGAATGGATCGGTTTGGGTGAGCACGATTTCAGTCGCATGATGCAACACCATTTCCCAAAATTTGATATACGCGAAATGCGAGACATTGGTTTGGGTGTGGATCTTGAGCGCGGAGCGGAAATGAATGATCTGCGCAAGCTGCTTTTGGCCTCACGCACAACCTGCAGCCAGTTTGAAACCTGGATGACCAGCATCGTCATAGCCGGATGCCTGGGAAGCGATCACCTGTGGCAGGATCTGGGGCTGTGGGAGCGGCCGGATTTAACCCGGTTGATGCTTGAAAACTTCCGACCCCTGGCCATCCATAACACCAGGGACATGAAGTGGAAGAAGTTTCTTTACAAGCAGCTATGTGAGACCGAGGGTATTTACACTTGCCGTGCTCCCAGCTGTGAAGTCTGTACCGACTATGCCGCTTGTTTCGGGCCTGAAGAGTAATCCCCTATGTTTGCCTCCACAACCACGCAACAGTCTGCTGATAACCCTAGCATAGGCCTGGAACAGCGTGCGCTGGGGGCTTACCTGGGGCTTGCCGTTGGTGATGCCCTGGGGGCCACTACCGAGTTTCTCACCCCAAGGGAGATCAGGGAGAAGCACGACGTTCACAACCGGATCTGCGGTGGAGGTTGGCTTCACCTTAAATCCGGCCAGGTGACCGATGATACGGAGATGAGCCTGGCACTGGGCCAGACCATCATCGAAAAGGGTGAGGTGGAGGCTAAAGCGGTGGCTGAAGCATTCAGTGAATGGATGCGCAGTAAGCCGGTGGATATCGGTAACACCGTCAGGAGAGGTATTGTTCACTACCGCAATAGCGGAGAAACATCGGTTCAGGAAAACGAGTTTGATGCCGGTAACGGTGCATGCATGCGTTCATTGCCTGTGGCTATTGCCTATTGGAATGCCAGGTGGGATGAACTTGTTGCCGCATCCCGTGCACAGTCCCATATTACCCACCACAACAAACAGGCTGATGCAGGAACCGAAGCAATCCTGCAGATGCTACGCCTCGCTTTCAAAAATGCAGCAAAACAGGAACTGCTAGATATCGCCAACAGCCTGGTGGAAAGTCACCGTGCTTACCGGTTTAATCGCAGGTCGGTGGATAATCCTAGCGGATGGATAGTCGAGACTCTGCAGGCGGTATTTCAGTCTTTTTTCAACAACGATGATTTTGAGTCAATCCTTGTTGATGTGGTGAACAGGGGAGGGGATGCCGATACCACCGGTGCCATTGCCGGTATGCTGGCAGGTGCGTTCTACGGTGTCGACGCTATTCCGAATTACTGGTTAAAGGCGTTGAGCAAGGATGTCAGGATTTCCTGCGAGAAGCAGACATTTGCGCTGTTGGAAGTGGCAAATGAGTCCAGACATTAGACCCTGTCAACATGACTCGAACAGGCCTGCCGGAGGCAGGCTGTCCGTTCATTTTTTCTTAAACCGCGCCCCAGCCTTCACGCACCGTATCGTTGGTTGATGCCAAGGCATCATCCAGGTTGGCAGTCGGGTACTTGGGCTTGTGGTCCTTCATTTCGTTGTAGAGGGTTAGGATCTTGTCTGCAGCGGACTGTCCCTTGAAGTCGCTCTTCTCCAGGCCGAGTTCGTCTCGATCATCTCGTTCCACGGAACACCCTGTACCAGGGGAATCAGGACAAAATTGATCCCTTCGGCCTCCACCTGGATGGGATTGTCGATGTTCACCACGTAGAGCACCACCTCCATGTCGGGGGTGAAGTCATTCTTGTACTTGTCGATGAAGGTGGAGAGTGCCTCCAGCTGATCGATAGCGCCGATCAGCATCTTTATCTTCTCGTCTGTCAGAATGGCAACGCCGCGCATGACCTCTTCCGGTGGCTTGGCATGTCCCTTGGCGTCGGCGATGCCACCTTCCACAAGTACCAGTTCGCCGCGATAGCCATAGACTCCGGGTTCGCTGGTCTCATCAAGGAAGTTGTTGTTGAACAGAAGTCCGGAATCTTTGTATTTCTGCAATGCCATGTAAAACCTCGTTAGTTTGGATGTTTAAGTGTCAATTTGGATCGTGTGCTGTATTCGGCTTTTGAGATGCGCTGTCAGTGCGCTGTCCATTGTTTGTGCATGCAGTTCGAGCCAGCCGGGAAGACTGTCTTTCACGTACGCACGTGGAATCAGCGTATTGCCGAGGGAAACCCGCATCTCCATTCGGTTCAGATCACCGAGAATGCGCTCATGCTCCCCCATGTGTTCGCGTATGGCTGGAAAGCCACTTTCGTGCATCAGTTCGTTTTCCGCATTGAAGTGGGCCTTTGTGTGCTCTACGAGATCCTCGAAGAGAATCCTGAACTCATCCCTGTGGGCGCTGCCCAGTTTGTTTACCAGTTCGATGAACTCTAGATGGGTCTCATCCATTGATTTGACATCGAGGCGATAGCGTGGATCGTCAGGGTTAATAAGCAGCATCATTCAACTGTTCTCCCGACGGTAGACGATCATTTTTTTCAGCTTCCTGGCCACGTAGCAGCTGTACTCATCAACATTCTCGTAGTCATAATCGATAGCCATCAACGCGAGTTGATCCATCAAATGTCGAAGCTTTTCGACCTCATTGAGACCACGGCCGCAGGTGAGGCAGCGAATTTCATCGTTGCGACAGGCATGCTTGCCTTGGCAGGGTACAAACTTCCCCATGTTCAGGCAGCACCCTCACCAAAGGTGCCAGTAGCTGCTGCAAGAAGATCGTCCACGTCAGCCTCGATGATCTCGATGTCCAGGCGCTTGCAGAAACGGCGCTCCTTATCATAGGGCTCCGGGATCAACGCCCAGCCCTTGGGTTCGGTAGCTGCATAGATCATGTCCGACAGCACCATGCGCTCGGTGTCGCGGGTCATGCGCAGGCCGATGAACAGATACTGTTTACCGATACGATAGTTCTTAATGAAGCGGGGAATGGCGAAGCCGCCCATCAGTTCGGTGATGTAGTCCACGTAGTCCGCGTCCGAGGCGATATAGGTCGGGTCAGGTATCGGGCTGCCCATGGGTTTGAACAGCACGGGCAGGCTGGTGTCGACCTCGTCCTGGTCGATCTCTTCCTCGGAGTAACTTCCCCCGTCGTAGTGATGGATACGGAAGCGGTAATCGGTACCGCCAACGCGGGCCATGCCTCGAATCAGGGTATGGGGCGTTTCGGCGTAGCTGTCCTGGAGTTGGGTGTCGCGGTTGATGTCGATGACATAGGGTGGCTTGATGCCGGCCAGCCAGTCATGAATAGGCGCACGGGTCCATTGGGTGGTGCCGTAGGTGGTTTCAAGGAAACGGTGCAGTGCAGTCCTTCCGCGCTTTAGCTCTGCATCCATGGCTGCACGTGGAAACTCATACATGAGACGTGGCGCCATCGGCTTGCCATTGTTCATGGCGAGGATCAGGCTGTCGCTGTCTGCAGGGATCGGCTCGCCGGTTTCAACACTGTTCGCGCCTTTCAGGACGCCTGGGCCC
The DNA here is from genome assembly GCF_002020805.1 of Solemya velesiana gill symbiont. Lineage (GTDB taxonomy): Bacteria > Pseudomonadota > Gammaproteobacteria > Chromatiales > Chromatiaceae > Sedimenticola_A. The sequence continues at coordinate 18,755 of NZ_MPRJ01000024.1, read as the reverse complement.
AGGTAGGGCGCGATCTCACCTGTCGCAATACCGCTTACGAGGTCCTGCAAACTTGTTGTGGCCATTTTCAAACTCCTTTAATTGATCGTTTCCACTACCAATTGCAAGAGGCAGGCCAATTGAAGAAAGCCTATTGAAACATACGGTTATACGATGCTTGTCTTGTAGGGTTTCTGACAATTGCTGGATTGCTGTCGAGTCGACTCACTCCTTCGTGTGCCGTAACTGCTGCTTTTATAAATGAAAACCTGATTGGCATGATTAGTGAGAGAGGTTTCCCATCTATACATTATTCAAGATGAGATGCCAGGTGCAGGAGTCTGATTTTTACGAAGTGGCGGACCAGTTTATCCATTTTGCCAATGAACTGAGCGAGGAGTGGGCATTGCCGTTTTAGAGTGCCGTATTCATGTATGCCGCAGCCCGGTACAACGCATTCTTTTTCTACGAAGCAGACGGCGAGAACAAGAACAAGGAAGAGGCCCTTGATTATTACAGCGATCAGTACAGGAAGATGATGCAGGAGTGCATGAAGGAATGGGTTAGTGTTTAAAGTAGGCTCACCTTAACTTCGTAGACTCCACCGATCACCAGGTACTCCACTTCACCCTTCAGGGTGCTGGGAAGCAGTCCAGGCATATAGAGCAGCTTGGTGAGTGGCACCTTGGCTTCGAGGATATAGTCGCCGAACTCGTCTGCCCGTTCCCGGTTACTGCTGAAGGAGTTGATGTTGTTCAGTGCCAGGATATAAATGTTCTTGGCGGGTTGGTGCAGTATCTCGTGTTCGTCGATTCGGTTGATGCCCCGATAGAGGGTGACGTGGCTCTCACCAGTGTATTGCCGAGCTACTTCGTATTGGCAGTAGCTGTAAAGCAGGTCGAGCTGTGACTCCAGGGCGTTGGTGTTGTAGAGTCCTTGGGCACGGGCAGACAGGTATGCCTGGTAGTTATCTTCCCCGCCATCTCCCAGCGGTCCCTTGTGATTCAGGGGCAGTAACCCGAAGCGAGATTCAATCCAACTCTTGAGAACAGCGGCCTCCTTGCTGTCTGCATCGAACAGCCAGCCCCGAAGTATTCGCAGATAGTCTGCCTTGCCTCTTTTAACCCCGCTCTTAAGTGCATCGAATCCCGCCTCGTCGAGATTATCCAGCAGAAAACTTGAACGCATGTAGTCCTTGAAATGTTCGGCCCGGGTATCGGCGTCCGTAATCGGATCGAGACTCTGGAACAGGGCGGCGTGCAGCTGCTCAACACCGTCAAGGTGCAGCGGCGTGGGGTGGTGCTGAAAGGTGAGGCAGCCAAGAATCACCGGCGGCAGATTGCAGTGGTTGATGGGCAAACGTGCATGGGCGGGAAGAGATGCCGATGTCATTGTCTGTTGTCTGTTTTCATCCATACATTTAACCGGAGTTTGTAGTAAACCTGACCTCGGATATACCACCAATAGAAATGTCAAAGAATATCAAAAACAATGAGTTAATGTGTTTTTAAAATTTTGGCACACCCTTTGCTCAATAGTGTTTGTCGAGTGAATTCAAACCGTTCAGTCACAAACTGATTTGTTAATAGAGTAAGGAGATCAACATGGCACTGCGTCAATGTGCAATCTACGGTAAAGGTGGTATCGGCAAGTCTACCACGACCCAGAACCTGGTAGCAGGTCTTGCCGAGCTTGGTAAGAAAGTAATGATCGTCGGCTGCGATCCCAAGGCGGATTCCACCCGTCTGATTCTGCACTCCAAGGCGCAGAACACCATCATGGAGATGGCTGCCGAGGCAGGTACCGTTGAGGACCTGGAGCTGGAAGATGTACTGAAAACCGGCTACGGCGACATCAAGTGCGTAGAGTCCGGTGGTCCTGAGCCAGGTGTTGGCTGCGCCGGTCGCGGCGTAATCACCGCCATCAACTTCCTGGAAGAAGAGGGCGCCTATGAAGAGGACCTCGACTTCGTATTCTACGATGTACTGGGTGACGTTGTGTGCGGTGGCTTCGCCATGCCCATTCGCGAGAACAAGGCCCAGGAAATCTACATCGTGGTATCCGGTGAAATGATGGCTATGTATGCTGCCAACAATATCTCCAAGGGTATCGTCAAGTACGCCAACTCCGGTGGTGTACGTCTTGCCGGCCTGATCTGTAACTCTCGCAACACCGATCGCGAGGACGAACTGATCGAGGCCCTGGCTGCCAAGCTGGGCACTCAGATGGTCCACTTCGTTCCTCGTGACAATGCAGTACAGCGCGCTGAGATTCGTCGTATGACGGTGATCGAGTATGACCCCACTCACAAGCAGGCAGATGAGTATCGCACGCTTGCTCAGAAGGTGATCGACAACACCATGCTGGTGATTCCTGAGCCTTGCACCATGGACGAGCTGGAAGATCTCCTCATGGAGTTCGGCATCATGGAAGAGGAAGATGAGAGCATCGTCGGCCAGACAGCTGCTGCCGAAGCCTCCTAGTTACAACTCTCCCTCCCTCCCCGAGGGAGGGGGAGTGACAGGATTAAATTTTCCATAGCCCGCACATCCACGGATTAGTGGTGGCGGGAGAAGGAGACCATTATGTCTACTATGACACGCGACGAGGCCGAAGCCCTTATCCAGGAAGTGCTCGAGGTCTATCCAGAGAAAGCCAAGAAGGACCGTGCAAAACATCTCACGGTCAACGATCAAGAAGTGGAGCAGTCCAAGAAGTGCATCACCTCCAACCGCAAGTCCCTGCCTGGTGTTATGACCATCCGTGGTTGTGCCTACGCCGGCTCCAAGGGTGTGGTCTGGGGTCCCATCAAGGACATGATCCACATTTCCCACGGTCCCGTGGGTTGTGGCCAGTACTCCCGTGCAGGTCGTCGTAACTACTACGTGGGCACCACCGGTGTGAACACCTTCGGTACCATGAACTTCACCTCCGACTTCCAGGAGAAGGATATCGTCTTCGGCGGCGACAAGAAGCTGTCCAAGATCATGGAAGAGATCGAAGCGCTGTTTCCCCTGAACAAAGGCATCACCGTACAGTCCGAGTGTCCTATCGGTTTGATCGGTGACGACATCGAGGCGGTAGCCAAGAAGACCACCGGTGAAATCGAGAAGCCCGTGGTTCCCGTGCGCTGCGAGGGTTTTCGCGGTGTATCCCAGTCCCTGGGGCACCACATCGCCAATGATGCCGTGCGCGACTGGGTACTGGGCAACCGTGATAACGACACCAGCTTCGAGGCCACTCCCTACGATGTCACCATCATTGGTGACTACAACATCGGCGGTGACGCCTGGGCTTCCCGTACCCTGCTGGAAGAGATGGGTCTGCGTGTTATCGCACAGTGGTCCGGTGACGGCACCCTGGCCGAGATGGAGAACACGCCCAAGGCCAAGCTGAACCTGCTGCACTGCTACCGCTCCATGAACTACATCTCGCGTCACATGGAAGAGAAGTACGGCATTCCCTGGATGGAGTATAACTTCTTCGGTCCCACCAAGATCGCAGAGTCCCTGCGCAAGATCGCGGCCTTCTTCGATGACACCATCAAGGAGAACGCCGAGAAGGTTATCGAGAAGTACAAGGCCGAGTTCGAAGGCGTTATCGCAAAGTACCGCCCCCGTCTCGAGGGCAGGAAGGTGATGCTCTATGTCGGTGGACTGCGTCCCCGTCACGTGATCGGCGCTTACGAGGACCTGGGCATGGAAGTGATCGGTACCGGCTACGAGTTCGCCCACAACGACGACTACGATCGCACCATCAAGGAGATGGGTAACGCCACCCTGATCTACGACGACGTCACCGGCTACGAGTTCGAAGAGTTCGTCAAGAAGGTGAAGCCTGACCTGATCGGTTCGGGTATCAAGGAGAAGTACATTTTCCAGAAGATGGGCATACCCTTCCGCCAAATGCACTCCTGGGATTACTCCGGTCCCTACCACGGCTACGACGGCTTCGCCATCTTCGCCCGTGACATGGACATGACCCTGAACAATCCCTGCTGGAACAAGATCCAGGCACCCTGGTTGAAAACCGAGGAAGAGCCTGAGGCTGCCGTTGCCGGAGCCTGATCCCGCGTAATCCAGGCTGGGTCCTGCCCAGCCTGCGACCAGGGAACAATCTATTCAATTCATCTGACCCGTTAGTCCACAGATTGGTGGCGCGGGAGGAGAAAGATCATGAGTCAAGTAGTAGAAGACATTAAACCGAGTTATCCCCTGTTTCGTCAGGAAGAGTACAAGGACACACTTGGTAACAAGCAGGAGCTCTTCGAAGAGAAAGTCCCCCAGGGCAAGATCGAAGAGACTTTCCAGTGGACCACCTCGGAAGAGTACAAGGAGATCAACTTCAATCGTGAAGCGCTGACCGTAAACCCGGCAAAGGCCTGCCAGCCCCTGGGTTCCGTACTCTGCGCCCTCGGCTTTGAGAAGACCCTGCCTTACGTACACGGATCCCAGGGCTGCGTGGCCTACTTTCGTACCTACTTCAACCGTCACTTCAAGGAGCCGGTCGCCTGCGTATCCGACTCCATGACCGAAGACGCGGCGGTATTCGGCGGACAGAAGAACATGTTCGATGGCCTGGAGAACGCCAAGGCGCTCTATAAGCCCGAGATGATTGCCGTATCCACCACCTGTATGGCCGAGGTAATCGGTGACGACCTCAACGCCTTCATCGGCAACGCCAAGAAGGAAGGCCACATTGAACAGGAGTTTCCGACTCCCTTCGCCCATACCCCCAGCTTCGTCGGTTCTCACACCACCGGTTGGGACAACATGTTCGAGGGCATCCAGCGCTACTTCACCCTCAACGAGATGGAAGGCAAAGAGGTTGGCAGTAACGGCAAGATCAACATCGTGCCCGGCTTCGAGACCTACCTGGGCAACTATCGTGTGATGAAGCGCATGATGGAAGAGATGGGTGTCGACTACAGCCTGCTGTGCGATCCCAGCGAAGTGCTGGATACCCCTGCAGACGGCGCATACCGCATGTATGACGGTGGCACCACCATCGATGAGGTGAAGGATGCACCCAATGCCATAGACACCTTGTACCTGCAGCCCTGGCAGTCAGTAAAGAGCCGAAAGTTCACCAAAAACACCTGGAAACAGCCTGCCACCGACGTGCAGATCCCCATGGGTCTGGAAGCTACCGATACCTTCTTGATGAAGGTATCCGAACTGACCGGCCAGCCGATCCCCGAGTCCCTGACCCGTGAGCGCGGTATCCTGGTGGACATGATGACAGACAGCCACGCCTGGTTGCACGGAAAGAAGTTTGGCCTCTACGGCGATGCCGACTTCGTCATGGGCATGACCCGCTTTCTTTTGGAACTAGGTGTCGAGCCTACGCAGATCCTCTGCAACCACGCCAACAAGCGCTGGAAGAAGGCAATGGAGAAGATGCTCTCCGAGTCTCCCTACGGCCAGAACAGCGAGGTTCACATCGGGAAGGATCTGTGGCATTTCCGTTCACTGATGTTCACCAACAAGCCGGACTTCATGATCGGAAACTCCTACGGCAAGTTCATCCAGCGCGACACCCTGCACAAGGGCAAGGAGCACGAAGTACCGCTGATCCGCATCGGCTTCCCGATCTTCGATCGTCACCACATGCATCGTGATACCACCCTGGGTTACGAGGGCGCCATGTACATGCTGAAGGCCCTGGTCAACAGCGTGTTGGAGCGTCTGGACGAAGAAACCCGCGGCATGGGTACCACCGACTACAACTACGACCTGATTCGTTAACCGGATCCCGGCGGTGCTTCGGCACCGTCGGCATGTCCGCCCCAAGGCGGATCTACAGTGGTTAAACAGAGGTAAATCCTATGCCCAACGTGATGATACGCGTGAAAGACGATGGCGCACTTCTCTTCTACATCGCAAAGAAAGACCAGGAAGACGAGATTGCCCACGTGGAGACCGATACCGATGATACCTGGGGCGGTGAAGTGGAGTTGACTGACGGCTCCCGGTACTACATCGACCCCATCAGCCCGCGGCCATCGTTCCCGACAACCCTGCGTTTCAAACGCGCCTGAACCTATTTTGAAGGAGTCCAATCATGGCCTTAGCGATTGTAAGAGAAGTATGCACGGCATGCGGTGATTGCGAACCGGTGTGTCCCACCAAGTCGATCAAGCCTTTCAAGGGCGTCTACATGATCGAAGCAGAGAGCTGCACTGAGTGTGAAGAGGAGTTCGACGTACCCCAGTGCCTGGATGTCTGCATGGAAGACGATTGCATCATTCCTGCTTAGGACACTAACCAAGCCCTAAGAGGTCTGCCCGAAGGCAGGCCTCCTGGGGCGTCAACATTTACCCAGGAGCCTGTTATGAACGCAACCCCCATCAGCAACGAGATTGCCTTGCGTATCGGCCTGGCTGCCAGGGAGTTGCCCGATACCGACGCCGCGCGACTGCTGCGCGTGTTGGCCGATGCCGTTGGCCTGCCGCCCACCGAGAAGAAACTCTCTGGACTCACGGTCAAAGCATTCAAAGCCGCCCAGGATGGCGAGTTCGCCGATGCCGACTCCGTCGCGCTGAAAAGCGCACTGGGCTATCTCAAGGGAGAAAACACCCTGCAGGCCGAACCCCTGCCTGAGATTGAATCCTACAGCGAAGGCGATATGCCCGGCAGTATCCGTGTCGCCTGCGCCTCCAACAAGAGCGAGATGCTCGACGGCCACTTCGGCTCCTGTAAACGCTTTCTCATCTACCAGGTTTCCGAGTCTGAAAACCGACTTGTCGAGATCCGCGAAATCGACGATGCCGAAGCAGAAGGCGACAAGAATGGCTATCGTGCCTCCCTCATCGCCGATTGCCAGGTGCTGTTTGTCGCCTCCATCGGCGGACCTGCAGCGGCCAAGGTGGTCAGGGCCGGTGCACACCCGATCAAGAAGCCCCAGATGGGCGAGGCGAGGGACGAGATCCTCAAGCTACAGCGGGTGATCGGCAGCAAGGCGCCACCGTGGCTGGCCAAGGTTATGGGGCAGAGCCCCGAAGAGCGCATCCGTTTTGAACAGGAGGAGGCGACAGCGTGATCAGCCAGCAACAACTCCAGGAGATTGGCGAATGGCTGGGCAGCCAGCCCATCGTCACAGATGTCGACCAGCAGCTTCGCAAGCGCTACAACGACATTCACTTCACCTACTGCATGGATGACGATGTCATTGGCGCACGTCCCGTGTACGAGCAGGCCGGATTCAACCTCTACTTGGTGGACAGCAGCAAACACTGTCTCAGCTTCACCCAGGACATGGGGGTTGCCAGCGGCTTGGTGGTGGCCGAGATCGAGGACGAATGAACGCAGTCGTGGTGGAGGAGAAAGATGTAACCCCCGTCGCGGACTGTGTGCACTGCCCTCACAGGAGCGACCGACTTCGCGCAGGCCGCTGCACCCCTGGGGATGTCTGTGTCAGGGCCACCAGCGGCAGGCAGATCGCACGCTTTTTCAACATCAACCCCGACCTGGCGGAACACTACGCCGGCGACACGTTTTGGGAGCGGCGTGCCATCGCTGCGCGCTACCTATCCCAGCAACGTCTGCTGCGGATGATCGATGACCCCGACGAGGTGGTCCGCCGCGTGCTGGCCTACCGCCTGCCGGTGGAGAACCTGGGGCCGCTGATAGCCGATCCCGACCGCGAGGTCAGGATCACCGTCGCCGACAGGCTGCCGGAGGATCAACTGGAACAGCTGGTGACCGACGAGGACTACCTGGTGCGCCAGTATGTGGCCAAGCGGCTAAAGGCTGGACGGCTGTTCCGCATGATCAAGGACAGTGATCGCGAAGTGCGCAAGACCGTTGCCGGCAGGCTGCCGGATGAGAGCCTGGGCCTGATGATAGACGATGATGCCGCAGAGATCCGCCTGGTGGTGGCCGAGCGTATCGATCCCGACTACCTCGAGCCCCTGCTGCATGACGAGGATTGGCGGGTAAGGCTCACCGCGGCACAGCGCGCACCGCTGAGTCAACTCCAACCTCTGGCCGACGACGACGAGGACGTCCGTGCCGTGATCAGGGAGCGACTTGAAGCGGAATAACACAGAGCGTGATCAACAGAAACACAAGGTAGAGTTATATGCATCCTTTCGCAAAATACATACAGATCCTGGGCAAAGGTAAAAACGGCATGCAATCGCTGAGCCGCGAGCAGGCGTACGAAGCGATGCAGATGATCACCTTCTACGATGTGCAGCCGGAACAGATTGGTGCCTTCCTGATGCTGATGCGGGTGAAGGAGGAGACTGCCGAAGAGGTCGCAGGCTTTACCCAGGCCTTGCGCGAGAGCCTGCCCAGCTACGGCTCCGACTTCACACCGGCCATCGATTGGGCGGCCTACGCAGGCAAGAAACGCCAACTGCCCTGGTTCGTGCTGGCAGCGCTTGTACTGGCCGGGCGCGGCTACCCGGTGCTTATGCACGGTATGAACCGCAGTGATAACAGAGTCTATGTCCCCCTGGCCCTGGATGCCCTGGACATGGACACTGCAAGCTCCCTTAAGGATGCCAGAGAGCAGATAGATACGACCGGCTTCAGTTATCTTCCCATTAGTAAACTGTCGCCGCTGACCACGGAACTGCTCATCACCCGCGAGATCTTCGGCCTCAGGCCGCCACTGCATACCGTGGCCCGCATGCTCAACCCCTTTGCTGCACCGCTTTCGGTCATGGGTGTCTTTCATCCCAACTTTGCCGAGATGCATCAGCAGGCCTTGGTCCTGCTGGAACAACCCAATGCACTTGTATGCAAAGGGGAGGGTGGAGAGTTCGAACGCATCCCCGACCGCAATGTGGACCTTTACGGCGTCAACAAGGGCGAGTGTTGGGAGGATACCTGGAATACCATTCTCAAGACTGGCGGTCAGGTAAAACCTGGGCGCCTCAATCTCAACCACTTCCGCGCCGTATGGGATGGCGAAGAAGAGGACAACTACGGCGAAGCCTCAGTGATAGGTACCCTGGCCATGGTGATCAAGGCGCTGGGCCTTGAAAGCGATGCACCTGCAGCCCATCGCATGGCCCAGGAGTGGTGGTGGAAGCGCCACCACCTGGACCTGGACCGGGAGGCAGGATGATGGACACTGTGGTCACCCGCATCGAACAACTCGCCTCCCTCTGCAAATCGGCCGATGCAGACGAGGGCATCGAGGGCCTTACATCAAAGCTCAACGTACTGATGAAAGCTCAACGTACTGATGCGGGAACACGACTTTACGTGTGTGCTGAGCCGGGGCAATTGGCACCGCCTGGGCGGTGTAGTGAATGGCGAATATCAGCAGGTGAGCGACAACATCGCTCACTGGGCAGAGGAAGAATCCGAGGGTGACGTGGACACCCTGGTTGCCAAGTACATGGATATGGGCTACTTCGCCACCCGTCTTGCGGGCAATACCCACTACTTCACTGCGCCAACTGGCAAAGGGACCTACCAGTTCATGCAACTGGAGATCGAAGAGCTGCAGGAGGTTGTAGATCGTCCCCTTGTGGAGCGCGACTGGTTTCCCGACAGCATCGAGGAGTTACTCGATCCCCTGGATTACCCGCGCCTGGAACCGGAACCTGTGGGTAAATCCTACTACCGCTTTCGTCGCATCACGCCGATAGACAAGATGATGCAGGAGATCTCTGTAGGCAACGACACATCCCATAGTCTGCAACGCTTCTTCAGCGACTGGCAGGCCAGTAGTGCATGCGAGGGTGAGCCATTCTGCAGACATTGGGTGCTGGCGCTAAGAGAGTTTGCAGACCGGGATGGCGAGACACGCATCAATGCGAAACCGGTAACTGTCTTCTCAGGCGAACTGCCAAATTTGCCTGAAGGGGAAAGCATCAGCGGGTCAAAACTCGCCAATGCAGTACACACTTACGACCGCATCCTGGGCTATCTCTTTGCCTGGTACTTCATGATGCTGGGAAGCAAGGCATCGAACTACACGCTGGCTGATGCAGTGCTGAAAGATCAGATGGGTGCCTACGACTACCTGCCCAAGCGCGATCTCAAGGTACTGAGGGAGTGGGAGGCGAAGCCTTACGGGGTGTGAAGACTAGAATCGAACAAACGCCTCACCACTCTGCTCGATCCTTCCGTGGATCATTTTCTTGGTGGTGAAGCCGCTGGCGCAGTTGCCTTCTTTGTCGATGACAATCACGCCTCCACGCCCTTTTACCTTACGTTTCAGATAGTCGATGCCGTACTTCACACCTGATGACGCATCACCATGCTGTATGTCGATTGCATCGGAGATGGTCTTGGCCAGAGTACGGTGCGCATGAACTCTTCGCCGTAGCCGGTACAGGAGACGGCGCAGGTTTCGTTGTCTGCGAAGACACCGGCCCCGATTATGGGGGAGTCGCCCGCGCGGCCCATGCGCTTGTTCACGATGCCGCCGGTTGAAGTGGCGGCGGCGAGATTGCCATGGACATCCATTGCCACGGCGCCGATGGTGCCGTACTTCTGGTCTTCGCTGTCCTCTTCGGTGCTGTCATGGTCGAGCATGATGCGGTGCTTGAGGCGGGCCACCTTGAGCTGGGCGACGCGGTCCGGAGTGAAAAAGTAGTGGTCCGGGGTACGCTCCACGCCGCAGTGGTCGGCGAACTTCATGGCGCCGTCGCTGATCAGCATCACGTGTGCGCTCTCCGCCATTACCAGTCGGGCCAGTTGAATGGGATTGGCGATGTTGCTGACGGCAGCAACCGCGCCTGCGGAGAGGTCATGCCCGTCCATTATGGCTGCATCCATCTCCACCTTTCCGAATTCGTTGAGCACCGATCCATAACCGGCGTTGAATACCGGGTCGTCTTCCAGCAGTGAAGCGCAGACCTCGGCGGCCTCCAGGGCGGTACCTCCCGCCTCGAGGATATCCCGGCCGTGTTCCAGAATATTGCGGATACTCTCCATGTAGCGTATCGCGGTCTTGTTGTCTTTCACGTTGTCCAGGGCGCCAGCGCCGCCATGGACCATAAGGGAATAAGTCTCTTTCATCAAATCGCTTTGTTGTTCTGTATCGATTGTTTACACGCTACCAGAGTCGCTTTGTAAGCTCCATGTCGAGTTGCCGCCGTACCTTGTTCGGACCGGCCAGCATGAACATCACCTTGCCTGCGGAGATGGGTCCCCAGTTGACGATGATCACGCCTTCGCCTGTTTCGGTGTCGTACTCGAGCCCCTTCAGGTCGATATCTGACAGGGACTTGTGCCAGGTCTTGAAGTGGCGGGACTCCCAAACCGGGATATCCAGCTTCATGGCAATGGCCGTGGGGTAGGAGGCACCGTTGTAGCGGGGGTTGCACTCGACGGCGAGGTAGCGAGTCTCTTTCGGGGTTTCGATTACCGCCACGTCGAAAACGAACACCCCCTTAAAGCCGTGCCGGGTCATTCAATCCGCCATGTGGTCGACAACCTCCCAGGGGGCGGTGCGTGGGGGGTGTATGTTGCCTTGGTGAACCGGACCCTCCAGGATCTGTTCCGTGGTCAGCAGCCGTTTGCACTTACCGTCGACCACCTCATACTGCATGTTGAAGGAAACAGTCGGTGATTACCTCTTTCTGTACCTGAACCGGCGTTGAAGGTTTGAATGTCGCCGCATCTTCCATCAGGGCTTCAGGCGATTCGCAACGGTAGATGCCAACCCCGGATACCGAGATCGAGGCCTTCAGGTAGCAGGGGTATTTGAATGATGCCGCGGCGGTGGATGTGATTTCGTCCACCCGGTCGTAACAGAGAGTTTGCGGGACCGGTACGCCCAGGATCTCTGCCAGGTCCATGAAGTTGTTCTTTGAATTGATGTAGTTCACCACGCCTGCCCAGGCGTCGTCTCGGACGGAGTGGTGTTCGTTCTCACCGAAGAAGAAGACCGACGGTTGATGGTTGGGATGGAGGGGGCACTGTTCCAGGCCGGTACTCCAGATTACGTTCCGAGTATGGGACAGGCCGATGCTGTCGTAGTGTTTGCAGATGTAGGGCCATTCGTCTTTCAGCTTGGGTGATAGCTGGATGATGTCCTGCTCGTAAGTCATTCCCAGTGCACGAGCCGAGTAGTATTCATTACCCACCACGCCATCCGCCGTGCAGTTCATGATGTCGTGATTGACCAGTCGCTTGATTGACGCGCTCGCGGTGAATTGCTCTACAGGCGGTGCGAATAAAGGTGTCGACTCTTTCGTCAAGTGCTGCTGCACCATGTTGACCTCCTGATCCATTCGTAAGGTGATAATCAGGTGTCAAAGCAAATAGCGTTCCAGTTTTTTCGGATCCTGTTTAAAAGAAATTAGTGAATATGAAAAGCATGTTAAAACAGTGAGTTATAGTTAATGATGGGAGAATTTTGGGATACTGACGATAGTCACGTATGGTGCAAAAATCCTGTGATGCACCGCATGGTTGCGCCCGTTGCCCAAGTCAGGTGCTTTTTTAAACCTTATAGATGTGGATAGGAGATCAAAGGTATATCCATATATAGAAGGTGCAGTTATGGTGCGCGTGCTTGATTACAATGGCAGGTTGCCAGTGTCGTTCTCTTGGTCGCAGATACTTCACATAACTCGACATTGTCGCAAATACGACAAAGGTCTGTTTGGTTAAATTCGCATAAAAACAACCAGTTAAAAGTGTGGCATACGCATTGCACTGTGTAGGGTAATGTAGATAGAGAGTCATGCCACACTATGAAGCAGAAAGATATTGCGGCACTGCTGGATGAACCGGCCTGTGCACACAACAAGAAATCCAAGTCGGGCTGTGCCAAGCCCAAGCCAGGGGCCACAGCCGGTGGTTGTGCCTTCGACGGGGCGCAGATTGCACTGTTGCCCATTGCCGATGTGGCCCACATCGTTCACGGTTCTATCGCCTGTGCAGGCAGTTCCTGGGACAACCGCGGTACACGCTCCAGTGGCAGCCGCCTGTTCCGTATCGGAATGACCACCGACCTGACCGAGCAGGACGTAATCATGGGGCGCGGCGAGAAGCGCCTCTTTCACTCCATCAAGCAGGCCATCGACAGCTACTCGCCTTCGGCGGTCTTCGTCTACAACACCTGTGTACCCGCGTTGATTGGTGACGATATCGGCGCAGTGTGCAAGGCTGCTGAAGAGCGTTGGGGTACCCCGGTGGTGCCGGTGGACTGCGCCGGTTTCTACGGCACCAAGAACCTGGGTAACCGCATCGCGGGCGAGACCATGGTGAAGCATGTGTGCGGTACCCGAGAACCCGATCCACTACCCGAGTCGGTAAAGCGTGAAGGTATCGAGGTGTACGACATTGCCCTGGTCGGCGAATACAACATCGCCGGTGAGTTGTGGCACGTGTTGCCCCTACTGGATGAGCTGGGGCTGCGTGTGCTCTGCACCCTCTCAGGCGATGCACGCTACCGCGAAGTGCAGACCATGCACCGCTCCAAGGTCAACATGATGGTCTGCTCCAAGGCGATGATCAACGTTGCCCGCAAGTTGCAGGAGGCGTTTGAGACCCCCTGGTTCGAAGGCAGCTTCTACGGCGTTCGTGATGTATCTCAGGCACTGCGTGATTTCGCACGGCTGATCGACGACCCGGATCTTACCCAGCGTACCGAGGCGCTGATCGAGCGCGAGGAGATGCGCATCAGCGAGAAACTTGAGCCCTGGCGTGAACAGCTCAAGGGTAAAAAAGTACTGCTCTACACCGGTGGAGTGAAGTCCTGGTCGGTAATCGCCGCGCTGCAGGATCTCGGCATGGAAGTAGTTGCCACCGGCACCAAGAAATCCACTGAAGAGGACAAGGCGCGCATCCGGGAACTGATGGGCAAGGATGCGGTGATGCTGGAAGAGGGCAATCCGCGCGCGCTTATCGACATCGTGCGCGACAACGGCGTGGACGTGCTTATTGCCGGCGGGCGCAACATGTACACCGCACTGAAGGCACGTATTCCCTTTCTCGATATCAACCAGGAGCGTGAATTCGGCTGCGCCGGTTACGAGGGCATGGTGGAGTTGGCGCGCCAACTGGTGCTTACCATCGACAGCCCGGTATGGCCGGCGGTACGGAAGGATGCGCCGTGGCATCGCAAGAATCAAGCAGAAGAGGTGGCCTGAGATGCCCGAGATTATCAAACGTAAAAAAGCCCTCTCCGTAAGCCCCCTGAAGGCGAGCCAGACCATCGGTGCGGCGCTGGCTTTTCTCGGTTTTCACCGTTCCATTCCGATGCTGCACGGCTCCCAGGGCTGTACCGCCTTCGGCAAGGTGTTCTTCGTGCGCCACTTCCGTGAGCCTATCCCGCTGCAAACCACGGCAATGGACCAGGTGACCACGGTAATGGGTTCCGAGGAGAGCATCGTCGATGGCCTTGCAACCATCGCGGGCAAGAGCAAACCGTCGCTGCTCGGCGTACCCACCACCGGCCTGTCCGAAACCCAGGGCAGCGATGTGAACATTCCGGTGAAGATGTTCCGCAAGAAACATCCGGAGTTCGATGCCATACTCGTGGTGCCGGTCTCCACCCCCGACTATACAGGCTGTCTCGAAACCGGCTTTGCCAAAGCGTTGGAGGCGATTATTACCACCACCGTCCCGGCAGCCTGGGATGCCGGAACCCAGCCGGGCAGGCGTCGTCGACAGGTGAACGTGTTGGTTGGCTCCTTTCTTACTCCCGGCGACCTCGAGGAGTTGAAAGAGATCATCGAGTCCTTCGGTCTGCGTCCTGTTCTCGTACCCGATCTCTCAGACTCTCTCGACGGTCATTTGGTCGATCAGGACTTCTCACCGCTGACCATCGGCGGCACCGATGTATCCGAACTGCTGACCCTTGGTGAAGCCAAGGCGACCCTGGTCATCGGTCGCTCCTTGTCAAAGGCGGCAGACAAACTGAACAAGTTGACGGGTGTGCCGGACTACCGCCTAGATCACCTGATGGGGCTGGATGCGGTTGATGAACTAATCGACACCCTGCACCAGATCTCCGGTGATCCGGTGCCTGAGAAATTGGAACGCCAACGTGCACAGCTGCAGGACGCCATGCTGGATTGCCACTTCATGACCGGCATGTCCCGTATTGCTATAGCTGCCGACCCTGACCTGCTCATAGCTTTTAGCCAGATGCTGGAAGGCGTGGGGGCCGAAACGGTCACCGCCGTGTCGCCAGTCAATGCGCCGGTACTGCAGCAGGTGCCTGCCGAGAAGGTGAAGGTGGGCGATCTGGAAGACCTGGAGAAGATGGCAGCCGAGAGTGGTGCAGAGTTGTTGATTGCCAACTCCCATGGTGTGGAGAGCGCCCAGCGCCTGGGTATTCCATTGCTGCGCGCCGGCTTTCCCCAATACGACACCCTTGGCGGTTACCAGAAGTGCTGGATCGGTTATCGCGGCACCCGCCAGACCCTGTTCGATATCGCCAACATCATCCTGAACCTGGAGAAGGGCGAGATACACCCCTATCGCTCCATTTATGCCCAGAAACCTGAATACCGGGAGAGCACCCATGACGCTACAGCGGCGACTTCAGCTGGTGGGCTGCAACACTGAGGAGCAGTGGATGACGACGGCCCTCAGGGTGGCGTTCGCCACCAGTGACTTAAAGCACGTGGACCAGCACTTCGGTGCGGCCCAGTCGTTCGCTATCTACGCGGTGGACCAGGAGAAGGTCTGCTTTGTCGAGGCCAACGAGTTCGGCCAGCTGGCAATGGATGGCAACGAAGACAAGCTGGCGGTGAAGATCGCTGCACTGGATGGATGCATTGCCGTGTACAGCCAGGCGGTGGGTGCATCTGCCATTCAGCAGTTGAAGGCCCAGGGCATTCAGCCGGTGAAAGTATCGCCCGGGTCCGAGATACAGGGGCTGCTGGAAAACCTGCAGGAGGAACTGCGACAGGGGCCAAGCAGCTGGTTGGCCAAGGCCATCGCCAGCACCATGCCTGCCGATCCGTCGCGGTTCGACCAGATGGAAAATGAAGGCTGGGAGGAGTAGCGACGATGCTGGAAGAGACAGCCACGGTCGTCGAGGTCGACACTAAGTACCTGTGGGTGGAGACGCACTCGCGCAGTGGTTGTTCCCAGTGTAGCAGTGGCAGTTGTACCACCTCGGTGGTGTCGAAACTGTTTGGCATGAAGCACAACCGCATCAGGCTGGAAAACACCCTGGGTGCCAAGGCAGGGGACCGGGTTGTTATCGGCATGCCCGACGAGTTGCTGGTGAGGGCATCGGTATGGGCCTACCTGTTTCCGCTGTTGGCGATGTTTGTCGTATCGGTAACGGGTGGCGTGATGGGTATGGATGAAGGGTTCCAGGCTTTGTTGGCAACGGCGGGTCTGACCGCAGGTTTTGCACTGGTCCGATGGAACATTGCTAGGCAGGGTGCACGCCATCGGTTCAGGCCCAGCCTGCTGCGCATTGTTTCCGGCGGTGTTGAGGTCAGCCCGGTGTAACACGTTATGAATATTGAACTTAACAGGAGTTGAACGATGAGTGAAGCAGCATTGGCTATTAGCAACGAAAACCCGGTACTGGATACCGACTTTGCAAAAGAGATGGTGCGCCAGATGCGCGCCGTGGATACCTATGGCACTTACGACGACTGGTCGGTGGAGAAGATCCTTGACCCGTTCGTACTGACCAAGGAGAAGAAGAAGGAGATCCCCGTTGTGGGTGATCCTGACGAGATCACCATGTCCCGGGTCAAGGCGTACTACAACGCGCTCTCCGCGATGATCGAGAAGGAGTGCGGTTTGATGGCCGTACCGATGCTAAACCTGACCCATGAAGGTTTCGGTCGGGCAGTCATCACCGTGGGCAAACTGGTGGTGATGGACAAGACCCTGCGAGATGTACACCGCTTCGGTTTTCCCTCACTGTCGAAGATGAAAGACGAGATGGACACGCTGCTGTCGGTGGCCCTGGAGATCATTGGTCAGCATCCGAAAGTTGCCGGTATGTAAGGAGCAGGATGATGACCGAAGAAGAACTGAAAGCGATGCAGAAGGCGGCCAGAAAGGCCAAGCGTATCGCCACCGAAAAGGCAGGTGAACTGCACGACCTGGTCGAGGATCGACTGCCCGCCGCCTTTGATGAAATTCCTGCCATGGGCCAGGCGACCTATGACGCCTGCAAGGCCTGGTCAGAGGCAGAGGCTGCTTTCAAGGCGGCCGAGGTCGAGATGAGTTGAGGAAGTAACGATGAGCTTTAATACCAGTGTGACCCGTGGCGGTATTGAGTATACCCCCGCCTTCGTCATGGAGATCGATCAGAGCAACTGCATCGGCTGTGGCCGATGTTTCAAGGTCTGCCCACGGGACGTGTTCGACCTCGTTGAGCGTGATGACGTGCCTGGCCTGGAAGCGGAAGGTGACTACGACGATTATGACGACTACGATGACGATGATGACGGCTTATCTGATGACACCGCGATGGTGATGAGCCTGAAGGATGCCATGGATTGTATCGGCTGCGGTTCCTGTGCGCGTATTTGTCCCAAGAAGTGTTTCAGCCACGAACCCCTTGCGGCGTGAGGTGACAGTGATGCCAAAACCCGAGAAGCATGTTTTTGTTTGTACGCAAGACCGCCCCAGGTGGCACCCACGTCCGTCCTGCAGCGCGAAAAACTGTGTCGAGGTCGCCGAGGAGTTCTACAAGCACCTGCAGGACAAGCAGTTGTTCGATAAGGTGCAGGTGACAACCGCCGGCTGCCTCGGTCCATGTCTTAAAGGACCAACGGTCCTGGTTTATCCTGAAGGGGTGATGTATGGCAGTGTTAAGAAAGAGGATGTGGCTACCATATTCGATGAACACCTGCAGAACGATAAGCCTGTAGATCGCCTTATGATGTCGAAGGAGTTCTGGGGCTGAGTCTCCCTGGGGTTCATCATGAATGCTGTAATATCCAACGGTGCCTCCATTCGCAAGGCGATGATAAGGGAACTCTCACAGAAGATCTTTCGCCACATGTGCGGGGAAGTACACAAGCTGGGGTTTGCAGCAAACGATGTGAAACTGAGGGTCCCGGACCAGGCGGTGTACCGGTTGGAAAGGGGCCCGGCCAGTAACGAGTACAGCCTGGTGGGCGATTGGCTCGATGAGCGTGGGTTCAAGCTTGGTACCCTTTTGTTTCATGCCGATGGCACTTTTTTCGTAGAGCAGGATATCGTCCGGCAGCATCCCCGTAAGGCAAAGTGGTTCGTTGAAGCCGTCAGCGCCTGGGGCAGAAACGAGAAGATCAAGGTGGAGGCCAGGTTGATCCCGATGCCTGAATAGGCGGGGATCTCTCCCTTTCAATGGAATACCGCATCATCTTCTATCACAAGCATTCGACCAGTGCACGGACGCGCTTTATGCTTTTCAATGAGCAGAGCGTCTGCTATCCCTGTCCATTCCCCAAGCTCGCCCAGCTCTGTGATGAGCAGTCCGACAACACGGTTCTGCACCCGGCCGCTATCCTGAAACAGATCGAGGCGGAGTGGGGGCTTGATCCGGATACCCTCAAGGCCGAGGGCGAATACCAGCACCGGGTTGATGTGCCGGGGGAGGAGATTCAGATCATCCTTGCAAGTATCGAGACAATCAATCCGCCCTTCGAGGTAGCCGAGGGTGCCGGTGCAAAGTTCATTGACCTAACCCAGGCACGGCAGCTTCCCAAGGTTGAACTTGAGCTTCTGCGGTTCGCCTATGAGTTTGTATTGGGGGGCTAGACTTTTTCGGTCATAACCCAGCTTAAAGTGTAAGGCAACTCTGATTAATTTCGAAAATCGTATACCATCGACCTATTGATCTCCACTCCCAGGAAAACGATGAGACAGCAAAGCCTAGAAGCCAGTGGT
>NZ_MPRJ01000023.1 GCF_002020805.1 Solemya velesiana gill symbiont | reverse complement strand
CTGGAAAAAGAAAGTAATCTCAGGCCATAATCCGGCTATCTAGGCGGGTCAATATTAGATGCAAAACCTGGGTCAGTTTTAACTGCAAATCAACAGATAGGTGTCTTCGTCGACTTTTACGGTTGAACTGTCGCCAGTGCCGACAGGCCAAAAAATAAAACCTTGGGATGGGAGGTCAATGGACATTGGCAGTTCCTTTTCAATGCGCTAACCCCACCATATATATGGAATTGTTTTAGAATTTAAAGGGGTATTCCTGAATTTTATCGCTCACGAAAGAATAATTCCCAAAATACAATAGGTTACGAGTATCTTGCTCTAGACTCGGTCTCTTATTCGCCTCTTTATACCTTAAAATGCAACATATTGATCTGACCCTTGTTCGCGGTGCTCGCGAACAAGGGTCAGGTTATTTGTGACGTTACTGAATGGCCGTTTCGGGGCGTCAACTGTCTATTGCGTGCGCAAATCAAACGTCTGCTTTGGAGTGTTCGGATACTCCAGCCATAAGGGCTTCGAATTTCCGCTCCTGGCCGAAAATAGCAATAAAACCTGAGCTCATCTAACACTCACTGTGAGGACAAATCACGATCTCTACAATTTATTCGTATTCTGTTCAGTGCTATCAACTGTGCTTGAGCCAGAGACTTATCAATTTCCAAGATAGTCCAATGACTCCCAGGGTGGTGGCAATGAGCATGATGCCAACCAGCCAGTTCCATCCCCACGCGATAGCTGTTTTCAATTTTTTGAAGAATCCTTTCTGTTCACTTGGATGTTGCGGGATCTCCTTGAAGCAGTCGATGAGTGCATAGATACTCAAAAACCAGAGAAAGGCAACGATCAGGGGGTAGAGGTAGTATTCTGTTTCATTGGGCTGAAGTGCCAGAACAATGATGAGCACCGCAATGATTGAGACGACTGAGAAGAGCAGGGCGATACCCTGGTAAGGTAGAAGAAGCAGGGCCAGTCTGTTCAGTCTTTCCAGCATGTTTGAGAAGCGGCCTTATCCATTTATACCTGTTGTCGCTTATCCAATGATCCTGGAAAGAATCACTCTGAACTCTTCAAGATCATTAGGTATGTTTTCAGTGAACTCTGAAATCATCGAGCGGTAATGATCGACGGCTGCGCCCCCCACAATTACCGGCATCTCTTCGGGAAGAATCATTTTTATCTGTCTCAACTCATCCGAGAGAAGCGCTTCGTCGGAAATGCACTGCAGACTGAGTCCTACAGCACTGGCGTTGGATTGAATGGCAATTGCGGCAATTTCTACGGCAGGGAGGTTTGGTCCCAGGTAAATTGCATTCCATCCTTCGGACTCTGCAATGATGGCAGCCATCAACGCCCCCATTTCATGGTCCTGTCCGGTAGGGGTGGTCAGTATCATGACGGGGCCTGACTTGTTCAGTCCCTTTAACATGCCAAGCAGGTGGTGCCGCACAATGACGCTTGTCATATGCTCCTGGGATACCCTGACTGTTCCTTTTTCCCAGGCTTGGCCAATCTGTTTCAGAAAAACCGATACAACCTGATCCAGAAAAACCGGTAAAGACAATTCCGCTTCGGCTACAGCGAGTGTGCACCGCAACAGCGCCTGGTCGAGGCTGCGAAGGGCCTGAAAACACTTCTCCACGTGCCCTGCCGGGCCTTGCGCACCGGTGGGTGATACCAGCAGATCGGTTATGCTGCTCTCATCTTCCTGGACAAGACCACCCAGGGCCTCGTCATCAAGTTCAGACACCTCGCTGATTCGCCTGCCGGCACTGGTGACCTTCTGCAGCAGTGCAAGGCGCTTGATGTCACTGTCGGTATAGAGCCGTCTCCCTCCGCTGACCCGGGTGGGGCTGACCACGCCATAGCGCCTTTCCCAAACCCGTATTACATCAGCGCTGAGCCCTGTTCTCCGGGACACTACCTGGATTGGGTGCCTTGCCTCTTCGGCGCTGTTTTGTGGGGATTCGATATCCATCATGATTTTATTGTAATCCAACTTTTGTCTAAGACAAGTCTTGACAAAAAATAATTGTCGGCTATTGTCTAGGGCAGGAATTAGACAAATGTGCCTATTTTTCATCTAATTTTGAGAGGAATGGGATTATGAAAACGCACACTTTTCCTGGAATTAAGCAGCTTGGCGTTCTGGCGGTAGCACTCCTGTCTCTGTTGGTTATCGGTTGTCAGTCAACCGGACATGCGCGTGCTCAGAAAATGGATATTGTGGAAACGGCAATGGCGGCGGGTGACTTCGATACCCTGGTCACTGCTGTAAAGGCCGCGGGTTTGGTAGAGACACTTAAAGGGGATGGACCATTTACCGTCTTTGCCCCGACGGACGAGGCCTTTGCCAAGATACCATCAGACCAATTGAATGCACTGATTGCCGACAAGGAGGCCCTTGCCAAGGTACTGACCTACCACGTGGTTGCCGGAAAGGTAATGGCATCCGATGTAGTTAACCTGTCATCTGCAAAATCTGTTCAGGGACAGTCGATCTCCATCGATACGAGCAATGGCGTCAAAGTGGACAACGCCAACGTAATCAAGACCGATATCCTGACAAGTAACGGCGTTATTCACGTCATTGACTCTGTGATACTTCCTATGTGACAGGTGTAACAAGAAAGGCCGGGTGATTGCCCGGCCTTTTCTTTTATTGATACGGGTAGTGAGTACTGCTAAGGCTTGGTTTTTGTCCAGACCAGGATGCGGTTGTTCACCGGCATTTCGATGTCTTCTTCAAGTCGCAGACCTGACTCAGCCGCAATTTCTTCCAGCCAGTCCACGTCACGAATGCCCCGGTGGGGCTCGCAGGTTCTTAGCCATTGGTCGAAACGCCGGTTGCTTTCGCTGGTGTGCTCGCCGTGATACATGAAGGGACCGTAGATCAGAAACTGTCCCCCGGCATTCAAGCGTTTTCCGACACCTCTGAACATCGCTTCAACGGCTTCCATCGGCATGATGTGCGCCGTATTGGCACTGAACACGGCATCGTATTGTGCTTCGGGCCATTGATCGCAGGTGACATCCAGGTCCAGGGGAGGCTGTACATTGGGCAGGGCTGCTTCGTCCAGCCACAGTTGGATACCTTCATGCATATCCAACTGGTCACTGGTCTGCCAGGTGATGCCCGGCAGTTCGGCGCCAAAATGGACGGCATGCTGACCTGTGCCGCTGCCAATCTCCAATACCCTGGCATTAGTGGGCAGCCTGGCCTTCAGCACCGCCAGGATGGGTGGGCCGTTTTCATCACAGGCCTCGGCGTGGGGTTTTCTTGTTGCTTGGGTCATCTGGCTGGAATTCTAGTTCAGACCGCCGCGCGCTTTCCAGGCGCTGTAGATCTCGTCGTTCCAGAAGTTTTGCAAATAGGCAATGGCAGCATACTTCTCATCGTCATTCAGCACGGCTTTGAAAAGGGGCATCTTTCCACCCAGGGGGATGCCGCCGTTGTCCACGGTGCGCTTGAGCATTTTCAGGGGGTGGTGCCGTTGAGTGGAGGAGGTGGATAGGAGCCGTCGGGCAGGCTCTTCCGCCAGTCGGCTGCCAGCCCCTGGGCCTTTTGACCGTGGCACACGGCGCAATTGTTCTGGAACACCTTGCTGCCCTGCTCAACCTGGGACTGGGTGTACCAGCGTCCCAGAATCATTGTGTCCCCGCTTTGTTGCGCACACCCTGCAAGCAGTAACAGGCAGCCGGCACTTAACAGTACAGTTCTCATGATCAATCTCCATCCGCGATTTTGTTTTATTTTGTTGGCCGCAGTGTAGCAACCGGTACTGCGTTAGCTGGTTTTACATGTGACAGTCGTGTGGACTGAAAATTCAACGCCGAATGTTGATCAGGCGGTAGACCGAAGGTACCAGTACCAGGCTGACCAGGGTGGAGAAGAGCAGGCCGGAGACGATGGTCACGGCCAGGGGCTGAAGCATCTCGGCGCCTTCACCCAATGCCAGTGCCAGGGGCATCATGCCCACCACGGTGGTGAGCGTGGTCATGAGGATGGGGCGCAGGCGAAGCCGTGCCGCCTGGATGATCGCTTCGCCTACCGCCAGGCCGGTACGGCGCTGTATTTCGATGTACTCCACCAGCACGATGGCATTGTTCACCACGATACCTGCCAGCATGATCATGCCGAGCCATATGGGCATGGAGAGGGGGAGTCCGGTGACCTGCAGGCCGATGGCCACGCCGATCACGGCGAAGGGCACACTGAGGATGATCACGACCGGGTTGCGCAGGGACTCGTACTGCACCGCCATGACCACGAAGACCAGGAAAATGGCCAGGCCCAGAAGCTGGTAGCTGAGACTGCGCCCCTCTTTGAGCGTCTCCAGGCTGCCTGCTTCGTAGACGGTGTAGCCCTTGGGTATCTCCATCTCCCTGACGATCTGTAGGGCGGCCTCGATGGTTTCGTTTAGGGTCTTCTCGCCGCTGAGGGAGGCGCTGACCTCGACCATGCGCTGCTGGAGATCACGCATGATGGCCGACGGGGTGGGGTGCAGGTCCACCTGGGCGATGTCGGAGAGGTGTACCGGTACCCTTGGCGTGGTCTTGCTGAAGAGAATGATGTTTTCCAGGTCGGCGGGATTGGCAATGTCCTCTTCCGCCAGGCGCAGCAGCACATCGATGGAACGGTCCTCGGTGATGAAGTCGGTGACAGTGCTGCCCTGGAGTGCGAAGCGCAGGGCCTTGCCTGCGTCTTCCACTGTCAGTCCGTAGCTGGTCGCCCGGTCCCTGTCCACCTGGACCGAAAGCTCCTGGTTCTTCTCTTCGGCAGAGTGTTGCAGGTTGCTCAGGCCATCCACCGCGCTCACTTTGTCCATTACCTTGTTGGCCAGGGACTCCAGAACCTCTAGATCGGGACCCTTTATCCGCAACGCGAAGTCGCCGTCGCTGCGATTGAGGCGGATACCCCTGATGCCCCGGCTGAAGATGCGTACCTTGATACCAGCCATGCGCTCTTTTGCTACCAGTTTCTTAACACGGCCGATCCAGGCCTGGGTGGGCAGGGCATTGCGCTGGGCCAGGGGTTTCAACTGCACCTTGATACTGGAGCGGTTGGCAGACTCGTGCTGGGAGCGGCCGAATACGTGACCGCCCACGGTGGTGAAGAGCGTCTCTACCTCCGGTTGACCGGAGAGAATGGCCTCGATCTTTTCGGTGATGCGGTTCATGCGGGCGACGCTGGTGCCGCGGTCCGCGCTGATACTGACATAGACCCGTCCCTCGTCCATGCTCGGCAGAAAAATCTGCTTACTGTCCAGAAAGCGGGGGGCAGCAAACGCCAGGCCGGCAATGAACAGGGCAAGAATCAGCCAGTGTACCTTGAGCAGCCACTGCAGCAGCCAGGCGTAGCCGTTCTGCAGGTGGGTGAGGGTGTTGTTGCCCCCCCGGCGCAGCAGCCCTTCACGACCTGCGGGGATGCGCCCGGCCAGGGCCGGAACCAGGGTGAGGGCCACCAGCATGGAGGCGACGATGGCTGCAGAGATGGTGAAGATCAGTTCCCGGAAAAGCAGCCCCACCAGGCCGGTGATGAAGAGAAACGGCAGTACCGCGGCAAGGTTGGTGGAGGTGGAGGCGACAATGGCGCTGTTGACCTCGGAGGCCGCCTCCCGGGATGCCTGGTCACGGTCTTCGCCCTTGCGCTGATGGCGATAGATGTTCTCCAGCATGACGATGGTGCTGTCTACCAGCATGCCGATACCCAGGGCCAGGCCGCCGAGAGTCATGATGTTGAGCGTCAGGCCGGCGCTGCTCATGAGGATGAAAGTGACCAGGATGGCAATTGGGATGGCGCTGCCGATGATCAGGGTGCGGCGCAGGCTGCCAAGAAAAATGTAGACCACCAGCATGGCCAGCAGGGCGCTGCTGCCTGCAGCGGTGATGGCGTTGTCCAGTGAGCGGCGTACATATTGTGCCTGGTTGTCGACGATACGGATCTCCATGTCGTCGGGGATCAGGCCGTCACTTTCCAACTCTTCCAACTTGAGGTTGACCGCGTCCACCACGGCCACGGTGTTGGCCTGGGGCTGCTTCTGGATCGAGAGCTTGATGCCCGGCAGTCCATTGAGACGGATGCGCAGTCGTTCGTCCTCGGCCCCGTCCACCACCTGGGCGACTTCACCCAGGCGCAGCAGTCGGGTCGGGCCGTCTTCGGTTTCCACGGAGATCGGCAGGTTGATGATCTCGTCGACACTGCGGAAACGCCCGGCGGTGCGGCCGCTGATCTCGGCATTGTCCATCACCAGGCGTCCTGCCGGGGTCTCGATGTTGCCGCTCTCCAGCGCTTCGGAGATATCCAGTACGTCCAGGCCAAGGCCGGCGAGGCGGTTCTGATCAGCCAGCACCTGGATCTCCCGCACCAGGCCGCCGCCGACTTCGGCCGCCGCGACCCCGGGTATGTTGAGCAGCCACTTGCCGAGACTGTAGTCCACCCAACTGCGCAGCTCCACCGGGTCGCGCAGACTGGAACTGACCACGTACTCCGCAATGGGAATCTGGGAAGGGTCACGCTTGTAGATCACCGCCGGTTCCACGGTGTCGGGCAGAAAACGCTTGGCCCGGTCCAGCCGGGTGCTGGCGTCGCGCAGGGCGATGTCGATGTCCTTGCCATATTCGAATGAGAGGGAGACGGCGCTGCGCCCCTCGCTGGTCTGGGACTCGATATGAATGGCGTCCTCGGTGATTGCCAACTGCACCTCGAGCTGGCGTGTGATTTCGTCCTCCATGATGGTGGCAGGCACACCGGGGTCCATGATGCGCACCCGGACATCGGGGTAGATGATATGGGGCAACAGGTCGATGTTGAGCCGCTGCAGGGCAAACAGCCCCAGCACCATGATGGCGAGGGTGATCATCACCACCCCGATGGGGTGGCGCAGGGACCAGGCGGCAAGGCCACCGCCGATTGTTTTAGCGGGCTGTTTCATCAGTTTGTCTGAGCAGTGACTGTAGGAGCCCGGTCTTCCGGGGGAACAGCTATAAGCTGAGGGTTATCGCCGAGAGGACTCGGCTCCTACAGTTTTGTTTATATTTACCGCTTTAACCTTCTTGCCCTCGGAGATGCCGAGGAAGCCCCGGGTGATGACCTGCTGTCCGATCTTCAGGCCCTCCAGGATTTCTATTTTGTCCGCGATGCGGATGCCGCTTCTTACCCGGGTCATCCGAGCTTTCTGCTCCGGGCCCATCAGGTAGACATATTCGCCGCTGCGGTCCCGGCGGATAGCGCTGAAGGGTACAAGCAGCCGCTCGGTCTGCGCGGTTTTCAGGGTGACGCGGGCGAACTGCCCGGCACGGGCGCCTTCAGGGACGGGCTCCAGCAGCACCTCGACGACGCCCTGGCGGGTAAGGTTGTCCAGTTCGGGATGGATACGCAGAATGCTGCCGGCAAATTGGCGGTTGCCCAGGGCGTCTATGCGCACCTCCACCGGGTCCCCGATCTTCAGGTGGGGCAGCAATAGTTCGGAGACATGGATCTCGGTGACCAGGGATCCGGGGTCGGTGACGGTCAACAGGTGGCTGTGCTTGGAGACCACGTCGCCGGGCTCTATCTTTCGCTCGCTGATCACGCCGCTGAAGGGGGCGCTGATGTGGGTATAGCCGATCCGCGTCTCCAGCAGTTTCTGTTCAGCCCTGGCCACATCCAGGGCGGTCTGGGCGCGGGTCAGTTCATCTTCAGAGGCAGCCCGTTTTTTCACCAGGCCACGGATCCTTTTCAGATCGATACTGGCCTGGCGGGTGGTGGCCCCGGCTTTCTCCAGTTCCGCCTGAAGCAGGTCGTCTGCCAGCCTGACCAGGGTATCGTCCTGATTTACCTTGTCACCCTCGTAGAAGGGAACAGCCGTTATGCGGCCCTCTTCCTGGTTATGGATGCGAACGGTGCGCCGGGCGCGCAGGCTGCCGGTTCGTTCGTGGGCGCTGTAGCTCTGCTCCTGCCGGACGGTGATCACCTCTACCAGGTGGTCGCTGGCGGGGCGCTTCTTTCCCGTGGGGCCCGCCGCCGGTTTCTCATCACAACCGGTGATGCCCGCTAGAAGCAGTACCGTGATGATGAGAGTGAGGCGGCGGGATATGGTCATGTGCGGCTACTGCAGGGGTATTTCGTTTTCGCCATTGTTGGGCTGGTAAGGCTGGTAGTGCTTCACTTCGCGCTTGATGTTGCGCTGGACGATGACGCCCTCGATTTTGAACGAGGTACCGGTGAGATCGATCTCCGGGTAGGTGCCATTGAGGGCAACCAGCTTCTCGCCACCCTGGCCGTCGCGGACATACAGGCGGAACCAGCGCTCGCCATTTACCGTGGCCACCACGTAGGCGCCGGTGGCGCAGATTTCCGAGGGTTCGATCACGATCACGCAACCGTTGGGAAACTCAGGCTCCATACTGTCGTCCAGTGCCTGGAGGGCGCAGAGTTCGTTGTAACTGCAATCCTGGGTCATAAAAACTACTCTCAAATTTTCGCATCACGGCGATCAGTGAATTCATATAGAATCCGCCGGGTTGCGAAAGTTTCAAACAATTGACACGATTCTAGCATGTCACACATCACTCACGCCCATACCCGTCCCCATGAAGACCGTAGGGATTGGCAAAATCTAAGGGGCATGACGCCCTATCTCTGGGATTACCGTGGCCGGGCCCTGCTTGCCCTGGCCTGCCTGGTGTTGGCGAAAATGGCCAATGTGGGCATCCCCCTGGTCCTCAAGGAGATTGTGGACAGCCTGGAGAAGAGCGAACAGACCATGCTGGTACTGCCGGTCTTCCTGCTGGTGGCTTACGGTGTCCTGAAGGTCGGCAGTTCCCTGTTCAACGAGTTGCGGGACGTGGTCTTCGCCCGGGTGCGCTACCACGCCATGCGTCGACTCTCCACACAGGTGCTGTCCCATCTGCACAACCTCTCCCTGCGTTTTCACCTGGAGCGCAAGACCGGGGCCATCAGCCGGGACCTGGAGCGGGGGACCCGCAGTGTCAGCACCATCCTCAACTACATGGTCTTCAGTATTCTGCCGATGCTGGTGGAATTTGCTTTGGTGGCCGGTGTTCTGCTCATCCAGTACGACATCGTCTTTACCCTGGTCACCTTCGGCACGGTAGCGGTCTACGTGGTCTTCACCCTGGCCGTGACCGAGTGGCGCATGGACTACCGTCTGCAGATGAACCGCCTGGAGTCACAGTCCAGTGGGCAGGCACTGGACAGCCTGATCAACTACGAAACCGTCAAGTATTTCGGCAACGAACAGCTGGAGCTGGAGCGGTTCGACGGCACCCTGGGCGAGTGGGAGGGCAAGGCGGTGATGAGCACCACCTCCATGTCCATCCTCAACTTCGGCCAGGGGGCGATTATCGGCATCGGGGTGATGATCATCATGTTCTTCGCCGCCAACGGCGTGGTGGAGGGCAGCATGTCCATCGGCGACCTGGTGCTGGTCAACGCCTTCCTGCTGCAGCTGTTCATTCCCCTCAACTTTCTGGGCATCGTCTATCGACAGATCAAGTACTCCCTGGCGGACATGGACCTGATCTTCAAGCTGCTGGAGCGTGAACCGGAGATCCAGGACAAGCCTGATGCCTCACCCCTGGATCTGCAGGAGGGAGAGGTGCGGTTCGAACAGGTGGACTTCTCCTACCAGCCCGACCGGGCGATTCTTCACGGGGTTGATTTTACGGTTCGTCCCGGCGAGAAGATCGCCGTGGTGGGCCATAGCGGTGCGGGCAAGTCCACCCTGTCCCGGCTGTTGTTCCGTTTCTACGACGTTAGCGGCGGCAGGGTGACCATCGATGGACAGGATCTGCGGGAGGTGACCCAGGAGAGCCTGCGCGAGGCGATCGGCATCGTGCCCCAGGATACGGTGCTGTTCAATGACACCATCTATTACAACCTGGCCTACGGTCGTCCCGAGGCGAGCCGCGCCGAGGTGGAGGCCGCTGCGGGCATGGCCCATATCCGTGAGTTCATCGAATCCCTGCCACAGGGGTACGAAACGGTAGTGGGTGAGCGGGGCCTGAAGCTCTCCGGGGGCGAGAAGCAGCGTATCGCCATCGCCAGGGCGATCCTCAAGCGGCCGCGCATCCTGGTGTTCGACGAGGCCACCTCTTCATTGGACAGTAAAACCGAGCAGGCAATCCAGAAGACCCTGCGGGAAGTGGCACAGGATCGCACAACCCTGGTCATCGCGCACCGCCTCTCCACCGTGGTGGATGCGGATCGCATCCTGGTCATGGACCAGGGTCTTATCGTGGAGCAGGGCAGTCACCGGGAACTGATGGCGAAAGAGAGGATTTATCAGCACATGTGGCTCCTGCAGCAGGAAGAGCGCGATCTGCTCAGTGAGGACGAATCATGAAGATCTACCGGGTGGGAGGTGCTGTGAGAGACCGTCTGCTGGACCTGCCGGTGAAGGATGCCGACTGGGTGGTGGTGGGTGGCTCCGAGGAGGAGATGCTGGCCCAGGGATTCAAAAAGGCCGATGCGGATTTCCCTGTTTTTCTGCACCCGGATACCGGAGAGGAGTACGCCCTGGCGCGCAGGGAGACCAAGACAGGTCCGGGGTACAAGGGATTTGAAACCGATGCCGGCCCTGATGTGACCCTGGAAGAGGATCTGTATCGCCGGGACCTCACCATCAACGCCATCGCCCAGGATGAGGAAGGCGTAACCATCGACCCTTTCAATGGCAAGGATGATCTTGCAGACGGCATATTGCGTCATGTCAGCCCCGCTTTCGTGGAAGATCCGGTACGACTGCTGAGGGTGGCCCGTTTTGCGGCCCGGCTGGGACGCTGGGGGTTCAGGGTGGCCTACGGCACCCATGCATTGATGAAGAAAATGGCTGCATCCGATGATCTCAGGCACCTGAAGCCGGAGCGGGTGTGGCAGGAGATGAAACTGGCGCTGGATACGGAGCAACCCTGGCGCTTTTTCGAAGTGCTGCATCGCTGCGGGGCGCTGCAGGTGATCATGCCCGAACTGGCCGGGAGCATGGGGGACCCCGATGCTCATCAGAAGGAGGGTGATAGCGAATCCATTGCGGCACTGAAGTGGGCAACCGACATCAGCGGGGATCCCAGGGTGCGTTTTGCCGCTGTCATGTTTCAGAGTGTCCAGGCAGGGGGAGACTTCCTGTCGGCGCTCAGGGCGGAGAAAGATTTCATCGAACTGGTTGAGCTGGGGTTGGATCTGGCGTCCGGTTTCAAGGCGCCACTATCCCGCGACGCAGCAGGTGTGGTGCATTTTCTGCATCGCTCCCGCGCCCAGCAGCACGGCGAGCGTTTCGAAGCGCTGCTCAGCCTGCTCTCCGCTCTTTTTCCGCAGGATGCGGAAAAGGCATGCTCACTGCTGAGGCGATCACTGGAGGCTTCCAACGGTGTCTCGGTACAGTCGCTGAAGGCTCGGGGCATCGATGGCGCCCAGCTTGGGCAGGCCCTTGCATTTGAGCGGGTCAAGGCGGTGAGCGGGGTGCTGGCCGGTTGATTCTTATCCCGACTGGAAGACTTGGTTTTTGTGTTAGAATCAGTCTTTTACATTCAGGGTGCCGGTATCTTTGTACCGGTGATTGTCCCAACAGATAACCGATGACTGATATCCAGGAAGAGCAACAGAGCCCGGGCGGCAAAGTGTGGGAGGGTTTTCTCCCATCGCTGATGAACCGCTCATCGATTCTGCGCATCCTAGTGGTAGGGCGCCTGCTCGGTCCGCTTGGAGCACTGGCATCGACCCTGGTGTTCAATCTCGTACTTACCGTCCTGTTGTTTGCCGGCGTGGGCAAGGATCAGAACCTGCCGGTGCTTATGATCCTGGTGGGCTTTCTCTCGCTGGTGGCTGGCCTGGTGGGAGCGGGTCGTCTGCGCAGCCAGCTTCTGAAGCTCCTGGTGGAGCTGGAGCAGTCGGTGGCAGATGTGTGCCAGGGCGACCCCTGGTCCTCGCTGCCCCTTGAGAGCGTGGGTGTGCTCGGTTCAGTTGCCCGTGACCTGGACAGTCTGAGCGGCGAATTGATCGATCTCTACGAAGATATGGATAACCGTGTGGCCCGCCAGACCCGGCGCCTCGCCCAGCAGACCTCTGCAGTCAACATCCTGTACGACGTCGCCTCCAGTATCAACCAGGTGGATGATATGGACAGCCTGCTTTTGCGCTACCTGGTGGTGCTTAAGGAGATCGTCCACGGCAAGGCGGCCACGGTACAGTTGGCGACCAACCAGGAGCAGATGCGCCTGGTGGGAAGCGTGGGCCTGGACGACGTGCCCATGACAGAGCAGGAGCAGCTGCCGGTGCCGTTGTGCCAATGCGGCAAGGCGCTCTCCAGCGGTGATGTGCTTTGTGAACACGATGCCAGGGAGTGCTCGGTTCGCAACAACCGACGCATGTACAGTACCCAGGAGATGGCCGTGGTGGAGGTGCCCCTGGCCTATCACGGTGATCAACTGGGCCTCTACCGCATCTATGTCAAGCACACTGACCTCAAGGGACGGGAGGATGTCCAGTACCTGCTGGATACCATCGGCAATCACCTGGGCATCGCCATCGCCAAGCAGCGTTCTGACGAAGAGGCCCACCGGCTCTCCATTATCCAGGAGCGAACTGCACTGGCCCACGAACTCCATGACTCTCTCGCCCAGACACTGGCGAGCCTGCGTTTCCAGGTCCGCATGCTGGAAGAGACCCAGGAGCAGGAGAATGCCGGCCACAGAAGCCGAAGCGAACTCGATAGGATCCGCAACGCCCTGGATGAAGCGCACAATGAACTCAGGGAGCTGTTGAACAATTTCCGGGCGCCCGTGGATCAGCGGGGGCTGGCTCCTGCACTGGAGAAGCTTGCCCAGCGTTTTCGCCAGGAGACAGGTATTCCGATCTTCTTTCAGCGCAGCTGCCGCCTGATCAACCTGGGGGCCAGCGAGGAGATGCAGATCCTGCGTATCGTCCAGGAGAGCCTGGTGAATATACGCAAGCATGCACAGGCGCACACGGTCCGCGTTCTGCTGACATGCCATGGTGACAACGAATACAAGATCCTGATCGAGGATGATGGTGTGGGTTTCGAAAATGCCAGCCCCAGGGGTAATCCTGGTGAGCATATCGGTCTCTCCATCATGGAGGAGCGGGCACACAGGCTGGGGGGCAGCCTCAGGATCGAGAGTGAGCCCGGTGAAGGCACGCGCGTGGAGTTGATCTATAATGCCGGTTCCCGGCTGGCTGACGAACAACAAGAGGCCGTTTGATGCGCATACTACTGATTGACGACCATGCCCTGTTTCGCATTGGACTGCAGGAACTGCTGCAGCGTCGAGGCATTGATGTGGTCGGTGCGTTGGGGGACTGCCAGCAGGGCATAGACATGGTGGCCCGGGAGCAGCCCGACGTGGTGTTGCTGGATATGCGTATGCCCGATATGAATGGCATCGAGGTGCTCCAGGAACTGCGCGGGCGCAATCTCTCCATGCCCATTGCCATGCTCACCACCAGCCGGGACGAGAAGGATGTGATCAACTCCCTGCAGAACGGTGCGCAGGGCTACCTGTTGAAAGACATGGAGCCCAATGAATTGATCACCGCGCTGGAGGAGATTGTTGCCGGTTCAACTGTCGTGGCCAAGGAGTTGACTGGAATCCTGGCCAAGGCGGTGCAGGGTGAATCTGAGAGCGCTGCGGCCCAGGATGCTTTCTCTGATCTGACCCCCCGTGAGCGCGAGATCCTTTGTCACCTGGCGGACGGTCAGAGCAACAAGGTAATAGCACGCAACCTGGGGATTTCAGATGGCACGGTGAAACTCCACGTGAAAGCGATCTTGCGCAAGCTCAATGTCCATTCCCGGGTGGAGGCGGCGGTAATTGCCGTGGAACAGAGTCTCTGTCCACGTGGATAATTCTCAATGCAGTGACAGTGACTTATCAGTATAACGCTCTCATTTCCGACTTTATGACAGATTAATCGAGGCTGAAGCAGGCGGCCCAAAGTAGTAACAGGAATCGAAATTATGATTAGGTTTATTGAACAGATCCGCAGTTGCATGACCGATGTAAAGGAGATCATGCCCTGGGACCTGGAAGAGCGCATGGAGGCCAACCCGGATCTATTGATCCTCGATGTGCGTGAACCCTACGAGTTCGATGCCATGCATATTGCAGGCTCCATGAACGTGCCCCGGGGAATCCTGGAGTCGGCGTGTGAATGGGATTACGAAGAGACCGAGCCGGAACTGGTCGAATCACGCAAGCGGGAGATCGTGGTGGCCTGCAGATCCGGGTACCGCAGCATTCTGGCAGCTCACTCCATGCAGGTGCTGGGTTACGAGAACGTCTGTTCCCTGCAGACCGGTTTGCGCGGCTGGAAAGATTACGACCAGCCCCTGGAAGACAAGGATAGCACTGACGTGGATCTCGACGACGCCGATGTCTACTTCGCGCCAGTGCTGCGCGAAGATCAGAAGCGCCCTGCTGACTGGGTCGACGGCTGACCCATGGCCTGCTGACAGGCCCTTGCATAAATGGCAGCCGGTCAGGCTGCCGTTCATATCCAAATTACACCCTCCTCAAAATGCTGGTTGTCTGCTATTAGTCTGTAACGGTGCAAACTGATTTCTGGGCAATTCATGAGACAGAAGGTGAAAAAATGCTTGCTAGGGCTGTTTGCTGCTCCTCTCATCATGTTGGGGTTATGCAACTGATCTCCCCATGGGGGATTGCGCTAAGCCTGGGCCCAAAACCGATCTCCGGCATTGCAGTTTCGCTGGACGGGTCGCGCCTGCCATCGAT
Organism: Solemya velesiana gill symbiont; assembly: GCF_002020805.1. Lineage (GTDB taxonomy): Bacteria > Pseudomonadota > Gammaproteobacteria > Chromatiales > Chromatiaceae > Sedimenticola_A. The sequence continues at coordinate 33,853 of NZ_MPRJ01000023.1, read as the reverse complement.
CTCAGGGGGGGCTTTGCTTGACGGGGTCGATCTCACCAATGCCTTTATTCCCGGATGCAATCTGTCCGATGCCAGCCTGGTGAAGGCTGATTTACGCTGGGCCAATCTCGGTGAGTGTACGGTTGCCAACGCTGATTTTTCCGAGGCCGATCTTTTTCACACTACCTTGGATCTGGGTGTTCTGGATGGTGCTCGTTTTGTCAGGGCCAACATGTTTGGTGCAAACCTGAACGAGGTCAAATCCACCGGAGCGGATTTCACCAAGGCCTACATGAAGGATATCGCCATGGAGGAGGGTGACTTCAGGGGCAGTATCTTCAGCGGCGGCTTCATGATGCGCGCGGTGCTGATCGATTCAAAACTGAATTATGTGGATATGAGGCTTGCGGTACTCACAGGTGCAGCACTGGAAGGCGCGGTTCTGGACAATGCCAATATTCAGGGTGCGCTGCTCAACGGGGCCCAGCTTACCGGCACCTCATTCAGGAAGGCGGATTTGGAAAATGTCCGTTTCACCAATGCCAGGGTCGAAGATACCGTGATAGAGGGTGCCTTGAATGTGCCTGATCACCTGATGCAGATGATCGCAGAATAGTTTCAGGGGATTAGAGTCAGAAAATTCACGTGTAAAGAGTGGGGAAATTACTTCGTTACGTTTTTTAGCCGGCATTGATTAAAATAACCCCTCAGGGGGAATTTGGTTGGTTTTTCGCAGTAAAACGCTTGGTGCTTTTCTGGGGATCGTGATGTTGGTTCCCGTGCTGGGAACTGCAGCGCCCGCCCGTGCATTTGATGAACCCATTACCCCAATTCCCCAGCAACATGGTCAGGACCCGGACAAGGTCGCCCTGGGTGACAGGCTTTTCCATGATGTCAGGCTCTCCCGCGATGATTCGATCAGCTGTGCCCACTGCCACCGTCTTGAGCAAGGAGGGACAGATCGATTGCCACGTTCAATAGGGGTCGATGGCGCTCTGGGCGGTATAAAAGCACCGACAGTCTATAACGCACGCTTCAACCTGGCCCAATTCTGGAACGGCAGAGCGGCAAACCTCCACGAACAGGCTGGCGGTCCGGTCGTCAATCCCATCGAAATGGCATCAACCTGGAAGCAGGTGATTTCCAAGTTGAGCCAGGACAAGGCTTATCCCGAGGCTTTCAACGCCCTTTATGAAGATGGCATCACGGAACAGAATATTCTGTGATGCCATTGCCAGTTTCGAGCGCACCCTGATTACGCCTGACAGCCCTTTCGACCGCTGGTTGCGCGGAGATGAGGACGCACTGAATGAAAGGGAGAAAGAGGGCTACCGTCTGTTCAAATCCTATGGCTGTATCGCCTGTCACCAGGGTGTGAATGTGGGTGGAAACATGTTCCAGAGGATGGGTGCCATCGGTGACTACTTTGGCGACCGGGGGTCGGAGATCGTGGATGCTGACAGGGGGCGCTTCAACGTAACCGGCAAGGACGAGGATCTCTACTTTTTCAAAGTACCCAGCTTGCGACTTTCGGCAATCAATTCACCCTATTTTCATGATGGGAGTGCGAAGGATCTTGCTGAGGCAATCAGGGTGATGGGCAGTTATCAACTGGGGCGCAGAATACCCGAAGCCCATGTTTCATTGATCGTTGCATTTCTTGAGTCCCTCGTGGGTAGTCATCCGGGGCTGCGGCCATGACATCGAGGCGCTTTGTTTTTCTGCAACTCTTTCTCCTGCTGGCAACGCTGGTGCTGGTGGCTTTCTTTATGCAGACCCGATCTGTGGATATCCATCAGCACAACAAGCGCCTCGATCTTCTTTTCAGGATTCAGCAGATAGAGGGTGCGCTCGACAGGGACGTATTACGCGTCACATCCTACATCCTGGTCCAGTTCGATCCTTTGGTGGAGGATTCAAAAAAACTCTACGGACTGCGCCAGAAGATCACCTCTCCGGATGTACAGATAGAAGGAACTGAAGGCGAGCGGTTTCGCCGCCACCTGGATGCGTACATGGCATCACTGGATGAAAAACTGGCCCTGATGGAACACATCAAGTCAAAGGTTGCTCTCGTACGTAATGGACTGCAGTACCTGCCAATGCTGGCCCGGGAGTTGTCAGGAAAAGAGCATGAGGCCGGTGACCAGGTGCTGGAACTGATCACGGAACTCTACAGGTTCTATCAATTCTCTGCAGTTTCCGAAGCGGACAGTTTGGAAAAGAGAGTTGAGGAGATGGCAAACCTGGGATTTTCCGATGCGGATACCCAGTCCCTGGTTGAAAACGTACTGTTTCACCTCAGGGCCAACCTGAGATTGTCGAAAGAGTTGGGCAGCCTTCGTGCAAGATATGTCGCAGTGCCAAGCAAAGAGGCCTTCAACAATCTGTATCAAGCGTATGAGAGTTACTATCGCTGACCGCCATGGAAGGTATCATGATCACCGATGCGAATAACCGGATTAAGTCGGTTAATCCGGCATTCACGCAGATCACCGGTTTCCAGTCAGAGGAGGTGATCGGTGAAGATCCCAGTATGCTCAATTCCGGGCGCCATGATGCTGACTATTACCGTGATATGTGGTCAACGTTCTATACAAAGGGATACTGGAGTGGTGAGATCTGGAACCGACGCAAGGATGGTACCGTTTTCCCTGAATGGCTCTCCCTGGCAGTGATCAGGGACGACACGGGTAATGTAAAAGAACATGTGGCCGTTTTTTCGGATATCACTCGAAGGAAAGCGGACGAAGAGCAGATACGCCGACAGGCCAATTATGATCCCCTTACCGGGCTTCCGAACAGGAACCTTCTTGTCGACCGCCTGAACCAGGCGCTGCTCGCGGCTCACCGTGAGGAGGAACAGGTTGCGCTGCTTTTTATCGACCTGGATGGTTTCAAACGGGTCAACGATAGCTGGGTCATGTAGTGGGTGACGAACTTCTGCAGAAGGTGGCCGGCAGGTTCAATACGGCGGTTAGAGAGAGTGACATCGTGGCTCGGTTCGGCGGGGACGAATTTGTCATCGTTTTGCCGGATGTTCGTAAGGCCGATGATGTGGGTGAAGTGGCCAAGAAGGTCATCGATGAGATTAATGTGCCTTTCCATTTGAATGGGAGAGAGGTCTTTGTTGGGGCAAGCATCGGCATTACCCTCTATCCTGATGATGCCGTGGATGCCGGCGTCATGCTCAGTAATGCAGACATGGCGATGTATCTTGCAAAGGAGAAAGGGAGAAACCGCTACCAGTTTTTCACTCCTTCAATGGATGACGAAGTGAAGCGCCACATGGAACTGGAGAGGGAGCTTCGCTGGGCAATGGACCGCAGGGAACTGGTGCTCAAGTACCAGGCGGTGATAGACCTGGATACAGGACGCATGAATGGTGTGGAAGCGTTGGTCTACTGGAATCATCCTGACCGGGGTTTGATTTCTCCGGATGTTTTTATTCCCCTGGCAGAGGAGACGGGATTGATCGGGGCCATCGGCACCTGGGTACTCTCTACTGCTGCAATTCAGGCCAAAGCCTAGCATGACCAGGGTTTGAAGCTGAGGGTAAACGTAAATCTCTCCAGTAGGCAGTTGGCTTTGGGGCTTACCACCAACGAGGTGAAATCGATACTGGAGGAGAGCGGTGTCGATCCAAACCTGGTGACGCTTGAAATCACAGAGGGCATGATGCTTGAAGGGGGTGAGGAAACCCTGGATTGGCTGGCCGAGATGAAAGAGATGGGTTTGGGGTTGGCCATCGATGACTTTGGAACAGGCTACTCCTCTTTGAGTTATCTGAAGCGTTATCCCATGGATATTCTGAAAATAGACCGCTCTTTCATCAGCGGCATACCCAGCAGCAAGGGTGATGCGACACTGGTCGAGGCGATTGTGTCGATGGCTCGGAGCCTAGGCCTGAAGGTTGTTGCTGAAGGTATTGAGAGCGCTGAGCAGCTGGAATTTCTCCAGCGGCTTGGTTGTGAACTGGGGCAGGGGGTACCTGTTCAACAAGCCGACCTGGAACGAGGCGATTGCAAAAATGGCAATGACGCTCCTCAAGTTGAATGAACTGATATCGGAAAACGAGTCCGCAGGTTCAGGAAAGTCAGTTCATTGAACGCGCTTCAACCCCACCGGTTGGATGACTAACGGTATTGCCGCAGGTACCACCACTCGAACAGTCGCTTGAGCCAGTGAAATGCCGCCATCTGTGGCATCACCAGGTTGTGCTTCTCTGTACGGGCCACCAGCATGCCCGTGGTCTGGCTGTCGACGATACAGACCAGTTCCACCTTGAAGGTCTTGTCAGGCACTTCGCCATTGAACTCTGCAACCAGGTTGCTGGCGGCGGTCTCTGCCTGCAGGTCGGCCATGTGAGCCTGCTTGGGCATCCAGTCCGGACCGGGGAAACTGCCGGAGTCGCCGGCAACATACACATGGTCCATACCCTCGACACGGCACTGGCGGTCTGCCCTGATCAATCCCCCCTCTGAACGGGGAAGGGCCGTGTTGTCAAACCACTGGTTGCCGGTCATGCCGGGCATGAAGAGAATCAGGTCTGCCTCGAATTCCCCCCCTTCGGTAGTCACCTTGTTGTCGGTGAAGCCTTTCATCTTGTGTCCGAGGTGGGTGCGGATGTTGCGCTTCTCCAGTTCCTTGAGCAGGCCCTTCACGGCTTTGGGGCCAAGACGGTTGCCGGGGCTCGGTGCCGGGGTGAAAAAGATCAGGTTGAACTTGTCACGGCGCTTCTCGAGGCGCAGCTGCCGATCAATGCCGAACAGGAACTCGAACATGGGGCCGCCGCGCATGGCGGAGGGCTCCTTGGGGTTGCCGGCAAAACCCACGGCGATGGTGCCGCCCTGCATCTCCTTGAGCCTTTCGCGAATCTTCATAGCCGCGGGTATGCCTTCGCAGGGGGTGATGCTGTGCTCGATCCCTGGCAGTTTCTTGATGAAGCGGCCGCCGGAGCAGATGACCAGGCCGTCGTTGCTGATCTCGCCGTTGTCGGTTTCCAGGATACGGCCGCCCTCTTTCAGACCGGTGGCAGACCCCTGGTGAAAGTGGACCCGGTGCTTTCTGAAAAAGTGCTCCAGGTTGATCAGCAGGTCTTCGGGTTCACGTATACCCGAAGGTATCCAGATGGTACCCGGCAGGTAGCTGAATTCGGGCTTTGGGGCGACCAGGGTGATCTCCATGTCCGGATCCAGTTTGCGCAGCTTCTGGGCGGAGGTGAGGGCAGCGAAGCCTGCTCCGACAATGGTCACTCGTTTCATGGGGTCCCCTGAAAAATATGTTTTTCTGATGATTCGCCATTATAGCGGGGAGGGCGTTGGATGCTACAGCACGCATCCACGACATATTTGAGGTTACTTGGGTCCGCTAACAGGCCCGGGTCTCTTTAAACCGGTTTCAATGGCCCCACCTTAGCCGATATGATGAACAATTGGATTGGACTGCAGAAGAAGTACCTATGAGCGCGTTGTGCATACGTGGCCTGCGCAAGGTTTACGGCAATGATTTCGAAGCCCTGAAGGGCATAGATCTTGAAATTCAGCAGGGGGACTTTTTTGCCCTGCTGGGGCCCAATGGCGCCGGTAAGTCCACCGCCATCGGAATCATCAGCTCCCTGGTCAACAAGACCGAGGGCTCAGTCGAGGTATTCGGTCATGACCTTGACCGGGAGCCCGAGGCGGTCAAGGCCTGTATCGGCCTAGTACCCCAGGAGTTCAACTTCAATGTCTGGGAACCGGTGGCCGAGATCGTGGTGAACCAGGCGGGTTACTACGGAATTCCCCGCAAGGAGGCCTGGCAGCGGGCTGAACAGAGCCTGCGCCAACTGGACCTTTGGGACAAGCGTACCGTCATGGCCCGTAACCTCTCCGGCGGTATGAAACGGCGCCTGATGATTGCCCGTGCCTTGGTCCATGAGCCAAGGCTTTTGATCCTGGATGAGCCTACCGCTGGGGTGGATATCGAGATCCGTCGTTTCATGTGGGAGTTTCTGACAGACATCAACAGCCGGGGAACGACGATCATTCTCACCACTCACTACCTCGAGGAGGCGGAGAGTCTCTGTCGAAATATCGCCATCATCAACCAGGGGGAAATAGTCGAGCACAGCAGCATGGGTGGTCTGCTGCAGCGGCTGCATACAGAAACCTTCGTGCTGAATCTGAAAGGTACCATTGCGGAACTGCCCGAGCTTGGCGGCTACGTTCTCGACCAGCTTGACGATTGCACACTGGAGGTGGAGGTGACCCAGGACCAGGGCATCAACGGCCTGTTCCAAGCGCTTTCCCGTAACGGCATCGAGGTGATCAGCATGCGCAACAAGCAGAATCGCCTGGAGCAGCTTTTTATCGACATGGTGGAGAGCACACGCAAGGACGGTGAGGCATGAACAACCTCTCCCGTTACTGGATCGCCTTCAGCACGATCATCACCAAGGAGTTTCTGCGCTTCATCCGCATCTGGGTGCAGACGGTACTGCCGCCGGCGATCACCACCATCCTCTACTATGTCATTTTCGGTACCCTGATCGGAGAGCGTATCGGCGAGATGGATGGATTTCGCTACATCGATTTCATCGTGCCGGGCCTGATCCTGATGGCGGTGATCACAAACTCCTACTCCAACGTGGTCTCCTCCTTCTACAGCAGCAAGTTCCAGAAACATGTGGAGGAGCTGTTGATCGCACCTGTGCCCCACTGGGTGATCCTGGCAGGGTATGTTGGCGGCGGCGTTGCCCGTGGGGTGGTGGTAGGTATTGCCGTGACCGGCGTGTCCGTCTTTTTTACCGACCTCAACATCCACAATTACGCCTGGACGCTGCTGGTGTTCGTGCTCACCTCCATACTGTTCGCACTGGGCGGTTTTATTAATGCTGTCTTTGCCAAGAGCTTTGACGATATCTCCATCGTTCCCACCTTTGTGTTGACACCGCTGACCTACCTGGGCGGGGTGTTCTACTCTATCCAGATGCTGCCCGAGTTCTGGCAGTCTGTTTCCCTGGCCAACCCGATACTCTACATGGTCAACGCATTCCGCTATGGATTGCTGGGGGTATCGGATATCGGCATGGGCCTGGCCATATCCATCATACTGCTCTTTATCCTGGGCCTGAGCAGTTTCGCACTGCACCTGCTGCGTAAGGGTGTGGGCATAAAAACCTGATCGAAGAACCTGTTGGCAAACTCTAGAAGCGCTTGAAGAACTTCATGCGCTCCTTTCGATTCTCGGGATCGTCCATGTTGCTGGACTTGCTGTCCTTGCCGGCGAGGAAGATGGCCAGTACACCAATGCCGAGCATCAGGAGCAAGGAGAGTGCGATAAATGGGGCGGGGTCCATCGGTTATTGTTCCATGGGTATTTGAATAGTAAATTTGACACCCTCTCCTTCGGAGAGGTTCCCTGCCCATACCTTGCCTCCATGGAACTCTGCAATCAACCGTACAAGATACAGGCCTAACCCGAGATGAGGCTCATCTCCCTTCTCATTACGGACCGATATCATGGAGCCGAAGATCTCCTGGGACATGTCTCCAGGCAGTAGCGGGCCCTGGTTGACCACGCTTACCATTGCATCTGTTTCCTTGTTTTCCAGCTGCAGCAAAATAGCTGAGCCGGGTTCATGAAAATCCACGGCATTGGCCACCAGTTTGTCCAGGGCCTGGCCGACCAGGTCCGGAGCCCCATGGACCTTTACCGGCTCCTGGGGAACAGTGATTTCGAAGCGGCAACCGGGGAATGCGGTGCTGTAGCCTTCGGCACTGGCAGAAACCAATGCCTTCAGGTCGAATGTCTCAAACTCTGTCTGCTGCAGCAGTTGTTCCAGACGGGTGGCTTCCCGCATGCGGTGCAATATCAGGCCAAGCCGCTCACTCCCCTCCTTGGCCCGCATGATGCACCGGTCGCGCTGTTCGGCCGAGTGCTCGGATTCAAGGTTTTCGAGGGATGATTTTACGACAGTCAGGGGCGTGCGCAGTTCGTGGGCGAGGCGGGAAGCCATGGCCTCCAGGTAGCGGTTGTACTCCGAGAGACGATTCAGCACACTGGCAAAACTGCGGTTGAGATCACCGATTTCATCTTTTGTCCGGTCTGCAGTCAGTTCACCCTTGATGCGGCCATCCGGCGTGACGGCACTCTCCACGCGGTTGCGCAGTCTGCTGATTCGCCGGGTGAGCAGGGTGGCGAAGCCCAGGAGCAGCAGGATGGTGATCACGAACAGCAGGGCTGTTGTCCCGAACAGCCGTTTCAGTGCCTCGTTCTGCAATGCCAGGATCTGGTTGGTACTTTGTTCCACCAGTACTACGCCGACGATGCCGTCGGCGGAACGTATTGGCCAGGCCGCGGAGAGAATGGTTGCCTCGCCATCGGGTGTGATGCGTCTGCGGGTTTCTGGCGTTCCGGTAAGAGCGGCGTCGAGTTCGGGGCCGGACAGTTGGCTCTTGCCTGAGAATTCATCCAAAAACTGTTCGCTGGGCTGATCCACGATCAGTCGGAGCAGGGCGTTCAGTACCCGGGGAAAGAGCTGGTCCTGCTGGGCAGTCGCTTCAGCCGTTCTCAGTACGCCCCTTTTGGCCAGTACCTGTCGATTGCGATTGAGGACCCAGATACGTGCGTTCTCGTGTTCCAGGCCACCGATGATGCGCGCCATATCCGGGTTCGGCGTGACCAGCCGTCCCGGCAAGCGCTCTGGATTGCCTTGCCTGGTGCGAACCGTGTTTACCAGTTGACGGCTGTCGGTAGCGTCCACATCCCACACACTCAAATCCAGGCGGTCTCCAATGAGATAGTGTGGGATGCGCAGTTCCACAGCATAGCCATTGGCGGTTTCAGTCCACTCACCCTGGATTCTGGGCTCGCTCTCGGTCAGTATCCTTCGTCCAGCCCGGGTAATAACCCTTTCTGCAACGATCCATCCGGGGGCTATGGTGCTCAACCCGTAATCGATGATTTCGCCGGAGGACTCTGTCAGTCGCAGGCTGATGAAGTCGCTCTTTTCGAGCGCGCGCTCTCCAGGTGCCTGGTAGACGATGCGATCATCCTTAACCTGTACAAGCAGGTAGAGGTAACCCTGGCGCTCACCCAGCAGGGCTTCGAAGGCAAGGTCTCCGTCTCCTTTGTAGCGCCACAAGTTGCGCAGATGTGGCTCCCAATCTTCTGTATAGCCGTCCAGTTGGATTGGGCTGGTGAGAGGATGTACGTATAGAAAGCTCTCGCTTTGACCAGGCTGTGTCGGGCCTGAGACAAACATCTCTTCATGGTTGTGCAACAGGGCGCCCACCGTTTGGGCCGTGCCAAGCAGCATGGTCTCCTGTGCGTTGCGCAGGAAGCTTTCAGTCTCCTGCACATAACGGTATCCGGCCCAGGGAATCACCAACAGGATCAGGGATACCAACAGAAGTTTGAAACGAATACTGTGTCGGAACGGTTGAGACATGGAGGGAGTTTACACCTTCCAGCGATAGCCCATGCCGTAGACGGTCTCAATCGCATCGAAGTCGGGGTCGATCTGTTCGAATTTGCGCCTGATGCGCTTGACGTGGGTGCTTATGCTGGTGCTGTCCACCAGGATATTGGCCGCTTCCATCAATTGCTCCCGGCTACGCACATGGCATGGATGGTTGGCCAGTGCATGGACGAACCAGAGTTCGGTCACAGTAAGCTCTACCGGGTTGTCGCGCCACGTCACCTGGAGGCGATCCATGTCGATACGCAGTGGCCCCCGTTCAATGATCTTCTCCTGGGCAACGGGTTGCTGCATGACTTCCAGGCGGTGGAAGAGTGCTGCAATGCGCGCAGTCAGATGGGCCAGGCTGATGTCCTTAGTGAGATAGTCGTCTGCACCCAGGCGTAAGCCAGATACCGTGTCCAGATCGCTGTCCCTTGCGGTAAGGAAGATAATCGGCAGGGTGACTGACATGGCCCTGAGTTCACGGCAGAGCTCAAAGCCGCCATCAACGTCATCACCCAGGCCGATGTCCAGGACCACCAGGTCGGGCAGCCTGATTCTGAATGCACCCAGTCCTTCATCGCGATTGGAGTATCCATTGACCTGGTATCCCTGGCGGGTCAGGGCATCGGTGTAGTTCGCGAGTATGGCGGGTTCATCCTCGACAATGGCTATCTGCTTGCTCATGGCGTGATGCTAAGCCGGGATCGGGGTGGATGCAAATATGCAGGGTATATGGATACCCTGCAGGCTTTACGAGATGCAGCCTGCATTGCCAAGGCGTGCAGAGCTCAGGGAAGCTCTGCCAAAGAGGGATGGATCCGGCGAGATCAGAGAGGCGTCACGTTTTCCGCCTGGGGGCCTTTTTGTCCGTCGACGACTTCCATGGTCACCTGCTGGCCTTCCTGCAGGGTCTTGAAACCACTTCCGTTGATGGCGCTATGGTGTACAAATACATCTTTGCCGCCTTCGCGTTCAATGAAGCCGTACCCTTTCTTGTCATTGAACCACTTTACGGTGCCTGTGACTTGATCTGACATGACGCTCTTGCTCTCTTGAAATAAACCCAAATACCTAACCGGGCCGTGAATCATTAAACCCACCGTCAGGTTGAGGTAAATAGTAGTACCAAGTTATCCATTTGTGCAAATTCGTTTGTGACAATAGTCAAAAAATCACTTCAGACCATTTTCTGTGCATTATGCCAATGGTCTTCAGTTCAGGCGTGAATCACGGTAACTATCACGTTGCCACATTGTTGCTAGAATCTGCCATCAGATTGCCCCTTTGTTGTTAGCTCCAGGCCATTCCTCTTTTGTGTAATCAGTTTCAAGAACCTTATCCGGCGCAGGTCAGGAGAACCGGGTCTGTTGACAGGACACAAGCCAGGGATGGCGCGCTGGGCCAATTAAACAGGAGTGCGAAATGGGAAAAAGATGGGCGTATTTGATGCTGGCCAGCCTGCTGACGACCAATGCGGCTTATGCATCGGATGAGACAGATTTCCTTCAGGAGGTAAGACAGCAGGAGTGGAAAGGCCTCGGCGGGGGGCAGTGATCGGTGCCATTGTCGGGGGTCCTCCGGGGTTGATTCTGGGTGCGGCCGGGGGTGCTTTGGTCGGTCGGTCGGTCGAGTGGGCTGGAAGCCGGCCTGGATGCAGCCCGGAAAGAGATAGATGAGTTGGAAGGAGAACTTCAGGCGAATGCTGTCAAGGAGCAGCAACTCAATCGGCAACTCGAACAATCAGAACAGCATCGCATGCGTCAACTGGCTGCTATCGCCAGGGGCTTTATCCTGAGTGTTTATTTTCGCACCGAAAGCGTGATCCTTGAGCCGCGCTATTAGCACCAGCTGAGTAAGCTGGCTGAGAGTTTGTCCGAGTTTCCTGAATTCACCATTCACATCGATGCCTTTGCAGACCAGAGAGGCGGGGATGATTTCAACCTGTCCCTCTCGTCTCGGCGTGCGGAAACCGTTGCCCGTCACCTTCAGGCACTCGGTGTGGATGGCGCTCGCATCCGCAAGACCTCCCATGGTGAGCGGGCCGTTGAGTATGCATTGAATGACCGGGAAGGACTCGGTTTTGAGCGCCGTGTGTTGATTTACTTCTGCCTGGAGAAAGCGTGAAGAACCGTTTAATTCTGCCCCTGAGTGAAGAGTTTATCTACGCCTCGCCAGAGTATGTCAATCGCGTATGCTACCGGTTGCTGATGAGAGAGGAGATGAAGTTGTTGGACTACCCAAAGAACAACAGGAAGGAGGCTGTCCGCCATGTTAAGAAACCCACATGATCACACCTTGTTGAAGGATATTCTCTCTATGTCGCTCTATTCGCTGCTGAGCAGTTTGGGAGGTGCCCTGTTGCTTGCCTTGCTGGTACTTCTCATGAGTTCAGCAGTCCAGGCGCAAACCGATAGTGCCGCTGGGCTGAAGCATCTCCCCTCCATGGCAGTGGACGAAGTGAAACGCGGCAGCCTCCTGTTGAAACTTGCCAGTGGCGGTATCAGTGTGGATGCCCCCATGCTGAACACCGATATGGATATCAACGGCATGATTGCCCAGGTATCTGTTCAGCAGCGTTTCAGAAATCCCGGCCAGGATTGGGTGGAAGGGATCTATGTCTTTCCACTCCCTGAAAAGGCTGCTGTTGATCGCATGAGGCTGAGAATCGGTAAGCGGGTCATCGAAGGTGAGATTCAGGGGAAGGCCCAGGCGAGAAAAACCTATGAACAGGCAAAGCGGGCAGGCAAGAAAACGAGTCTCCTGAGTCAGCAGCGCCCCAACATCTTTACCACCTCGGTGGCCAACATCGGTCCAGGGGAGGATGTGCTGGTGGAAATCGAATATCAGCAGGATCTGCGTTATGAACAGGGCCGTTTCGGCATCCGGTTTCCGTTGGTGGTGGCGCCCCGTTATATCCTCGGGTAGCGTTTTGGGCAGGGAAGAAGTCACCACTTTCAGCGGTACCGGGTGGGCCATGGATACCACCGATGTGGCAGATGCATCCCAGGTCACGCCGCCGGTGATCGATCCATCCGACGCTGACCGCCATGGAAGGCTGAAAGCCGAGGCGGTTAGTCCCCGGACCAGGACGTCCGGGGCACTAATAGGCTGTCGAAGGCCGAGTCGATTTTGGGGACTTGGATGTCCCAAAATCTTTCACGAGGTCGAAGACTCGCTTAAGGCGCTGTAAACAAGGTGCGTATCAACATAAAACTGGCGGCCGGTTTTCCCCTGTCTCGACTGGAGAGTACCTTCCACGGTATTGAAACGACCCGGGATGAGAACAATACCCATACTGTGAGGCTCACTAAGAGCGAGGTAACCGCAGATCGTGATTTTGAACTTACATGGTCTCCGGTACCCGGCAATGAGCCCCATGCCGCCCTGTTCAGTGAACAGTGGGCGGGTGATAACTACTCGTTGATGATGGTGATACCGCCTCACCAGGAGGGGCAGGGAGGGGCGCTGCCCCGTGAAATGGTTTTCGTGGTCGATACTTCCGGCTCCATGCATGGGGCATCCATGGGGCAGGCAAAGGCTGCCTTGAAGATGGCGCTGAGCCGCCTGGCGCCGGATGACCGGTTCAATATTATCCAGTTCAACAGCTCAACCCAGGCGCTTTTCGGCAGGGCAGTTGGTGCAAGCCCCCGTAACCTGGCACGGGCAGAAGATTATGTCGATTCGCTGACAGCGAGCGGAGGCACAGAGATGCTTCCTGCACTGCGCAGGGCGCTCACCGGTGAGAAAGAACTCGATAGGCTGAGACAAGTCGTGTTCATGACCGATGGCAGTGTAGGTAATGAAGCACAGCTGTTCGAGGTGATCGAACAAAAGCTCGGTGCCAGCAGGCTCTTCACCGTCGGGATCGGTTCTGCACCAAACAGTTTTTTCATGACCCGTGCGGCCAGGTTAGGTCGGGGTAGCTTTACCTATATCGGCAAGGTGTCTGAAGTGCGCAGCAAGATGAAGGCGCTTTTCAACAAACTGGAGTCACCGGTGTTGGCCGATGTGGAGATTGATTGGGGTGAAGATGTGCAGGTCGATATGTGGCCACGACGCATTCCCGATCTCTACATGGGTGAGCCCCTGGTGTTGGCGGTAAAGGGCGAGGTGGATGGAAAAACAGTGGTGATTCGCGGTCGCTCCGGCGATAAACCCTGGCAGCAAAGGGTGACGCTGCATGGAGGTGGCAGTAGAGGCGGTATTCGCCTGCTGTGGGCCCGTAAAAAGATTGCCGACTTGATGGATCAGAAGGCGCGCGGCCGTACAGAGGACGAGGTTCGTCACGAGGTGCTGGTGGTGGCGCTTGGGCACAAGCTTGTAAGTAAATACACGAGCCTCGTGGCTGTGGACAAGACGCCATCGCGTCCTCTTGACCAGGCGCTCATCGGCAAGAATGTGCCTGTTCAACTACCCAAGGGCTGGAGTGCTGAGAAAGTGTTTGGCAGCATGCCACAGACAGCAACCCCTGCGCTGCTGAACCTGTTGCTTGGTGTTCTTGCGATGATCGGCAGTTGGATGGTGAGCGTATTCGGAAAACGCAACAGGAAAAATGTGGCGGACGAGGTACGGCACCTGAATGGAGAGATGTACCGATGAAATGGCACCGCTACCTGGCTGCCGGCCTGCTGCTGTTTGGCGGTTGGCAGTTATCAGAAGGTATTTATATCGAGGCCAAGGCTGTAGTTGCCCAAATGCTGCTGCAGCAGGCGTGGCAGGAGACCAGGCAGGGGGGATCCCAGGTGATCCCCTGGCCATGGGCGGATACCTGGCCCGTGGCGCGTCTGAAAGTGGCCCGATTGGATATTGACCAGGTAGTGCTTGCCGGGGCAAGCGGCAGGACCCTGGCCTTTGGGCCGGGGCATCTGTTTGGGTCGGCCCCGCCGGGGGAGGAGGGAAACAGTGTAATCAGCGGTCACCGGGATACCCATTTCCACTTCCTCAAAACCTTGAAGAGTGGTGATTTGATTGAGCTGGAACGCCGGATGGCGCAATAGCGACCTATGCTGTTTTTCGTCGCAGTGTGCAACACAAGGATAACGTCGATGTACTGGTGCAGGATGTCCACCGGTTGACGCTTATCACCTGTTATCCCTTTGATGCCCTGGTGCCCGGCGGAGATGAGCGCTACGTGATCGAGGCGCAACCGGTAGTGATGTAGCGGTGCTTTATTTGCGTTTTTTCAGAAAGGCAACAATGTGGCTTCGGATCTCTTTCAGCCCAACGGGTTTGCTCAGGTAGTCGTCCATGCCGGCTTCCAGGCAGCTCTCGCGATCACCTGGCATTGCCTGTGCCGTCAGGGCGATGATGGGTGTTTGTGTAAAACCTGGTATCTCCCTCAGCTGGCGGGTGACCTCTCTGCCATCCATGTCCTGGAGTTGGGTATCCATCAGGATGATATCGGGGCGCATCGCCTGGGCCTGCTTCAGGACGTCACGGCCGTTCTGAGCGATGGTTACGTTGAAGCCCTGGCTGCGCAGGAATTCGCTGATCATGAGGCGGTTGTTGGGGTTGTCCTCGGCGAACAGCAGTTGGAGACCCTTGATGTCGTCGCCGGATATCTCCTGGGTATCGGCGGTCATGGAAACCGAAAGCTGTTTTGGTTCGTTGTCGCTGGCACTCCAGGGCAGGCTGAACGTAAAACGGCTGCCCTTGTTAAGTTCGCTCTCAACTTTGATGCTGCCACTGTGGAGTTGGGCCATCCTGTTGACCAGGGTCAGCCCGAGGCCGGTACCGCTGTATCGGCGGGTCGCTTCGTTGTCCAGCTGAATGAAAGGCTGGAACAGGTGTGCCTGATCCTCTTCGCTGATGCCGATTCCGCTATCCCAAACAGTCATATCGATCGATTTCCTGTCCTCGGACAGCGTGACATCAAGACCGATGCGCCCATCTTCAGGGGTGAATTTCACGGCATTGCCGAGAAGGTTGACGAGCACCTGCTTAAGACGTCTGCTGTCCCCATGGATAAGATTGATATCCGGATCGATCATGTACTCGATCTGCAGATGTTTTCGCTGGGCGGTCTGATGCATCAGTCGCAGGCTTCCCTCCACCAGTTGTACGGCGGGTATATAGTCCCAATTCAGCTCCATCTTGCCGGACTCGATCTTGGCTAGATCCAGTATGTCGTTGATCAAAGCCAGGAGATGGCGTGAGCTCTCATCGATCGTGGCCAGGGATTTCTCCTGGTTCGGATTGATCGGGCCGTAGAGCTGATCCTTGAGCATCTCGGTAAGGCCGAGAATAGTGGTCAGGGGTGTGCGCAGTTCATGGCTCATGGTGGCCAGGAACAGATCCTTTGCCTGGGCTGCCCGCGCCAGTTCTTCATTGGCGATATTGAGTTCCTGGGTGCGCTCCCTGACGCGCTGGGCCAGCAAGTCCTGCTCCTCCTTGAGTTTGTTCTGTGACGCCTGGAGATTTGAGCTCATGGTGTCCAGGGCGCGCAGCAGTTGTCCAGGTTCGTCATTACCCCCTTTGGGAATGTCCCCGGAGAAATCGCCACTGGAGATTCTACGGGCGATTTCGGTAGCCGCCTGTATGGGGCGTGCGATCTGGTGATTGGCGAGCACCAGGAAGACAAGTATGGTCAGGCCAAGCAGTACGACGAGAATGACGAGGATACGGCGTTCGATGGTTTTGAGATCATCGTTAACTTTTTCCAGCCGTGCCTTTTTGTACTCCAGTGTCGCTGTCACCACCTCGTCGATCAGGTCGGTGGGTTCTCGGTCGATACCCTGTACCTGCTTGTCCACCTCGAGGTGTGAAACAAGGCTTGTGCGGTCGAATTTCTCAAGGGCAGAGCGGTATGCAAACCCCAGACGGTGGTGAGCTGGGAGAAAGGAGTTGGCGGTCATGTGAGAGGCTGTATCCTGCTCCCCCAGCATCGATATCAACTGTCTGATCAATGAGCGGGTGATGGCCTCTTCCTGAAGAAACTGCCGGTGGTATTTCTCATAGGCTTCGGAATCGTGGCCGCGCAGCAGGATGTTCTTCCACTCCTGGACCTGCTTTTTAAAATGCACCTGGGCCGAGAGCGCGGTATTGACGACCTGGGTGAAGGTCTCCCTGATCGATGCAGCTTCCATATTCGCATGCTTGTACTGGAGCGCGGCATAGTGGCTTACGGCAAGATTGATTGCCAGGGCCATGGTGATGGTCAGAAATAGTTTCCAGCGTATTGTCATGAAGGGGACAGAAATGCCTTTGCCAGTATCGGGTCAATGATAAGGTAACAGCTTGACTATGAATACTGGCAGCTCAGGAATTGGCGTTGCGTAGCCGGGCTTCCACACGTGCGGTATCAAGAAATGCCGGGTCAATGATCTCTGGATAGAGCTGCCAGTTGGCGTCCACCTCCAGGGTATATTTCAAAGCTGACCGCTCCAGGCGGTGCCGGGTGTCCCTGGAGAGCTGTTGGAGTTCAAGCAGCAGGGGGGGGGGATCCAATCAAGATAGCCGGCTACCAGTAATTGGTCGTGACAATCGCTCCGCTGCTCACGCAACAGTAGTTCAGGGAACTGCTCATTGGACAGAATCCGTCCCTCATGCTCCTTGTGGTGGGTGTGGGTAAGGCCTTTGCCGTCACCGCTGGTCAGGCGTTCAAACCATTGGCTCAATCCATGACCGGCTTCGGTTCTGGCCAAGTGTTCAAGTGAGCTGGCATGGGGGTGGGGATTGGTGTCCTTTGGCTGGGCCGGCCGCGCCTCATCAATATCCGGGGATGGGAAATCGCCACGCAACTTGTCTGCACACTCCCAGATGTGCGAGATGCTGCGGTTCGTCTCCGGAGGGTTGGTGGCGCTGGCCAGCAGTGCCAGGGGCAACTGTTGCTTCTTGTCGAGCAGCCACAGTTCATAGCGATCTGCCAGCGGGTAGGGAATCGGGTATGCGTCAGCCGTCAACAGCTCGATGAGCTTTTCCGCCTCCCGGAGCATGCTGGTGAGATCCAGAAACGGGTGGGCAGGGACCTTGCGCAGGCCGGAGGTTTTCGACTAGGTACCGAAGCGAAGATACGCGAGGACAGGCTCGCCGGGACTGTCTGCTCCCCACAGGTCATCAGGGCGCTTGGACTGGATCTGTAACTCCCAGTGAAAGCCATCGAGGCTGATTGCACGACCACTGGGGGTGTGGAGCATCTGGATGACACCCTGAAACGGGTTGAGGCGTCTCACCGAGTAATTTCTCACCACTTCTTCAGAGTTGCTCATGCCGTGAATTTTAGCGCTACCTCACATCCGCCGCATTAACCGCTGCAGAAGTATGGAATAACCAATAATTAGCCAAATTATTTGTATATTTGATAAATGTCTGTCTTTTCATGCTCATAATTTGTTTACAATATGCTTCCCGGATGATCATATTCCCGGTTCATTGGAGTGATGGGTAGCAACTGGAGGTGGGTTTTGTCACCAAAACGTCTTCTCACCGGCGCACTGGCATGCGCCTTGGCCCTGACGGGCGGTACACTTTTGGCCTCTGGTCATGAGGATGCGGCAGGGGAATTGGATGCTGCACTTCATCTGACGCCGAATCTCGATAATGGCCGCAAGGTGTTTCAGCTTTGCAACGTCTGCCATACGCCTGAAGGCTGGGGTAACGAATCGGGCATGTATCCGCAAATTGCCGGGCAGCTTGCCAGCGTGACCGTCAAGCAGCTGGCGGATATTCGTGCGAGAAATCGCGATAACCCCACCATGCGGCCCTTCACCTCGCCCCAACAGTTGGGTGGCGTACAGGAGATTGCCGATGTGGCAGCCTATATTGCTGCGCTGCCCATGAATCCGAGTAACGGTGTGGGTGCTGGCAATGACCTTGCTCATGGTGAGCAGCTCTACAAGGATAATTGTGTTGACTGTCATGGTGACAGGGGGCAGGGTGATGAGAAGGATCATATCCCGCTGATCCAGGGTCAGCACTATCGCTACCTGGTACGCCAGTTCGACATGATCCGCAGTGGCCAGCGTCGCAATGCCGACCCGAAGATGGCCAAGCAGATTCGCCGTTTCAGCCCCAGGGATGTGGCTGCGGTAATGGATTATGTCTCACGCCTGAAGCCGCCGGCAGACAAGTTGGCTGAACCGGGCTGGCAGAATCCCGATTTTCCGAAGTACTCGCGCAAGCCCATGCCGCACACGCCCATCTATGGCAGGCCGCAGCCTCCAAGGCCTCAGCGCTGATTGTTTCTATGGTTCGAAAAAAGCACCCCGTTTCTGCATAGATGCGGGGTGTTTTTTATGTGATTGGTGCATTTTGCTTTGCCTCTATCCCTGTGGGAGCCGCGCCTTTATACCTTCCAGGCCAAGTGCCCCGAGGGTGCTCGCGGCGAAAGGGCCGTTGTACGGCTGTTGCTTCGATCAAGGCCGCTATCGGGGCGGGGGCGCCCCTCCCACAATAAATACATCCAGGTATAAAAAAACGGGGCCCGAAGGCCCCGTTCTGTTCTGGCGTTACGAGAACGATCAACCAAAGATATCGTGGGTGATGTTCTGGAACCAGCTGTGGGCGTAAGCCACTTCACGCTTGAACACCTCGGGATCTGCATCGCCGGGGGTCAGACCACCGGATACCTTGGTGATCTTGGAGCCGTCCTCAGCCAGGCGATAGACCGCGGCAACGGAGAAGCCGTGTTCCTTGGCTGCGATGGAGTAGCAGGTGTTGACGTAAGAAGGCGTACCGGGCTCCTGACCGTTGAGCATGGCAACGATAGCCGTCGCACATACCTTGGCCTGGGAGTTGCCAGCATAGCCGGACTTGGGCATGCCGGTGGCAACAGAGGCGTCACCGATGACATGGATGCCTGCGTGAATGGTGGACTCGAAAGTACCCAGATCCACAGGACACCAGCCCTTGTCGTTGGTCAGGCCCGCAGCGGATGCAATGCCACCTGCCTTCTGAGCCGGGATCACGTTGACAACGTCACCCTTGACCTCGTCACCGAAAGCGGTGGTCGCGGAGTTCGCACCCGCGTTGACCTTGACCACGCCAGCCTCTTCCTGGGCACCGTGCCACTCGATCATGGCATTGTCGGTCTCATAGCCATAGAACTTCTTCCAAGCGCCGGTGAACAGGCCCATCTTGGAGAACTTGGACTTGGGATCCAGCATGATGATCTTGGACTTGGGCTTGTGCTGCTTCAGGTACATGGCGATCTGGCTGGCACGCTCGTAGGGGCCAGGAGGGCAGCGGAAGGGGTTTGGCGGCGGTGCGATAACCACGGTGCCACCGTCCTTCATCGCCTCGAGCTGCTTGCGCAGGGTGGTAGTCTGGGGGCCGGCCTTCCAGGCATGAGGGATGCTCTCGGCAACCTTCATGTCGTAACCCTCGATGGTCTCGTACTTGAGGTCGATACCGGGAGCAACCACGCAGCGGTCGTAGCTGAAGCTCTTGCCGCCGGCGGTCTTGACCATGCGAGCCTTGGCGTCGATGCCGGTGACCTTGTCATTGACGACTTTTACGCCGTGCTTGCCAAGGCCGGTGTAACCGAACTTGATGGAATCGATAGAGCGGCAACCACCCAGTACCTCGTTACTCATGTAACAGGTGTAGTAGTGCTTGTTGGCTTCGATGAGGGTCACATCGACGGTGGGATCAGCCATGCGGATGTACTTGGCTGCAGTCGCACCGGCGGTACCACCACCGACAACAACAACTTTCTTGCTTGCGCCCAGAGCAATGTAGGGGACGCCAACCATGCCGGCAGCGGTAGCTGCTCCAGCGGTCTGGATAAATCCACGACGAGTAATTTTCATGTTGACTTGCCTCCTGCCTTATTGCTGGCTTGCGTAGAAGTTCAGCAGGGCTTCAATACCCTTGCTGCCATCCTTGTTAAGCATTTTCTTCATCTGCTTCTTCATCTTCTTGGGTGCGTCACGGGTGCCGGCCTGGAAGTTGGCCAGCTGCCAGTTGGTATAGGGGACCCACTGGCCAGCCATTACGCCAGCATCGTCTTCAGCGGACTGGCCGCCATCGCCGTGGCACTTCTCGCAGTACTTGTCGTGCAGCTTGGCACCCTTCTTGGCCATTTTGGCGTCAAAGTTCTGCTTAGCCTTTACAAATGGCTTGCCACCGTAGAAGTCAGCCATCTGGCCGATTTCATCATCGGTGTAACCCTTTGCGATGCGGCCCATGATGGTGGACGGGATCTCGCCACTGGCAAAACCCTGCATGGTTTCAACGAAGTAGTCTTTTGAAAGACCGGAAATGGTGGGAGCTGCGGGACCCTGGCTTGCGCCGTTGGTGCCGTGGCAGCCTGCGCAGGTGTTGGACAGCATGCTGTCGCTTGCACCCATCTTCAGTTTGGGCGCGTCAGCAGCAAACGCAGTCGAGCCAGCAAGGGCCAGACCGGCGGCCAGAACGGCCGTGGTAAACGTTTTATACGCCATGATACCTCCTTTGGTTTTCAGGCTTTTGCGATCATGAAGAGGATAAACCTTCTTCTTCTTCACAATGCACCGTACTCCTGTGCATTGATTGGAGCAGGCTGCATCTTCTCTCCATACGCGCGTCACTGCGCATCGGTGAAAATCCCTGTAATTCTTTTGCAGACCAGCTTAAGGTACGGTCTGCCGATTTTTATTTGGCCAGCGCGTTTTCCAACAGCGAAATGACCTTCTTGTTTCTTTTCTTGGCGGCGATATCCATCGCCGAGCGTCCGCGCTTGCTCTTGATGGTTGGGTCTGCGCCGTTTTCCAGTAGCAGTTTGACCAGGTCCTCTGAACGCACGGAAGCGGCTTCCATCAGGGTGGTGACGCCGTCGGCGTCCTGTTTGTTGACATCCGCGCCGTGGCGTATCAGACGCTCGGCCGCTTCGATGTGATCCTGGCCAACTGACCAGATCAGGGCGGTTGCACCATCCGTGTCAGTTGCCTCTATGTCGGCGCCGCTGTCCATCAGCACATCAATGACTGCATCGTGCCCCTTGTCGGCAGCAATGATCAGGGCAGTTGATCCGTGCTCATCTCGGAGGCTGTGGTTAGCCTTTCCCTTGATCAGCATTACAACAGTTTCGGCATGCCCTTTTTCAGCGGCGTGCATCAGGGCAGTGCGACCATGCTTGTCGCCTTCATTGGGATTGGCGCCCTTGAAGAGCAACTGGTCAACCATGTCGATCAGGCCGTAACGTGCTGCGATGGTCAATGCATCCCAGCCAGCCCGTGTTCTGGCGCTCAGGTCAGCCCCGCGCTCGAGCAGGAGGGCGGTCAAGGCGTCGTGGCCATTCTCTGCTGCGAAGGTGAGGGCGGTACAGCCGGCAACGGTTACAGCATTGACGTTAGCTCCCCTGGAAAGGAGCATTGCTGTGGCTTCCATGCTGTCGCTTTCAATGGCCATCATGAGGGCGGTCTTGCCCAGTTTGTTGGCACTGTTGACGTCGACGCCCTTGCCCAGCAGTTGAATAATGACCTCTACGTCTCCGATGCTGGCGGCCAGTCGGAATTCTTTCTCCTGAGCTGTATCCCCGGCGTAGGCGTTGATGCTAAGTGCGGCGCCGAGGATCAGGGCGAAGATCTTTTTCTGCTTCATGAATATCTAAACCTTGCTGCGGTTCTTGATAAGAAGCCCTGGATCAGGCTTCGCCCTCTTCTTCTTCAGGCTCGTCCGGTTCTTCGTGAGCGATGCCCTTGTGGCAGTCGATGCAGGTTTTGCCTTCATCCATTGCCCGGCCGTGGCGCTTGCGGGCACTGCGGTCCTGTTCGCTGAGATCCATCTGCTCGTAGTCGTGGCAGGTGCGGCATTCGCGGGAGTCGTTGGCCCTCATCTTGTCCCAGACGCGACTGGCCATGTCCCAGCGATGCGCTTCATATTTCTCCGGGGTGTCGATGGTACCCATGATCTCGTGATAGACATCTTTTGCGGCCACCACCTTGGCGATCATCTTGGGTACGAACTCTTTGGGTACATGGCAGTCAGCACAGGTCGCTCTGACGCCAGAAGCACTCTTATAGTGGGGCGTCTCTTTGTACTCCTTGAGATTGATCTTCATGGAGTGACAGGATGTACAGTAATCCATTTCATTGGTCATGGACAGACCAACGTTGAAAAGGCCTGTAAAAATGATGCCTGCTACGAATACAAGAATAAGGATAAGATAGGTTTTCTTGCGGGAACCACCATTGCCCAAGGGACTACTAGCCATACATCCACCCTCATTTTATTTTTGTCCACGCTGCTTCATGTCATTTCGTTTGCCCTGTGAAATCGGACATGTATTTATTGTTGTAACGAAGCGACAAGGTCCGTAAAGGAGGGCAATTTTAATACTGCTTACTTCTTTTCGGCTCACAAGCGAAGCATGGGGAGGTGCTTATTACTTTTATGTGGCGAATGTTAAGGCAAACTGTCCATTTATGTAAAGTGATTAAAAAGAGATTTTTAACAGAGTTTAATCGGATTCTTAAATACTAATTCACTGTGATTCCGCTGATTGCCACAAGCGTTGCCAGGACCGCAATTTTTCTTATAGAAGTCATGAAACCCTGTAGAATACGCCACTTTGACGTTGGTCAAGGCGTTTGCTAGGCAGGCTATGCACACTGCACTGCACCATTTCTATTCATACATTCAGGTCCGAAATGACAGCTATTACAGAGACACTCTCAGGCGATCACCGTCGATGCGATGAAATCTTCGCCCAGGTGGAAGAGTGGATATCGAAAGATGACTGGACCAGGGGTGAGCCCGGTTTCGCCGAATTTCACGAGGCGATGGAGCACCATTTTGCAATGGAAGAGGGTGTGCTGTTTCCCGCATTCGAGGCCCGAACCGGGCAGGCCATGGGGCTGTCAGAAACCCTGATGATGATCATGCAGCAGCACAACATGAAAGAGGAGCAGATGCTTTACCGCATGGCAGACCAGGTACTGGCGGCTGATGCTGAAGCCGTCATTCAGCAAATGAACGAGGTATGAGCCCAGGTGGTATAAGGGTGTATGAGCCCGTGGTGTGATGGAACGTTTACTCGATGTCAGCGAACTCGAACCCTGTGAGCCCATGGAGCAGACGCTGCAGGCTGTCGATACCCTTGAGCAGGGGGAGTACCTCCGGGTAATCCACCGCCGGTAGCCGCATTTGCTCTACCCCCTGCTTGAGGAAGCGGACTGCGCCTGGTCATGCCAGGCAGGTGGTCCCGCCGGGTACGAAATCTTCATTTGGCGACAGGCTGACTCGGTTGCTGAAGAGGCTGCCCGGAAGGCAATCGCCAAATGCTGAACACCGCCAATCTTTCCCTTGAACAGGCACCCCCCATTTCGGTGCCGTTTCGCTTTTTCCTCACTGCTCCCCTGTTCGGTATAGGTGCAGGCTTGTGCCTGCTGGTCTTTGGCCCTGATGTTTTATTGTCGCGCTGGAACTCGGTCACGCTCTCTGTGAGCCATCTTATCACCCTGGGAATGCTGGCCATGGTGATGTGCGGGGCGATGTTGCAGATGCTGCCGGTGCTTGCCGGTTCTCCAGTACCCGGTGTCGTTCTGGTGGGTACAGCAGTTCATCTGCTGTTGGTCCTGGGAACGGTTTTTCTGGCGGTGGGGTTTCTGCGGGTTGATACCCTATGGATGTTGCTGGCCATGGGGGCGCTGGGGGGAGGTCTCGGCCTGTTCATCCTCGGTATAGGTATTGCCTTGTGGCGAGTACGCTTTCCCAATTTTACAGTGACAGGTATGCGCCTGGCAGTCATCGCACTGGTGGTTACTGTCTTTCTTGGAGTGACACTCGTCGGCGGGGTGTCAGGGTTGTGGAAGATGGATTTCCTGATGCACATGGCGGATGTTCATCTGGGATGGTGGCTGCTGGGCTGGGTTGGCCTGTTGCTGATTGGTGTTTCGTACCAGATCGTGCCGATGTTTCATATCACGCCGAAATATCCGCTATGGATGCGCAAGGGACTGGTCCCGCTGCTTTTCTTTGCTATTGTCGCCTGGTCGACCTTCGAGGTGCTTGCCTGGGAATCTGCCGAAATCAGAGTGTGGCGTGATGGAATGCTATTGATCCTGGCAAGCGCTTTCATCCTCTTTGTAGTAACCACCTATCTTTTGATTCGACAGCGCAAAAGAAAGGTGCCCGATATCACCCTGATGTTCTGGCGACTTGGCCTGCTCGCTGCAGTCGCCGTATTTGAGGAGGGAGATGAGGCGACCCGCTTTTTTGTGGTGATGGACGGGCAGATGAAACTGACCCGCACATCTATCGGTGGTGATGAGAAAGTTATTGAATTGATACGCGCTGGCCAGACTTTCGCAGAAGCACTGATGTTTTTAGAGGTGCCTGCCTACCCGGTAAGAGCCAGTGCCATAGAGAAGACACAGCTCATCGCGTTCGACAACAAGGCATTCCTTGACCTGTTGCGGGAGTCCGTGGATACCTGTTTCAGGATCATGGCGGATATCAGCATGCGCCTGCGCAGCATGGTGGACGAGATCGACCGGCTCACCATGCAGTCTGGCAGGGAGCGGGTGGCCCGTTACCTCTACGGCCAGTATCTTTCCGTGGGTGAGAGTGATTTCAAGCTGGATGCACCGAAAGGCGTTCTCGCATCGCGTCTCTCGGTGAAGCCGGAGACCTTTTCGCGAATCCTGCACAAGCTCTTGGATCAGGGGCTGGTGAGGGTGCGGGGAGGTAATATCGAAGTCCTCGATCCCGGGCGGCTATGCGATTCTGTCGGCCTGGGCGGGCTGGCAGGGCAGTGTTTTCCCAGCCACTAGTGCCTGTATACAATCCTCGGTTGCCAGAATTTCTTGAATCCGGGAAAATTTACCCCATTTAAGTCCCTGCATCCCTGCTGGGATGGCAGGTAATTCCTTTTTTATCCAAATTCCATGACCGGAACATCCTTTCGAGTTGTATTGCCATGTCCGTATCAGTGATCCAAGAGCGTTTCGTCGATATCAGGAACAACAAGTTCTTCGAGTATTTCGTTATCGCTGTCATCATTTCCTCGGCCCTCATTATCGGCGCCAAGACCTACCCGATTTCGCCCGGGATCCTGGAGCTGTTCCAGGTGCTCGATTTCGCGGTCACGCTCTTCTTTCTGACGGAGATCATCATCCGGATGGTGGCTGAGAAGGACCTGAAATCATTCTTCTCCAAGGGCTGGAACCTGTTCGATTTCATTATCGTGGTGGCCAGCCTGGTTCCCGTGGATGAGAGCGAAATGGCTCTCCTGGGTCGTCTGCTGCGCATCTTCCGGGTATTGCGACTGGTTTCAGTGATCCCTGAGCTGCGGGTGATGCTCAACGCCTTCGTCAAGGCGATCCCGCGGATGGGCTATGTCTCCCTTTTGATGTTCATTATTTTCTATATCTATGCCGCCATGGGCAGCATGTTCTTCAACGAGATCAATCCCGAGTTGTGGGACAACATCTCTATCGCCATGCTGACCCTGTTTCGGGTGGCGACCTTCGAGGACTGGACCGATGTCATGTACGAGACCATGTCGGTCTACCCTCTGAGCTGGATCTTCTATCTCAGTTTCATCTTCATGGTGGCCTTTGTTTTCCTCAACATGATGATCGGCATCGTGCTGGAGGTGATGCAGAAGGAGCACGAGGAGTTCGATAGGATAAATGGTGAAGGGGAGGCCGGTGAGGTCCACTGGATCCGCGAGCATACCGAGGCCATAGAGCAGCGTATGGCGCGCATGGAGGGGCTCCTGGAGCAGCACATCGAAGAGCAGTGGGCGCTGCGGGAGAGATGATTATTGGCGCGGCAGCATTGATGCCGTGCTAATTGTTGGCCCGCTTGAGGGCGAACTCCACTACCTGTGTTGAATTCAGGCTGCCCTTGCAGTAGTCCATCAGTGTATCTGGTTTGTGCAGGTAGATGGTTCGGCGCTCGATGCTGACCAGTCCGCTGTTTCCCAGGGCATGGAGTTCCCGGGAGAAGGTCTACGGAGTGAGGTGGAGCATCGATGCAATGATCTGCTTGCTGGTGGGCAGGTTGACCTCGAGGGCCTGTGGATCATGCCGGCTCTGTTCTGCGTTCTCTATCAGGTAGCAGGCGACACGCTGTCTCACCGGGCGGGTGCAGCACACTTCCAGGTTGTCGATCAGGCCCATGACGCATCCACTCATTCTGCCCAGTAGATGCAGGGTAAAATCCGGGTAGGCCTGGGCGATCTCCAACACCTCCTGCTTGGGAGCAAACAGCACTTCACTGGATGTGATGGACTGGGCACAGATCGGAGACGGTTTGTTGATGAATACGTTCGCCTCTCCGAAGCTGCTTCCCGGGCCGATAATGTCGAGTACCCTGTCGTGGCCACTGCAGGACGGAATGGCCAGCTTCACCTGGCCTGCCGCTATCAGAAAGATACCGTCCAGGGTGTCACCCTTGTTGAAAATAATGGCGTTTCGCTCAAATCGCAGATGGTCGATCTTCTTCGAGATCCCTGCCAGGAGCGGATCCTTGGATGGGTTCCTGCCCTTTACGAGAGGTGAGAAAAAACTGCTGATGGCGTTGAGTCTTGCGCTGTCCATATCTGCCCCTAACGCTAAACATCGGTTGAGAGCCGTTTGGTAGCCATTTCTTGTGGTCGAAGGTTATGTTTCGCTACCGGCATTCTCCATACTTAATCTAGTTAGTGCAGCTATGTAACGCGGCATCAATTAAAAAGTGCGTTCTGCAGGGTCGCCTTGTACAGCAGCGCATGTCTCAGGTCTGCACCTGCTAGGTTGGCTTCACGCAGGTCGGCATGCTTCAGGTTGACCCCTTTGAGATCGCATCCCGGGCAGTTGCCTTTTTCCAGAAGCTGCTCCAGGTCGCCTGCCTGGGTGAGCAGGGGCAAGGATAAGAACAGGGCGGCAGGAAAGTTAATGAAAGAGTTGTTCATTTTTATCATCTACTTGTTCCCCTGGACCCTTTTCGGGCATTGCCCCTGATCGTTTATGCGTTGCCCTTGTTTTTCATGCCGATGCCCTGTTCCTTGGCGAAGTCGAGCATGCGCTTGATCGGTATTACCGCCTTCTCCCTGGTCTCCGGATCGATGTGAATCTCGTTGGCGCCGCTCTCCAGTACTTCCAGCAGGTTGAACAGGGAGTTCATGCCCATCCAGGGGCAGTGGGCGCAACTCTGGCAGGTAGCACCTTCACCGGCGGTAGGGGCCTCGATCAGGTGCTTGTTGGGCGCCATCTCCTTCATCTTGTGAAAGATGCCCCCATCGGTGGCCACGATGAACTCCTCGTTGTCCATGCTGGCAACCGCATTGATCAGGGCAGTGGTGGAACCCACCACATCGGCTTGCTCGATCACCTCTTCGGGGGATTCGGGATGCACCAGGACGGCAGCGTCGGGGTGCAGTCGCCGGGTACCCTCCAGGGCCACGGATTTGAACTCCTCGTGCACCACGCAGGAGCCTTGCCAGAAGATCATGTCTGCGCCGGTAAGCTTCTGGACATAGCGTCCCAGGTGCTTGTCAGGAGCCCAGAGAATCTTCTTGCCCTGTTCTGTCAGGTGCTTCACAACAGGCAGTGCAATGCCAGAGGTGACCATCCAGTCCGAGCGCGCCTTTACTGCCGCACTGGTATTGGCATAGACCACCACGGTGTGGTCCGGGTGCTGGTCGCAGAATGCGCTGAATGGGTCAGCCGGGCAGCCCTCGTCCAGGGAACAGGTGGCGTTCAGATCGGGCATCAAGACCTTTTTTTCGGGGTTGAGGATCTTTGCGGTTTCTCCCATGAAACGGACACCGCACACCACCAGGGTGCTGGCCTTCTGTTCGCTGCCGAAGCGGGCCATCTCAAGGGAGTCGGCCGCGCAACCGCCCGTCTCGTCAGCAAGGTCCTGCAGGTCGCCATCGGTGTAGTAGTGGGCCACCAGGACCGCGTTGCGTTCCTTTAGCAGCACCTTGATCCGGTCTTTGAGTTTCTCTTTCTCTTCCGGTGTCAGGGTCGGCCACTGGGGATGTGGCGGAACCTCTATGGGGCGCTGGGCTATCTCTTCGGGTGATACGGTATCTGTCATCTGGTTTCTCTTGCTATCCGCTCAGCGGATGATCTCAACCCGGTTCGGGTGTTTCATACGATAGACTTTAGCAGGCCGGTGTTGTCCGGTGCGGCGCTGCTCGCCGGTTTCTTCGACTTGGTCGAGGGTGGATATCCATTTTCTGAAGTTGCGCTTGTCCAGGGGTTCGTTACGCAATATCTCGTAGACGCTTTGAAGTTCGCTCAGGGTGAACGCTTCCGGCATGAACTGAAAGGCGATAGTGGAGTAGCTCAATTTGGAGACCAGGCGCTCGTGGGCGATGCGGATCACCTGGTTGTGGTCGAATGCCAGCTCAGGGAGTTCGTCCAGGGGGAACCAGTCAGCATCGGCGGCGTCGCTGGACGCCTTTAGCTCAAGCCTGTCCGATGGGATCAGGGCGTAATAGGCGACGCTGATTACCCGTTCGCGGGGGTCACGGTCGGGTTTTCCAAAGGTGAACAGCTGTTCGAGGTAGACGCCACTCACTCCTGTCTCCTCCTGCAACTCCCGCTTGGCACAGCTCTCCAGGTCCTCGTCGATATCCAGAAAGCCACCGGGCAGCGCCCAGCTGCCCTTGAAGGGCTCGCCGCCTCGTTTCACCAGCAGCAATTGCAGGCGTTCATCACGAAGGGTGAAAACCACAACGTCGGTGGTGACCGCGGGGTGGGGGTACTGGTAGCAGTATTTCTGGCTCATGCACGATACTAAGTGTCTGGATTACACAAAGGATAGTGTGGTCAGTAAACAAATGTCAATGTGCCGTTGCCTTTATGAGCTAACCCTGGCTGTGCCTGAGAGGGTGGTTCAGGTTAGGTGGGATGGGGCCAGAGCCAAGCCGCACCCCGTACGCCACTGGAGTCTCAGTGGAGCGGCGGTACCAGGTGGGTCGTAACGGCATCTGAGAAGACATACTTTTCCCAACGCTGAGGGATATTGCGATAGAGGCGTTGTATATTCGCCAGGCCGCCCCCAAGGACAATCACCTGCGGGTCCAGGACGTTGATAATGCTCGCCAGGCCACGGGCGAGGCGATCTTCATATAGCTCCAGGGTCTGCTCCGCATTCTCGTCACCCGTTTCGGCTCGCTCACAGATCTGCCTGGCCGTCAGTTGTTCATTCGCCTGGGCGGCATGGCTCCTGGAGAGCCCGGGACCCGAGAGAAAGGTCTCGACGCAGCCCTGCTTTCCGCAATAACAGTCAGGACCTGGAAGCTCTGCCGGGATAGGCCAGGCGAGTGGGTTGTGGCCCCATTCGCAGCCACGCCATTGGGTCTTGAGACCAACTGGCCGCTGATCACGATCCCGTCCCCTGTGCCAGTACCGATAATCACGCCAAACACCGAATGAGCACCTGCCGCGGCACCGTCAGTTGCCTCGGACAGGGCGAAACAGTCTGCGTCGTTGACGATGCGCACCTGTCGGCCGAGCAGACCCTCAAGGTCCTGGTGCAGGTGTTGGTCGTTGAGACAGACAGAGTTGGAATTTCTGAGACGCCCGCTGGTGGGAGAGATGGAGCCCGGGGTGCCGATGCCGATAGTGCAGCGGGCAGAAACCGTGTTCTCTATCTCACCAATCAGCGACGCAATGCTGTTCAGGGTGGCACGGTAATCCCCGGAAGGTGTATCCCGCCGCACACGGGTTACGATCTCGCCATCCTCATCCATGGCGATGCCTTCGGTCTTGGTACCGCCCAGATCGATACCTATGCGCATGACATCAAACGTTTTCCGGTTTCTGTTCTGATGTCTCTTTGGTTTCGGCTTCGATCGTTTCGGCCTGGGTGGGCGCTTCTGTCTTTTCTGGTGTATCGCTTGTATCTTCCGGCTCTTCGGCCAAATGATGCTGAACGGTCATCAGGTCTTCCCCGGAAGGATTGGTGAAGCGATCGTTGAGGGTCTGGACGTAGTTGTTGGTGTCTTCAAGTACACCCTTGAGCCTTTTCCTGGCGCCGCGTTCCCAGCCCGCAGGGGAGTTGGAGAAGATGCTGCGCCAGGGGCGAGTGTTGCGGCGGAAGGCGCCGGCCAGGTCACCACGGATCCCTGCCTTTTGGGCCAGCCTCCGAATGTAACGGCTCATGCTGCGTGCTGCCAGGGTGCGCACCAGGAAGTGCAGCCCAAACAGCATCACGGCAATCAGGATTGCACTTGTATAGAGGTAGGGTGGGCTTGAGACGACCTTGTTGAGCCAGGGTGGTGCAAAAGAGAGCCCATCCCAGTAGTCCGCCTTGATGGTCAGTCCGATGAGCAGGGCGAAAAGCAGCCCGAACACCACGCCGTCACCCCACAGCACCCGTTTCTTCCAGCTCTCGATGGCTTGCTGAATGGCGGGTACTGCGCGCTCTTCAATATCCCGGGCGGTTTTTTCCAGGGCGCCTACGATACGATAGGCGCGCTCGATCTCCACCTCTTTCATACGGGAGTGGATTTCTCCAAGATCCGCATCGCGTTTGCCCTCGAAACGCTCCCTGCGGTTGTCGTCTTCGATGGGGACTGCGGCATCCGGGTTGTAGATGGTGTAAAAACGCCCGGCTGTCAGGCCCCTTTCACCCAGTGCACGCTGCCAGGCGGCCACAACCTCTTCAGGATTGTCCTCCCTGGCCGTGGTGTCGATCTGGTTGAGGATATAGAGAAACTTTCCGGCGTCAGAGCGCTTGATGGTGTTGCTGACTAGGTGATCCAGGGTGTCGTTCATGGCGCCCGGCTCAGGATGGCGGGCATCGAAAAACACCAGCACCAGGTCTGAGAGATCGATGATGTGGTCCGTGATGCGCAGGGTGGAGGTGCGCTGTGCATCGGCGTCGAATCCGGGAGAGTCGATGATGATCTTGCCGCGAAGCTGTTCGCTGGGGCAGGTCTTGAGCTGCAGGTAGGAGTCGATGCGCTGCCCCTCACCCTGGGCAACCTTTTCGATCTCGTTGCTCATCTGGTAGAAGGGAAAACGGGGGTCGGAGTCCAGGGCAACACCGGGCAGGGCGTGTGCGGTGCTCTCGTGACTGTAGCAGGTCACTGTGAACTTATCGTCCACTGCCTGGTTGCCGGTACGCTGCAGGGCGTACTCCAGGTAGTGGTTGATAAAGGTCGATTTTCCCGATGAAAAGGTCCCCAGTATCGAGATAAGGGGCCACCAGGGGATCTGCGTCGCATAGGATGTGTCCTGGTGCAGCAGTCCCATGCTGTAGGCAATCTTGTCCAGTTGCCTGAAGCTCTGGACTGTACTCAGGAGTACGGGATTCTCCTGTTCCAGGTGGGTTTCGAGGTGCTTGAGTCTGCCTTCGATCACTCTGCCGGCCATTGCCATCTGCTGCTCCCTTGATAACGCCGATTGCTGGCTGAATTTTTATTCTACCTACAGTCTACCTCGGGCTCGGTTTCCGGCATAGCCCAAGCTGCAATCGGTAGTGGATACTGAAGGTATGGAACCCGTAGTTTTTCTTTGTTTTACGGGGTATTTCCAGAATGACTGCTTTGAAAAAGCAGAAAAATACGAATATGCCCAAATATTTATAAGCGGATAGTGAATTGATTTTGGTCTCTACAGTTTGTTGCAATAGAAGTGCCCTTAAGGGATACTGCGAGTCTTATGAAAATGGTCCTACAAGACCCTGCTGTTCAGGTGAATGGCAGAAAATAAAACACAAAAACCAAGATACAAGCGTGGAGGTTGTTATGGCAGACCTGTTTTTCGATGAGTGGATGAAAAGCTTTATGGAACAGTGGAATGCCGAGCCTGAACTGAGCGATGCTCTGGCACAGATCGGATTCAACAGCGTAATCGGTTACGGTTTTGACGGGGAAGATCAGCCGCGTGGCGTGATTGCCGTTGAGAATGGCAAGGCAACCAGTGCCGGTGCATTCAACGGAGAAGAGTTGAACTGGGATATCCGCTGCAGCGATGCCCAATGGCAGAAATGGATCAGCAAGCCCCCCGGAATGATGGGACTGGGTATGGCATTCACTTCTGGCAAGATGAAGTTCAAGGTTGGAGACTACGGTGCCATGATCAAGGATCCACGCATGGCTGGTCCGTTTATCAAGAGCTTTACTGTGATGGGGCGGTCATAACCCCCCCCCGTTTCACTTGTGAGTTCGTACGGTGAGGGCTTAGCCCTTGCCGGCAGTATCAATCAGCAGGTTAAACAATAAGATGGTTAGAAAAGCCCAAGCGCTCGTATTAGCGGCGGGCATGGCTGTCGCCGCAGCTCTGCCCGGCCAGGCTCTCTCTCAGACCGCCGGTGCCCAATATTTCACTGTTCAGCAGGCACGAGGTGCCCCAACGGTTTCCCTGGGCGGTACGGTCATACCTTATAAGGAGGTCACCCTCTCCGCGCAGCTGCCCGGTCGGGTGAAGTACCTTGCAGGTATCGAGGGGGATGCGTTCGAGAAAGGCGCGCTTCTGGTTTCCCTGGATGAATCGGAGCTGCTGGCAAAGCGCAATGCTGCTGTTGCCCAACTGGCCAATGCAGAGGCGCAACTGCGTGCTGCAGGCGTGCAGTACAGCCGCGAACTCTGGTCTCCCCAGTCCAAGCAGGCCATGGGTGGCATGGGCATGCCGAACCTGTTCGACCAGATGTTCACCCGTCCCATGGAGAGCTTTTCCGGCACCCGTAGTCAGGGTGTAGAGCGCCGGGCAGATCTCTACTCATCCGGCGTACAGATCCAGCAGGCCCAGAACTCCCTGTTGGCGGCCCAGTCCCAGATCCAAGCTATCGACGCAAAATTGCGTGACGCCAAGAGCATGGCGCCTTTCGATGGTGTGATCATGAAGAAATTCGTGGAAGAGGGTGACACCATGCAGCCGGGTCAACCCCTGTTGGTGTTTGCCGATGTGGAGTACCTGCAGATCGCGGTGGATGTACCCGCACGCCTGCGACCCGGTTTGAGCGAAGGCATGATGCTGCAGGCCCAGCTGGATGTCGGTAACCAGGTGGTACCGGTACGTGTTGCCCAGATCTTCCCCATGGCAGATGCACAGCGTCATACTGTCAAAGTGAAATTCGATCTGCCCCAGGGTGTATCCGCGCCGGGTATGTATGCCAAGGTGCTGGTGCCGGACTTCACTGCCCCGGCAAGGAACTACCCGGTTATCCCCACAAGTGCGATCCGTTATAACGGTAGTCTGCCCGGGGTTTACGTAGTGGGTGCAGAAGGGAAGCAGGAGCTGCGCCTGATCCGCGTTGGCGAGAATTTGGACGGTGGCTATACCAGCGTGCTGTCAGGGCTCAGCGAAGGTGAAAGAATTCTCCGCAACCCCGGAGTCGGTGTCACTTCCGGCTGGTCAACCCCGAACACTGGCGCAAACCGCTGATTACAAAGGCGGCTGCCCTGCAGCCGCCTTATCAGATCATTGGTCCTTTCACATAGACTGAAGCGTAATAATAAGACGCGGATTCAACTCGCTAGAGCAACAGGTGGGTTGATCCCGAAAAATACCTGATTAGGTGTTTTAATGCCAAGGCATTTTCGAGGGCGATTGTTCAGTT
>NZ_MPRJ01000022.1 GCF_002020805.1 Solemya velesiana gill symbiont | reverse complement strand
CTCCTCAAACTTTGGTCGGTGAGAGAAGCTACCTATGCTACCGCAGCTTACCCTCTAACCAACTCTGTCGAGTTGCACTTGGAAATTGAATTCGCGCAAGTTATGTAAGACAGACTTAGACAATATGCGAAAAGAGAAGCGATTTTATATAGGGCGGTGGTTTATTCATATTGCGTTATCGAATTAATGTAATTTGAGATATAACTGATCAATCCACACTTCGTTGGTATGTATGAATATTGGTAGTTCATTACATAAAAAACATGGTCGTTCTTGCGAAGCGTTCTGATCCACTGTGGATTGGCATCAGTACTTTTACGACTAGGGCTGCTTGGACTTGAGCAGACGCGTCGTAGGTTATCTTTGCGTTATCTGCCGATCAGATCCCGTGGTCTTGAAATTGGTGCGCTGCACTGCCCATTGCCACTGCCAGAAGGATCCCGGGCACTTTATATTGACATCAATATGCCAGAGACTCTGAAGGAATTACGAGTTGATGCCGGGGTGGTTATTGTTACCCCTGATATTCTAACTGATGGCTTCAGCTTGTCTTGTATAGCACCACAAAGTCAGGATTTTGTGATTGCCAATCACGTTCTCGAACACACTGCTGATGCATTGGGTACATTGAAAAACTGGCTGCTTGCTTTAAAGCCCGGTGGTGTCATTTTTGTCTCCGTACCTATTGCAGAGCGATGCTTTGATCGCGGTAGGGAAATTACGCCTAGCACGCATTTTCTGGAAGACTATCAACTTGGCCTGGCTGGTGATGTAATGGCCATGCGAAAGCGAAACCGAGTGCATATTGAAGAGTATCTGAATGTCTCTGCGCCTGCCTTGTCAGTGATGCAGGGTGTGCCTTGGGAGCCTCCAGAGGGGGAGGAGCGTGAAGAACTCATCGAACGGCTACTTGGTTCAGGGTCCGGCCATATACATCATCATGTCTTTTCACGGGACTCTTTCTCGGATCTGCTTGGTCTTCTGGATGATGTGTACAGTGGATCTGTCAGGATTGAACATGTAGCAAGATCCAGGATTGAGACTGTCGGCATCATACGGAAACTTTCCTGATATGAGGATTCTTGGCTTGATTGATTTTGTACGTCAACGACCACTGGTCTTATTGGCAAAGAAGATGTTTCGGGTTTGGCGACGCAGCGGATTATCGGGAGTGCGCTGGCGTAAACGACTGCTACATCATCAGACAATCGGATATGCACAGTGGTTGATGGCAGAGCGTCAGCAGCTGTCGATGGAGCGAGAATCTCTTGCTACAGAAATTGATGGTTTACAGAATCCACCCCTTATCACGATTGTAATGCCCGTTTGTGATCCAGACAGACCCTGGCTGGAGAAGGCCATAGAATCAGTCCGACAACAAACCTATTCTCATTGGCAACTCTGTATCGCCGATGATGCCTCCACCCAGCCATATGTTCGACAACTGATCGAATCTGCTGCAGCTAGCGATGAGCGTATTGATGTGGTTTTTCGTGAGTCCCGAGGGCACATCTGTGCAGCGACCAGGTCAGCGTTGTCACTTTCCAATGGAGAATTCATTACCTTTCTCGATCATGATGACGAGATCTCTCCCTATGCACTTGCCAGGATTGCTGTTGGAATTGATCGGGATCACGAGGTTGATCTTCTCTATAGTGACGAGGATATCATTGGCTCTGATGGGAAGCGTTATGATCCCTATTTCAAGCCGGACTGGAACCCGGAACTGCTGCGTTCGCAAAACTACTTATGCCATCTGAGCATCTACCGGGCTAATCTGCTGCGTGAACTGGACGCATTTCGCCCTGAAGTACAAGGTAGCCAGGACTGGGATCTTGCACTGCGTGCTTCCGAGAATGCACGGTGTATTCGGCACATTCCCCATGTTCTATACCATTGGCGGTCTATCTCAGGGTCTACTGCGCACGCCGACAATGTAAAGGTATATGCCCTGGATGCAGGACGTCGCGCAGTACAAGAACACCTTGTACGCCGTGGAGAGAAAGCAGAGGCAACACTGCTCGAATTTGGCCATCTTCGGATCCGTCGCAGCCTGCCTGGTGAGATGCCGGGTGTCTCTATCGTCATTGCATCAGACTCTGAGAGTGACATTTTCAGGCACATGAAGGTACTGCAGAAATTTAATGGCTATTCGCTGGAACTGGTAGTAGCGACCACTGAACACTTTGATGAGATGGACTTTCCGGATGGATGTATAGTTTTTCCAGTTGATTCTGAAGAAGCACAATCCAGTAGACTAAACAGGGCGGCCGCAGCAGCGAGTGGGGATATACTCTGTTTCATGGATGAGCGGTGTGAGGCAATAGACGCAGTTCAGCTTGAATCATTGGTGTTTGAAGCCATTCGGACTGAAGTAGGGGCGGTTGGTGCACGTTTGCTTTCACCTGGTGGGTGCATCCAGCATGCAGGCTACTTCCTCGATTTCGAAATGATTGTTCTCCATCCCTATCGCGGGGCGCCAGCCAATTTTGCAGGATTGAGGAATCGCGCCCTCCTACAGCAAAATGTCTCTGCTGTATCAGCTTCGTGTTTGGCGGTGAAAAAAGATCTGTTTGAGCAGATTGGGGGGTTTAATGCCGCAAGCGGTGTTTTCCATGATGTGGATTTCTGCCTGCGCTTATTGGAAGCTGGTTTGTACAATATATGGACACCATATGTTTCGCTGACCATGCGCGATTCGCTTAATGACGATACAGTTGAAAGCTGTCAGGATGAAGCTGATGCAATGCAATATATGAAGACCCGCTGGCGTGATCAGCTTGTTCGTGATCCTGCGGGAAATCCGAATATAATGATTGATCACGGCTTGCCTGTTCCCGTGGTGAAAAGAACATGAAACCATGTTTCTCCATTGCGCTTACTGTCTGTGATGGTGCCCAATACCTGCCGGAACTGCTGGATAGTTTCGTGGAACAGCAGTTACAGCCATGCGAACTCGTTGTTTCTGACGACGCCTCCCGGGATGACAGCCTCGAAATTATTGAAAGATTTGCTTTGGATTCACCTTTTCCAGTCCGTGTGTTGCGTAATCGATCACGTCTGGGTGTAATCGATAATTTCAGTCGCTCCATCAGTGCATGTACTGGTGATTACATAGCATTGGCTGATCAGGATGATGTCTGGCGGTCGGATAAACTGGCATGTCTTGCTGAGGAACTGGATAAGTCAAATGTTTTGGCGGTTTTCTCTGATGCCGAAGTCGTTGACGCCACACTAAAACCGTTTGGATACACTATGTGGCAGAGAGTTCGCTTTACACCTGAAGAACAGGACTCTTTTGCCAATGGGACGGGCTTATCTGTCCTTCTGAAGCATCGTGTAGTCACTGGTGCCACTCTGGCTTTTAAAGCTGACCTGAAGGAAGTGGCACTGCCAATTCCCAATGGGTGGGATCATGACGCATGGCTTGCCTTGATTGCAGCTTCCCAGGGACAAATTTTAGCTATAAACAAGCCACTGATCGCCTATCGCCAGCATGAGGAAAATGTCGTCGGAGGCCTCCGTAGATCATTATGGTCCCAGGTGAATGAGGCTTTGAAAATCGATCGCGGTGAGTGGTATCGGAAGGAGATAGAGCTTTGGAGTGCGCTTGATAAGCACATGGAAACCTTGCGGATTTCAGAAAGTGTAACCACGCTTCTGTCGGAAAAGATTGATCATCTTGAATCGAGAGCCAATTTCCCTGTTGTGCGCTGGCGCCGTGTACCGGGTGTAGTGCGTGAACTAGCTGCAGGCCGCTATAGACTTTATGCGCGTAATTGGGGCAGTGTGGTTTTCGATTTGCTGGCCAGGTAAGCCAAACAAAAGTTATTTGACTTCTGGTAGTCCGTGTTTGATCGCCATCGTAATTTTCCACGGTAGCCAATGAAACGGCTTAAGCCAATTGACCAAGGTTATCGCACGTTTCTGCTGTACCTCTTTGCGTGTTGACCATAAGCGATCGCGCTCCTGCCATAAACTTCCAAGGAGAGGCGCATAGATCTCGCGCCATAGGTTCTTATTCCACTTTACCAAGGAAAGCACTAGCCCCTCGACATGCAGTAACAGTAAATGCGGGATGAAAATCAGGAGTGCCAGTTGCCATGGGTAAGATATCAGCATCACATACGTCTTGTTTCGTTCAGACAAGGCTCTTCGCTTCATTGCAGTGGACAAGCGTCCCTTGTTGATTTTGCCTCCGCCAAAACTTGCACCCACTTTGTGTTTGTAACCTGATTGATTGCATACCCTGACCAAGTGCCCTGCCAGTCGGGCGCGGCAACATAAGTACAAATCTTCGCCTATGGAGCCGAACCATTCAGGAAAGCCTCCTAGCTCATCCCACAATGCCTTGGGGATCCATAAGCATGCTCCCATCACCATGGCGACATCATCACGATCAGGGTTCTTGTTAGGTGTGGGGTTGAGAAAAGGATCCAGCAGACTGCCTCTGTCGATTAATTCGCCTGTTTCAAACTCATATTGCGGGAGGCTGAGAATAGTTGGCCTCAGAGTGTTTTGGGCGGTGTGGTACAGCGTGGTCAGGGCGTCTGGATATAAGGCAGCATCGTTATTAAGTAGTAGAATGAATTCTCCTCGTGCCATGGCTGCCATTCGGTTGTTGGCTACACAGAATCCTACATTGTGGTCGCTTTCAAGAAGTTGGATGTGGGGGAAGTTGTCTTTGATGTATGCTGCAGATTCGTCGGTTGAGGCGTCATCATGTACTATGATTTCTATGGCTTGCTCATCAATATCTTGATTTATGGTGGAGTAAAGGCAGTCATTGATTACATCCATCCCATTGAAATTAGCCACGCATACTGAAATTAAGGGCTTTCTATACATTTTCTGCCTTCCGTAAAAACCACTCCAAGGTTTTGGAAACTCCTGTCACCAAGTCAGTAACCGGTTGCCAGCATAATTCATCTGAAATAAGGCTGATGTCGAGTACAACGTGCTTTACATCGGCTATGCGGGCGACTATGTAGGTTTTCTTGCAAGTTTTTTCTGTAATATCTTCTGCGATCTTGCA
The DNA here is from genome assembly GCF_002020805.1 of Solemya velesiana gill symbiont. Classification (GTDB taxonomy): domain Bacteria; phylum Pseudomonadota; class Gammaproteobacteria; order Chromatiales; family Chromatiaceae; genus Sedimenticola_A. The sequence goes on along the minus strand of NZ_MPRJ01000022.1, from coordinate 29,528 downwards.
AACCTGGTTAATCGTATATCCGTGGCTTGATCCGACATTGTAAACGTTATACAGGCTTGATGGTTTTGGGTGTTGTGACAGTGCTTTGTCGCAGGCATCTGCTAAATCATCTATGTAAAGATAATCTCGGGTTATTTCCCCATCCCCCCAGATTTGGATTTCCTTTTCATGGTAAATGCAGTCCAGTATCTTGGGTATCAATCCAAAGTGAGGTGTAACGGGCTGGCCTGGTCCGTAAACATTTGATGGTCTCAATATGGTGACCTGGGAACTGGTCTGGTTGCTATAAGCAGACAGAATGGATTCTGCTATTGCCTTCCCTGAGGCATGATATGACAGCGGTTTTAATAATGCTTCCTCGGAAATGGGTTGCTTGTCATGATCGCCGTAGATTGACCCGCCCGAAGAGAGGAATAGTAGATGGATTTTGGGGTAATTCTGTAAACATCGGATGAAGCTTAATAATGGATTGATGTTTGCTTCAAATTCATATAGTGGGCTGTTGTTAGGGATGCCGGGCGTAGTATTGGATGCCAGGTAAAGCACTTCATCGCATTGAGGTAATAAGTCATTGACGATTTTTTCATCGTCCAGTGATCCGGGGAAAAAAGAGATGCCATCCTCAATCCTTTGTTGGCCTAGGCTGCGTGCGAGAATGTAAATGGACTTGTTTCGTTTTTTAAGTCTGCGTACCAGTGCTTGACCTATAAATCCGTTTCCGCCAATCAGCAGTGTGCACATTTTGTTCATTAATCAAAATCTGGCTGAAGAGTTTGGTATAAGAGATGGTACTTCTTCGCGCAATCATCCCAAGTGCCAATTTCATTACGCATCCAGCTTTGAGCTTCGTTGCCCATGCGTAGATTTATTTCGTTGTCTGAAAGGGCTTTATATGCTGACAGAAAATCGTCTTTATCCTTCACGATCCAACCTGTTTTGCCCTGAACAATGACGTTCTTGTGTGCTGGAATATCTGATGTAATTACAGGCAGTCCGGACGCCATAGCTTCTAGTATTACCTGGGGTCTTCCCTCGTCATGCTGGCTCAATGTTATGAGACCTGCTGCTTGTGTGTACCAGTCAGTTCTCAACTCATCAGGATAAGTAGGCCCATGGTAATGTATCCATGAGGGAATTTTGACGGCTTCTTGCATGGGGCCAAATAAGTGTAATTGATCTCCTGTTTCACTTATGACTCTTCCCCATTCAAATAGCTGTCCAATCTTTTCCGGTGTGATGCGTAAAATCACCAGCCACTTTTTTGATAAGTCGGGTTTAATTTCTCGTTTTACTTGAAACCAATGTTCACTAACACCAAAAGGTATGGGATTTATCTGCGTGCCTGGAGAGAGGGTGGATTGAAGCGGATCCAGCATCCATTCGGCATTAGGTGTAATCACATGTCTTATCTTTTTGAGCATCCTGGTCATGAGAGAACGTATCAGCGGCTTGTTTAGTAGAGCCAGGTCAGTTCCCAAGACCGTTATAAGCGCTGGTTTTTTTGATCCATATAAAGGAATGGCATTTTGAAGCCAATTGACATGGACTACATCAATTTCGCGTTCCCGACGATAGAGGCATCTTAGATAGTACAATAACCGCGCTGCCGTTAGATAGGATTTTACGGGATGAACCCGTAACGCATTAGCTATACCGCCTGAAGCCAGTAGATTATCAAGCCATGCAGCTTCATTTCCGCGTGTGACATTAATGACGCTGTCTGGAAGAGGCCCTGTCGGTCCCCAATAATATAGAGATAAACCATTGATGCGGCTCAAAGCAGTTAACATGTCTAAGATAAAACGACCCTTCCAATCATCTTCTTTTGCAGGATAAGAGGTTGTAACAAAAAGCACTTTCATTGGATGATTTTTGATTTATTTTGGTTTGGAAGAGTATGTTACATTGCGACATTCTATCCGATTGATTTCATCTTATTTGGGATCAAGATCCAGTTTGCTGAGTCTGTATCTTAAAGCTCTGAAGCTGATCCCAAGTTTCTTTGCTGCAGCGGTTCTGTTCCAGTGAGTCTCTTCCAGCGCCTTTATAATGAGCGCGCGCTCAACCTCTTCTATATGCTCCTCCAGTGACAGGTTTGGTGGTAATGCTGTATCCTGTTGGGGGTTGTTTGGGATCTGCAAATCCATACTCTCGATGATGTTCGAGTCACACAGCGTCAGTGCGCATTCAAGCATGTTTTCCAGTTCTCGCACATTGCCCGGGAAGTGGTAGTTGAGCAACTGCTGCATGGCCTTCTCTTCTATCTCCGGTTTTTCTATGTCGATCTGTTCCGAGAGGCGCGTCAGTATACTGTCACACAAAATGGCAATGTCCTCCCAGCGGTCCCGCAAGGGGGGGATATTCAACTCAATGACATTGATGCGGTAGAAGAGGTCCTGGCGAAACTCCCCCTTTTTCACCAGTTCGGAGAGATTACTGTGGGTGGCGCTAATGATACGTGCATCAACGAAAACTTCGCGCTGAGCACCCACAGGTCGTACGCCTTTTTCCTGGATAGCTCGCAAAAGCTTGACCTGCATATGCAGGGGGAGGTCCGCAACTTCATCCAGAAACAGGGTGCCGCCGTCAGCGGCTTGAAAGAGGCCGAGCTTGTCATTGACCGCGCCGGTGAAACTGCCTTTCTTATGGCCGAAAAACTCGCTCTCCATCAATTCGTGGGGAATGGCCCCGCAGTTAACCGGAACGAAGGGCTTCTCTGCCCGAGGGCCCTGGTCGTGGATCAGTCGTGCAGCCAATTCCTTGCCTGTACCTGACTCGCCACTGATATAGACAGGAGCCTGGCTGCGTGCCAGCTTCGCTATCATTTTTCGTATATGCTTGATAGCCGAAGATTTTCCCTGGAGGATATTCGAGCTCTCATCCTGTGATGGTGTTGGTTTTCCGGTTGTTTGGCCGATATCGAGTTTCAGCGCTGTTTCCACCAGCTTGCGGAGAACCTTCAGGTCAACGGGTTTGGACACGAAATCGAAGGCTCCCGATTTCAGTGCCTGAACCGCAGATTCCATATTGCCATGAGCGGTGATTACAGCTACGGGAAGATCGGGGAAGTGATCGTTGATATGCTCGACCAGGTCTATTCCGTTACCATCAGGGAGGCGCATGTCAGTGAGGCAGAGATCGAATCGGTATTTTTCCAGGATCTCTTTGGATGCTGCCACATCTCCAGTAGCGCGGGTATCGATGCCCATTCGCCCGAGCGTGATCTCGAGCAGCTCCCTGATATCGGGTTCATCGTCAATGATCAGTGCCAGTGGGTTATTCATGATGCTCAGAAAAGTCAGACTTGAAACTCGGGAAGCTTATCCGGAAACAGGCGCCTCCGGTGGGGGAGGCAAGGTATTCCAGGCGCAGACGGTTCGATTCACACAACTCTTTTGCAATATACAGTCCCAAGCCTGTTCCCGAGTTTACCGTGGTGAAGAAAGGTTCGAATATCTGGCGCAGTGCATCACTGTCAATGCCCGCACCGTTGTCGGTGATGTCCAGGAAGGGGCCTCCCGATTCGCGGGTCATGCCTCCGGCAATGTTAAGACGCAACATGTTCCTGCCCTGGTTGAAATGTGTGACGGCATTTTCGCACAGATTGCTCACGACTTGTCGAAGCTGTGAAGGATCGGCCCTTATCACGGTCTGAGGCGGGTCGATATGCAGTTGAACATTTTCTTCAGCAAGTTGTTGTGCGATTAGAAACTCCGAGATGAACTTCTCCATCCAGGGCTCCAGTACGATCTCCTCGGGCCTGGTTCGACTGCGTCTGGACAATTGAAGCACATTCTCAATAATGTCATTTACGCGGGTGCAATGTGTTTCGACGATGCCGAGAAGTCTGCGATCGGTCTCCGCCATGTCGGGGGACTCAACCAGCAACTGGGCGGCGTGACTGATAGCCCCAAGAGGATTTCGAATTTCGTGGGCAATACTTGCAGTGAGGCGGCCCAGGGAGGCGAGTTTGATCTGCTGGGCCTGTTGGGTGATGGAGGCGGCGTCTTCAAGAAAAATTACCGCGCCGAATTTATCATCTGTTCCGAGCCTGGAGAATCCCGGCTTCAGCTCGCGGCCGCTGGGAACGGACCTGAAATTATTCGGCTGAAAATCCCCCGGGTTCCCCCACCAGGCTGCAATCTGGCTTGATAGTACCTGGGAGGCTCGCTCCAGGGGACTCCCCCGGTGGGCATCCGGCATACCCAGCAGGTGCCATGCAGATTCGTTCATCAGGCGAATCTTCAGATCATCGTCCACCACCAGGATGCCTGTCAGCATATTTCGGATGATGTATTCGTTGAGTTGCTCCAGGTTGGCCAGGTCTACATCTCTCTGGCTGACCAGGCGTTCGCTCTCCTTGAGCCGCTGGGAAAGTACGTGAGCCAGGAGTGCGATGGCGAAAAAGGACGCGCCTAGCAGCCCTGTTTGGGTATATGCGGTCGAGGGCAGGTCGGTGTAGAACTGGGAGTAAACCTGTTGGGCCAGGATTGCGAGGCTTGCGATGGCGGCCGCCAGCAAGGCGGTGATCCCCTGCATGACCAGGCTGCCGACAGCGATGGATACGGCCAGCAGCATGCCGAGCCCGGATGCTACGCCGCCGCTGGCGTGCATCATGACCGTAATCAACACGATGTCTGTGAAGACCATCATGAGTGCCTGGTTTTGTGTGGCCAGCCCGGGGAGCAGGTAGAGCAACAGGCCGCTGGCGATTACAAATCCCAGGTAGATGACGGCAGTGCTGCCGAATAGAATAGGGTCCAAAAATCCTAGGATGGAGGGACCTGTCTGGATGAAGAACATGACTGCCAGGAGGCTGGCAATAAGCAGGCGGTAGGCAGTGAAAAACTGCAACACATTGAAAGGGGAGTGACGAACTCTCTGGCCCCGTGAAGTGTAGGTAAAGCTATTGATGCTGTCGCGGCTGCTCATTTGATACAGATTATCAGAATCTACTGCTGATCCTTGTCCTGGTGCTCGATTGCGTGGGCTTCACAGCAGTAGCTCCTGCCGTCCCGGGTCACGACTTCGGGTTCTGGGATGTGAATTCCGCAATGCTCGCAGCGAACCATTTCCACTGAATTAGAATCCTGTTTGCCTTTTTTTGCGGGCCTGTTTTTGAGGTACCGGCGGGCAAATAGGTATACAATCCAGACCCCCAGAATAATGAGTATAAATCTTAAACTCATAATTAATTCTTATCTAAGCAGTAAATTATTTTGATAATTTCTCGATTTTGGAACAGAATAGCACCTTTTTTAACTGACGGGTCGTAACACTAATGAATCTACATGAGTATCAATCCAAGCAGTTGTTTGCAAAACAGGGGATCCCCGTTCCTGAAGGTAAGCCCGCCCAGACCGTAGACAAGGCCCGCGAGGCAGCCCAGGTCATCGATGGTGAACGCTGGGTGGTCAAGGCCCAGGTTCATGCCGGTGGTCGAGGTAAGGCCGGTGGAGTCGTTTTGGTCGACAGCCTGGATGCCGTGGAGGCCGAGGCCGAACGCCTGATTGGAAGCCGCCTGGTGACCAAGCAGACAGGAGAGCCGGGTCTGCCTATCGATACCCTGCTGATCGAGGCACCTACCGATATTGATCGTGAACTCTATTTGAGTGCGCTGGTTGACCGTGCTGAGAGAAAGATACTCTTCATGGCCTCCAGTGCCGGTGGCATGAACATCGAGGAAGTCGCTGAGGAGACGCCTGAGAAGATCGAGACCATTCACGTCGATCCGGCGGCTGGCCTCCAGGGATATCAATGCCGCAAGTTGGCTTTTGCCCTGGAACTTGAAGGTCAGCAGATCAGGGAGTTCAATAAATTCATGCGGGGGCTCTACAACCTGTTCGTCGAAAGCGATGCCAGCCTGGTGGAGATCAATCCACTGGTAGTGACCAAGGCGGGTAACCTGATTGCACTGGATGCCAAGATCAATCTCGACGACAACGCCTTCTACCGCCAGAGCGAACTGGTAGCGTTGCGAGACGTGGCACAGGAGGATGAGCGTGAAGCCAAGGCCAAGGAGCATGATCTCAACTACATCACCCTGGATGGAAACATCGGTTGCATGGTCAACGGTGCCGGGCTGGCAATGGCCACCATGGACCTGGTCCAGCTGAAAGGTGGTGCCCCGGCCAACTTCCTGGACGTGGGTGGCGGTACCACCGCTGAGCGTGTGGCCGAAGCGTTCAAGCTGATCCTCTCGGATGAGAAGGTCGAGGCCGTGCTCGTCAATATCTTTGGCGGCATCGTGCGTTGTGACCTGATTGCCGACGGCATCATTCAGGCGGTTAAAGAGGTGGATGTGAAGGTGCCGGTAGTGGTGCGCCTGGAGGGTACAAATGCGCCAGCCGGCCTTGAAAAGCTGGCTGCCAGTGGCCTGGCCATCGAAACTGCTGCAGACCTGAGCGAAGGCGCCGAAAAGGTCGTCTCTGCGGCTAAACGCTGAACACCGGACATAGGAAAAGATTGTGAGTATCCTTGTAAACAAAGACACCCGCGTGATCTGTCAGGGTTTTACCGGCAAGCAGGGCACCTTCCACACCGAGCAGGCGATTGCCTATGGAACCAACATGGTGGGTGGCGTAACTCCCGGTAAAGGCGGTCAGACCCACCTGGGGCTGCCGGTGTTCAATACCGTACATGATGCTGTCGTGGAGGCAGGTGCTGATGCCAGCATGATCTACGTTCCCGCGGCATTTGCAGCTGATGCAATTCTCGAAGCGGCAGATGCTGGAATCAAGGTGATCGCCTGCATCACCGAAGGTATCCCCGTGTTGGATATGCTCAAGGTGAAGGCTGCCCTGGAACAGTACGATTGCCGCCTTATCGGCCCCAACTGTCCCGGGCTCATCACCCCCGGCGAGTGCAAGATAGGCATTATGCCGGGCATGATCCACCAGCCTGGCAAGATCGGTATCGTTTCCCGTTCAGGAACCCTCACCTATGAGGCGGTCCACCAGACCACCAAGGCTGGTTTGGGCCAGAGTACCTGTGTGGGAATTGGTGGTGACCCCATTCACGGCATGAACTTCATCGACTGCCTTGAGATGTTCCAGGAGGATCCGCAGACCGAGGGCATCGTCATGGTGGGTGAAATCGGCGGTTCTGCCGAAGAGGATGCTGCAGAGTATATCCAGCAGCACGTGACCAAGCCCGTGGTGGCTTATATTGCCGGTGTCACAGCACCTCCAGGAAAGTGCATGGGGCATGCCGGTGCCATCGTCAGTGGCGGTAAGGGTACCGCTGATGGCAAGTTCGCTGCCCTGGAGTCAGCGGGTGTTGCTACCGTTCGTTCGCCTGCCGAGATCGGCCAGCGCATGCTGGAATTGATGGGGTAACAGGGTAGTGCCACAGGGATGCGGCGTTACTTTCAGCATTTCATTAGTTTTGTGCCAACCGGTTTAGGCCTGCTAGTATATACGGGATACACCATGTGTTGACCGGCGTCTTCGCCACGGACGGATTGCTGTGTACAGGAGCAAAAAACCAATGAAAAAAGTCGATGCAATTATCAAGCCTTTCAAACTGGATGACGTTCGCGAGGCCTTGTCCGCTGTTGGTATTACGGGCATGACTGCCAGTGAGGTAAAGGGTTTTGGCCGTCAGAAGGGCCATACTGAACTTTACCGTGGCGCAGAGTACGTGGTTGATTTTCTGCCCAAGGTCAAGATCGAGGTGGTGATCAACGAAAGTCAACTGGATGAGTGCATCGAGGCGATTACCAACGCGGCGCGTACCGGCAAGATTGGTGATGGCAAGATCTTTGTTACCTCGGTGGAGAAGGTGGTACGCATTCGCACCGGTGAAGAGGGCGAAGCTGCCATTTGACCGGCGTACTGCAATAAAAAAGGGGAGCCATCTGGCTCCCCTTTTTTATTTGTAACTATGATTGCTCAGTTTTCATCCAGTTCCAGGTAATCCCAGAGCTTCCGGCCAATCGACGGCTCTTCCTCCAGTTTAGGTGTCGGAACCTCGAAGTTGCTCTGGGCCTCGTTCAGTGCAAGAACACGTTGTGCATCTGCCGAAAGCTGTTCGAGTCCAAGTTTATCGTAGGCCTCGATCATCGTAATCAGTGCTTCCTTGACGGCAGGCGTGCGCTGGTATTTTTCGATCACGTTAACACACCGGTTCGCTGCAGCTAGGTAGGCGCCCCGCTTCATGTAGTAGCGGGCAACATGCACGTCGTGCATGGCGAGGTTGTTGCGGAGGTAGGCCAGGCGTGTGCGCGCATCCTCGGCATATTCGCTATCGGGAAAGCGTCTCACCAACTCTGCGAAGTCATTGAACGAGTCCAGTGCGGTACCCGGATCGCGTTGGGAAGTGTCTGTGGGTACGAAGCGAGAGAAGAAGCCGATATTGCGGTTGAAGTTGACGATACCTTTCAGGTAGTAGGCATAATCAACATACGGGTTACGGGGGTGCAGCTTGATGAACCGGTCCGCTGCAGCGATAGCTGATTCATGCTGACTGTTTTTATAGTAAGCATAGGCGACATCCAGCTGGGCCTGCATGGCATAGCGCCCGAAAGGATAACGCGCCTCCAGGCTTTCGTAATATCCAATCGCTGTCTCGTAATTTCCCTCCGACATGGCATAGGAGGCCTCGGAGTAGAACTTCTGGGCGCTCCATCCCTTGGTCTTGTCCACCTCTTTCGGGAGCAGAGAACATGCGGGCAGGAAAAAGAGCGTTGCCAGCAAAATAAGGACTTTAGTGGTTGCCTTCATTAATGGAAGCCGTAATCATGGTTAACTGAATGCCGAAGTATACCTCAAAGCCTGAATCCAGGCACTTTAGAGAAGGGGGGGCGGTGTGACGATGGCGAGGTTGAATTGACTGAGAAGATTGAACATTTGGATGCACGAATAGGTCTGGATTTGGCTGGGAAGCGGCTGGATCAGGCCTTGGCCGTGCTTTTTCCCGATTTTTCCCGCAGCCGTCTGCAGCAGTGGCTGAAGGAGGGGTTTGTCACGCTGGATGGTCGTCAGTGCAAGGCAAAGGACAAGGTTGTCGGGGGGGAGCTTGTGGAGCTTGAGGTCCACCTTGAGGAGCAGGTGGAGTGTGCGCCACAGGCGATTTCCCTGGAGATCGTCCATGAAGACAGTGAGATATTGGTGATCAACAAGCCTGTGGGATTGGTGGTGCATCCTGCGGCTGGAAATCCGGATGGCACACTGCAGAATGCCCTGCTGCATCATTCACCGGATCTGATCCAGCTTTCTCGGGCGGGCATCGTGCATCGCCTCGATAAGGAGACCAGTGGGTTGTTGGTGATAGCCAAGACGCCGGGTGCCCACCGTTCATTGGTCGAGCAGTTGCAGGCACGGGCCTTCAAGCGCGAGTACAGGGCAGTTGTTGCCGGGGTGATGACAGCCGGTGGTGTAGTCGATGCGCCAATCGGGCGACATCCGGTGCATCGTATCAAAATGGCTGTGGTGAATTCAGGCAAGCCAGCTATGACCCATTACAGGGTACTCGAGCGATTTCGGTCTCACACCTATCTCAAGGTGAACCTGGAGACAGGGCGGACCCACCAGATTCGTGTGCACATGGCGCACATTCGTCATCCACTGGTTGGTGATCCCCTCTATGGAGGGCGTTTTAAAATACCGGCCGGTGCTTCACCTGGACTGATCGAGGCGCTCCGTGGTTACCGTCACCAGGCGCTGCACGCCAGGTTTCTTGGCCTGGAGCATCCAAAAACCGGCGAATGGGTCGAATGGGAGGTACCGATACCGGAAGACATGCAGACCTTACTCCAGGTCATGCGGGAAGATATGGTCGATGGTTGAATTGATCTATCCGGACTGGCCAGCTCCAGAAAGTGTTCGTGCTGCTGTCACCACCAGGCAGGGTGGTTACAGTAAAGCGCCTTATGGCAGCATGAACCTGGGGGATCATGTTGGAGATGATCCCGACGCCGTTCGACGCAATAGGGAGCACCTGAAGCAGGTGCTCGATTTACCTTCAGAGCCGCTCTGGATGAAACAGGTACACGGCTGCGGGGTTGCTCAGTGCGGGGTAGATGGCATCGGTACTTCAGCAGACGCCTCTGTTGCATCAACACCTGGCCAGGTTTGTGCGGTGCTGACCGCTGATTGCCTGCCGGTACTCCTCTGCAATCGCCAGGGTAACTGGATTGCTGCAGTTCATGCCGGTTGGCGTGGACTGGTCGCGGGGGTACTGGAGGCTGCCCTTGAACATTTTGACCAACCTGGGAATGAGATTATGGCCTGGTTGGGGCCGGCGATTGGCCCTGAGTCTTTTGAAGTCGGAGAAGAGGTGCGGGAGGCTTTTGTTTCCCGGGATCACCGGGCAGAGAGTGCATTCGTGACTGGTCGCCCGGGTCATTGGCTGGCCGATATCTACGCATTGGCGAGATTGCGTCTGGAAAGGGAAAAACTGGGGTATATCGGGGGCGGGCAAGGCTGTACAGTAACAAAGTCTGATCGTTATTTTTCCTATCGACGTGACGGAGTTACAGGCCGGATGGCATCAATGATCTGGATCGCACCTTGAGCGGCACCTCTGTTCGGAAACATATTCAAACCCACAACGGGGAATGGTAGAAGATGAGCAACTGGAAAATGTTGACCCTGGTCGGTGAAGACCGGGCGGGAATTGTGGCGAGGGTCACGAAAGCACTCTATAAGAGTGGATGGAACCTGGGTGAGGCCTCGATGATCAGGCTGGGAGGCAACTTCACCATTATGATGATGGTCAGTGGCGAAGGGGATATGGCTGCAGTGCTTTCTCCTGTGACCGAGGCAATGAATCTTCGTCTTCACGTGGATGAAATCGTCGGTGGTCTGCATCAGCATATGGTGCCCAACATTCAGGTTCGAGTGGCTGGAGCTGACAGGGCAGGTATCGTCGCCCAGGTCACCGGTGTCCTCGCAGAGGCTGGGTTTAATATTCTTGAGCTGGAATCGGATGTTGCCGGTACCGAGGAGAGCCCTGTGTATATCATGAACATCCAGGGTTTTGCCGAGGCAACCCTGGAGTCCCTGGAGAGCGCGCTGGCGAAGTTGGGCGATATCGACGCCAATGTATCGGCCATCGAAACTTTGATCGGGTAACAGATGGCCATTCTGGAAATACTGAATATACCTGATGAGCGCCTGAAACAGGTTTCCGAGCCTGTTGAAGAGTTTGGTGATGAACACAGAAGTTTCATAGATGATCTTGAAGAGACACGCCAGCATGGTCCTGGTGCTGTAGGCATAGCGGCGCCACAAGTTGGTCGCTTTCAGCGCATAATCATCGTGGATGTATCCAACACCCGGAAACCTGTGCCGAATCACGGCTACATGATTCTGGTTAATCCGGAAATCGTTCACTGGGATGGATATGAGATGGGAAGGGAGGGCTGTCTCTCGGTGCCTGATTACACTGGCAACGTTATTCGTGCCACCCATATCAGGGTCAAGGCCCGGGATCCATTTGGGAAGCCGCTGGAGTACGAGATGGAAGGTTTTGAGGCACGGGCTCTCCAGCATGAAATTGATCACTTGGATGGCATGCTGTTCACCGACCGTGTGGTCAGCAGGCGAACTGATCTTTTTCAGCGCAAAACCTACCAGAAAGGCGGCAGCAAGAAAAAATAGTTCTTGATGGTTTCTCTGATGTTAAAGCTGCTAATGACGCGAATTGTATTTGTCGGGTTGTTTTGGAAGAAGTATCCCAGTGAAAGTAGAGCCGAACAATAATTATACGCTCAGCGTGCTGAGTTATCTGTTGCATATCGCGATAGGGGTGGTAGGGATTAGTCTGCTCTACAGTGTAAAGCTGGGCTTTGAGAATACTGCTTATTATTTATGTGTATATTTTCTTGTTTTTACTTCAATTGAACTTATCAGGTTACTTCTCCCGGTAGCTATATTCCGCGTTACTTTTATATTGCCTTACATGATGTTTATCATTTTATGGACACTCGTTATTGCGCTCCATAGTGATAACAGAGATGCATATGGACCGGTAACTGGGGATACAGTCAAGGCAATTTATCAAAGTAATTGGCGCGAGATGGGGGAGTATCTGTATCTATATACAAGCATTTCAAATGAGGTCTATCTGGCGACATGGCTTGGAGGAATGCTGGCCTCCTTTCTATGGGTGGCTTTGGGATCACTGAAGAAATCTTCAATAAAGGGAAGGGTTGCCTTTCTTGTTGCGGCGAGTTCAATGTTTTTTGTCGGCCTCACACAATTAAAATCAGAAGTCTCGCTTATATATAGCGAGGCAAAGACTTATGGAGAAACATTAGAGCGCTTTCAGAATTCCCGCCAATCAATTGATTCTCTTCCTTGGGTAAGTTCAGTATCGTCAGATTTCCAGGGAAATCTTATTGTGGTTATTGGGGAGTCAACGACTCGTCATCATATGGGAATTTACAACTATGCCAGGGATACAACACCAGCCTTAAATGATCGTGCAGACGAGTTGGCAATTTTCAAGGATGCGATAGCTACGCATTCGCATACTACAGAATCATTATCTGATGCGCTGGCACTTAATTCACGTACTGATCGTAAAGAAATTCATGAAATTCCAGATGTCATCAATCTGTTACAGAGTGCCGGATTTCATGTGACATGGTTAAGCAATCAGAATGCTGTTGGTATTTGGGATAACACTGTTTCTGCTATGGCCAGGGAGACAGATTATGTCAAGTTTCATGATGCAGCGTCAGGCAAAACATTCAAGCGTACATCGTATGACATGTCGATGATTCATACCCTTGATAGATTGCTTGATGGGAACAAGTCCGTATCCAAGAAGGTAGTGTTCATGCACATGATGTCGACCCATTTCCCTTACTGCACGATCATACCCAGTGAATTTGAAGATTTAACAGGTGAAACATTTTCTGTTCCAATGGATGCAGCGTATCTTGGTTCGATATTTTCAAGGGGGGGCGAGCAAGGATTGAGTCTGGATCAATTGACGCGTCGAATTGCTTTGATTAATTGCTATGACAGCGCAGTTAAATATGTTGATAGTTTTCTTGATACGTTACTTGGTCGCCTGGAAATGAGTGATGAACCGACTGCCGTAGTGTATATCGCAGATCATGGCGAAGCTCCATTATTGGGTACAGGACATGAGAGCAGAATGCACTCTCACTTTCATGTCGAGATTCCGTTTGTTGTTTGGAGTAATTTGGCGTTTAAACGGAAGCATGTTGATATATGGAATCGTATTAAAGAAGCTGTTGATAGACCTATATCTTTGATTGATTTTTCATTTGGTCTGCTGGATATTGTGGATGTGAATGGCGTCCCAGGATTGAGCAGTCGGAGTTTCTTTTCGCCTGGTTATGAGGATTTTGATCGTACAACATTACACGAGAAGGTTCACTATGACGGTTTTTGCAGTGAATCAGACAATATCGAAAGAACACGTGCCAACTTGTTGGCTTTTTCAAAAATAGATAGAGAAAAAAATCGGTTCAAAATATGGGCTCATCGGGTTAATAGTCATGGTTCGCTACTTGAGGCGAAGGATGCCTTTGGCGGTGTGGAACTGGATATTGTTTTTGACGAGAAAAAAGAGAGATTCTTTGTTTATCATCCACCAGCTGACAACCATGGCTTAACACTTGAAAACTATTTAAAGCAGGATAAAGAAGGATTGGGATATTGGTTGGACTGGAAAAATCCAAGCGAGAAAAATATGGCGCGCGCAATCAAGCGCTTGGAAGGTCTCAATAGCGAGTTTCAATTTAAAGGTAGAGCCTTGGTAGAGACTCAGCAAGGTTTTCAGGATACAGGGAAGCTGACAAAGAATAACTGGAAATCGAGTTTCTATCTTCCCACAAAGAAGTTGCTCGTACTGCTGTCTGACGGAAATGAAGCGCAGATAGATTCGGTAGCTGATGAGGTGGTCAAGTTAATCGAGAAGCACGCTTATAATGCGATTTCGTTTGACGTGCGGTTGTATCCATTTTACGAAAAATGGTTGAAAGATTACGTACAAAATAATGAGATGGATGTTTATGTATGGGATCAATCTCTGAGGATAGATGCAGAGGATGCAATAGATCGAATATCTGTTTATATGGATGATGACACTATTGATATCTTTTTGGTGAATTTTCCTTCACCATTCGACTTGTAAGGTTTGTCAGTCAGCTCGGAAGACAATTAATCGAGAGCCCCAATAATTAAAGATGAGAGCTACAGCTGATGAAATAACAAGGGCAATGAAAGGGTGTGTGATTAGGTTCAACTCCAGTGAAATAACGAAAAAATATGTTCCCAGGTTTATAGCTCCACCGATACCGTTGATAATTGCATAGCGCAGCCATTCATTAAATTCCTCTGGAGATTTTTTCTCGTAAAAAGTGAAATGGCGATTCAGTAACCAGGTTACTGTTAAAGCTATAGAAAAAGATATCAGCCTGGCAGTAACTAGCGAACTGCCGAACTGGTATACAAGTAACATCAGAATGGTTGCATCGGTGATGAATCCGGCAGCGCCAACATAGCAAAAACGTAGAAAAGACGAATTCAGAAGTCTACGTATGTCTGATGTCATGAGATTCATGTGTCTTCAATGGTTGTCCGTATTTTGAAGAAACTGATGAAAAACGATCCAAAGGTCAGTTGAAGGCCTGTGGCAATTGCTGCGATAGAGGGGATTGCGATACGCATCTCCTTTGCGGGATCCAGGCTGCCAAACCCGGTCTCCCCCCAGCTTAGAACAGCATAAATTGATCCCAGTACCCCCAAAAGGAAGAGCGTGGCACCAATAATGATGCCGTGCTCAAGTTTAAATTTATTTGTGATGACGGCCAGTCTTTTGTTGTCGGGAAGGATCCCTATTTGAGTGCCGTACAGTCTTGCGGTAACAGCAAAAATAATAAGCTGCATGCCAATTGAAATGGCTAGTGAACCGTAAAGTAAAGTATGTATGTCAAGTACAATAGCTCCGATACTCAAGGGACCGAAAGAGAGGATTGATGTTGTAGTTAATCCGGCAAGAAGTAATACGATACCAGGGTAGAAGAAAAGCCAGCGTGGGCTGAATAGAAGTAAAAAACGAAGATGCCGCCATCCGTCATGCCAACTTCTGAGATGAGGAGGGCGGCTGCGACCGTCAGGAGATAGTGTCGTAGGGATTTCCGTGATCTTTAAATTGTGCAAGGTTGATTTAACAACCATTTCGCTGGCAAATTCCATCCCTGATGTTTTTAGGTTTAGAGATAATATGGCGTCTTTGTTAAAACCTCGCAACCCACAATGGAAGTCTTTAATTGAGCTTGGAAACAGTATTCTTCCGATAAAGCTGAGAGCTGGATTTCCAAGATATCTATGTAGCGGTGGCATGGCGTGGGGTTTTATTCCGCCACGGAATCGATTGCCCATGACAAGGTCATACCCATCCCGTAGTTTTTCTACGAAATTGTTCAGGTCAGAGAAGTCATAGCTGTCATCAGCGTCGCCCATGATAACGTATCGGCCCTTCGCGGCTTTTATGCCTTCAATAAGTGCGGCACCATACCCTTTCCGCTGAACGTTAATGACACGTGCACTATGGCTTACGGCAATTTCCTGTGAGCCATCTGAGCTACCGTTATCAGCAATTAAAACCTCACCTTTTATTCCGGCATTATGCATATACTTTGATGCTTTGTTTATGCAGATTTCAAGTGTCTCAGCTTCATTCAAGCAAGGCATTAATATTGTAAGTTCAATATCATTCATTTTATCACCAGGGTCAGAACGGAATTTTAAGCCAGATCCGCGATATATTTTTTACATTGCAATCATGTTGCTCATTCATGCGTCAAATTTAATGGATCTTTCATCCAGTCTGTAAAGCCAATATCGAATTCGCCTCGGTCAATATTTTCGAGCAGGGCTTGTGCTTGCAGTCTTATCTCTTCATGCTCCTCCGTGGATTGTTGAAGGATAGAGTTTAGAATGATTTCGGCCTGGTGTGTTTGGCCGACAACGAGGCCGGTAAATGCAAGCTGATATAGATCCTCTATTGCTTCGATTGCCATGAATGGGTCTAGCGATCTGTTTAGATAGTCGTAAGCAGTGGGAAAATCTTTCAAGAGATAGTGGCAAGTACCTATGTGTTTGTTGATAAACAGCTTTGATTGCTTGTTCGAGATATTGGTTGCCCGCTCGTAGTGAACAATGGCTTCTTGGCATTGTTCGCTGTTTTCCAGAATGTTGCCAAGTAAGAAATGCGCATTGGGTTTATCTGGAAATCGCTTGGCCATTGTCTGTGCATATGGCAATGCTTCATCAAATCTTTGCGAATCGATCAGTATCCTGACCAATGCGTGATAAGACCTGAAAATGTTCGGTTGGCTTTCAATAAATGATTTCAGTGCATGAACAGCTGTGTCGGCGTCAATTGATTTGTCGATAAGGTTGAATGGATTTAATTCTTTAATTTTACTTTTGGCTGTAATGGCCGGTTGCGATGCACTATTTGCATATAGAATATAGAGATCATCGAAAATAACCGGGATAAACTCGGGTTTGCTTTTTATGATGTTTCGGAAGTATTTGTGTGATCTTTGTACAACTATAAAGTCTACGTGATATTTCTGTGTGGCACTCAAAAAACCTTGATCAGTATTGAATGCGTTTCTTATTTCGGTGAAGTCGTGTTCGTCAAATGGAGGGAACTCCATATCCGAGTGTATGAGTATATAGGGATAAAGCTCCCATTGGATGTAACCCCCGTATGATGGTGGTACAAGAATGTTCCCCTTGGCGCCGCTTTCAGAAATAAACTGTGTTATTTCGGTTGGTAGTTCGGTGTTGTCGAATGGGTAGGGGAGAGATGTATCCAGTTTTTGTCCTATGGATGCAAATGGGATAATGGCAACAACCGTGATTATCAATAAATAAGTGTGGTTGTTCCCTCGGGTTTGTTTATTCCAATTAAATGTTTGGCTCCAGGTTGCAATTAAGGGTAAGACCAGCAAGGCCCACTCCCATGCCAAGCGGGTGCCCCGGAATAACAGGTATGCCCCTCCTGCAAACATGATCAGATGACTGATTCGCGGCGAGCGGATATAGATACTCTTTATCACTGCGATTATCGCAAGTATGCAGATTACGGCAAGCGTGTCAGTATGTGAAAAAATGAGATCGTTGATCACAATGGTATGCAGGGCTTCAGGTGGGATGGGTCTCATCTCCTGGATGAACTCTGTAATGAGTTCTGGCGTACTGAACGATGCAAGAAGAACATCGAAGCCGTGAGGGTTTAATCCTGTTGCTACTCCGCATAGTAATAGCCAGATAGGGAAAAAACGTGATCGTTTCTGGCCAGGATCGACGTTAAAACGTTGGTTTGTGAAATATTCAATAAAATATGCGCCACATATCAGGCCGCCTACCACCCATTCAACTCCGTGAACATTAACCCATATTGTTGTCAATATCGGCAGTATCGGTGTCCATTTCGGTCTCAATTCCAGGATAAAGAGGAAGAGACTGATCATCAGGTAGGAAACAAGGTGGGGTCTGAGTTGATAACCTCGTGATTCAATAAAAATCACAAATACAGAGGTGAGTAGTATGAAGAGTATGAGGTTGCGGTGTTCCCAGACATGTTCAAAGAGAATACGCATAACAAGAGTTAGCGTTCCAACAAGAAGCAAGGTTCGGATAATGACCAAACCCTGGTAATCAAACCATTCGTATACCTTGTATATTGAAGCCTGAAATCCCCAGAAATAATTGATCCATTCCCGGTCTGGATGCAGGAAAGAGAAGAATGGGGTGATTGGCACTTCACCCGTGTTCCAGAAATAGCGACCCCCGTTGAGGTGATACCACATATCGGTATCGCCTTTAACGATCGGCATGAGCAGCTGATATATCAGTATGAACAAGACCAGGGATATGGCGTATAGACGTGCATAGCCAACCGGGTTTTCTTGCACATGTCTTGCCGCTTTTCCCAGAGTGTCGGAGACATGCCGTGATGCGCGGTGGAGGCTGTCTAGGGTGATGTCCATCGGATTGTCAGCATTTTTCTTTTAATCAATGGTAATGGACAGATAGTTTGCCCGAACTCATGTCCATTTTCCATGAAAGGGGCCGCAAGGTCGTATCCGGAGTTCTCTGGATCAAACGGGTGGTTTTTTGGGGAGTGGTGTTGAAAATCGAGTGTTGTTACCCCAGATATACGGACAACCCCAGAGTTTTTAGAGGAATCCATGATGCGAATGGATAAGCTGACAAGTAAATTCCAGATGGCACTGGCGGATGCACAGAGCCTGGCTGTTGGACGCGACCATCAGTTTATCGAACCTGTTCACCTGATGACCGCCCTGTTGGACCAGGAGGGTGGAACCGCCAGGCACCTGCTGGCTCAGGCCGATGTCAATGTAAACCAGTTGCGATCCAGTATGGGGGACGCATTGGACAGGATGCCGGTTGTGCAGGGTGCAGGGGGTGACCTGCACATCTCCAATGATCTCGGGCGACTGCTCAACCAGACGGACAAGTTTGCCCAGGAGCGGCAGGATCAGTACATATCAAGCGAGCTGTTTGTTCTCGCAGCGGTGGATGACAAGGGAGAGCTTGGTGATCTGCTGCGTAAAGCAGGAGCTGTCAAGCAGGCCATGGAACAGGTGGTTGATCAACTGCGTGATGGTCAGAACGTAAACGATCCCAATGCCGAGGATCAGAGGCAGGCCCTGGAAAGGTACACCATCGACCTGACTCAGCGTGCAGAACAGGGCAAACTGGATCCAGTAATTGGCCGGGACGATGAGATTCGCCGCACCATCCAGGTGCTGCAGCGTCGCACCAAGAACAATCCCGTACTGATTGGCGAACCGGGTGTTGGCAAGACTGCCATTGTGGAGGGGTTGGCCCAGCGTATCGTCAACGGCGAAGTGCCAGAAGGGCTCAAGAACAAGCGACTCCTATCTCTCGATATGGGGGCCTTGATCGCTGGTGCAAAGTTCAGGGGGGAGTTCGAGGAACGATTGAAGGCGGTGCTCAACGACCTGGCTAAGCAGGAAGGTCAGATAATTCTTTTCATCGACGAGTTGCACACCATGGTCGGTGCAGGGAAGGCCGAAGGGGCTATGGACGCCGGCAATATGCTGAAGCCTGCACTTGCACGTGGTGAACTGCACTGTGTCGGCGCCACCACCCTGGATGAGTATCGCCAGTACGTGGAGAAAGATGCGGCCCTCGAACGGCGTTTCCAGAAGGTGCTGGTGGGTGAGCCGACGGTGGAAGACACCATCGCTATTCTTCGTGGACTCAAGGAGCGTTACGAGGTCCATCACGGGGTGGAGATCACTGACCCTGCCATCGTGGCTGCCGCCACGCTTTCCCATCGCTATATCACCGATCGCCAGCTGCCGGATAAGGCCATCGACCTGGTGGACGAGGCGGCATCCCATATCCGCATGGAAATCGACTCGCTGCCCGAAGAGATGGACCGCCTGGAACGTCGCCTGATCCAGTTGAAGATCGAACGTGAGGCACTCTCCAAGGAGAGCGATGAAGCATCCAAGCGCAGGCTTGGCGACCTTGAGTCGGAGATTGAGAAGCTGGAACGTGAGTTTTCGGATCTCGAGGAGATCTGGAAGTCAGAGAAGGCTGCTTTGCAGGGCACGACCCATGTAAAGGAGGAGCTGGAACGCGCTCGCCTGGACATGGAGACGGCACGTCGTGCTGGTGACTTGGCCAGGATGTCCGAGTTGCAGTACGGGCGTATCCCGGAACTGGAAAAACAGCTGGCAGCTGCAGCCCAGGCCGAGAGCCAGGAGATGCAACTGCTGCGCAACAAGGTGAGTGACGAGGAGATCGCCGAGGTGGTCTCCAAGTGGACGGGTATCCCTGTCAGCAAGATGCTTGAGGGGGAGCGCAAAAAGCTGTTGCGCATGGAGCAGGAACTCTCCAGGCGTGTAATCGGCCAGGAAGAGGGCATTGCCGCTGTCTCCAACGCCATTCGCCGTTCAAGGGCCGGCCTTTCCGATCCCAACCAACCCAACGGTTCCTTCCTGTTTCTGGGTCCCACCGGTGTCGGCAAGACCGAGTTGTGCAAGGCGCTTGCTGAGTTCCTTTTCGATACCGAGGAGGCCATGATCCGCATCGATATGTCCGAATTCATGGAGAAGCACTCCGTGGCACGCCTGATCGGCGCTCCTCCCGGCTATGTGGGCTACGAGGAGGGGGGGCACCTCACAGAAGCCGTTCGCCGCCGCCCCTACTCCGTGATCCTGCTGGACGAGGTGGAGAAAGCCCACCCCGATGTCTTCAATGTGCTGCTGCAGGTGCTTGATGATGGCCGTTTGACCGATGGCCAGGGCCGGACTGTGGACTTCAGAAACTGCGTGGTCGTGATGACCTCCAATCTCGGTTCGGAATTGATTCAGACCATGGCATCGGAGGAGCGCTACGGGGAGATGAAGGCGGCGGTAATGGAGATTGTGGGCGAACACTTCCGACCGGAGTTTATCAACCGTGTAGACGAGATAGTCGTATTTCATCCCCTGGGACGTGAACAGATCCGGGCGATTACTGATATCCAGATTGACTATCTGCGCCAGCGTTTGGCAGACAACGATATCGGACTGGAACTGTCCGGTGCCGCCCTCGATCAACTCGGGGAGGCCGGTTTCGACCCGGTCTACGGGGCACGGCCACTCAAGCGGGCAATCCGCCAACAATTGGAAAATCCCCTGGCCCAGGAGATTCTTTCGGGGCGTTTTTCGGGGGGCGATGTGATTCGTGTCGCCAATGAGAACGGCCAACTGACATTCGGTAAGGGTGGCAGTGACGATGCTGGATGAGGTGACGGACTCCCCAATCCAGCCGGGTCTTTCTCATGCTTGAGTACATCTTCTTCGACGAGCGTCCCTGGAATCGCTTCGTTGGGTTTCTACAGGAGAAAGGACTTTCGCCGGTAGCCGATCACGAAGACCAGGGCTACATGGTCCGGTTGCCAGAGGATACGGCTGATGGCCTGATGGACGATATCGAGGCTTTTTACGACGAGATGCTCGATATGAACGAGGCGCTGTTCATCGAAGAGGAAGGAGCAGGGCAGCTACATACCGCCGGCGTTACGGTGAACCTGAAGAATGGGAGAACGGTTCAGGCCGCGGTGGATCCGAAGCTGCTGAACCGGATCCTTGAGGTGGTGAGTGCAGAGGAGCTTGGGCGCCTGGTCAATGCCATCGTGGATGCTGTCGAGAACCCGGACGACCGCTCCATCTGCCAGCGCTAGTGGCCTGGCTGGTCAGCCCGAAGGTTTCGGTTGTGTTGGGAGAGGCTGTTCTTCAGCCTCTTTTGATTGCTCTTGTTCAGTCTCGGACCTGCTTTTTTGGATCCGCTCCACTTTGCTCTTTTCCACCATCTCTATGTACTCTTTCGGTGTTGCCGTGGTGGGGCGCTCGGGCTGTCTTTCAGCTTTGTACTGGACGTAGATGACTACCCCCACAATGGCGATGAAAACAGGAAAAATGGATTAATTTTCATATCAGTCAATCATTTCAGTTCTGACGCTGAGTTCAAGCATATACGAGATCTGACAATCTGGCCTACTCCCGCAGGGTGATGATAGGCCAGTCGAGGCTTTTGGCATGGTGGGTCAATGCTTCGTCAGGGTCAACAGCCACGGGCTTGTCTACCCGTTCCAGCAGCGGAATGTCGTTATGGGAGTCGCTGTAGAAGCTGCTTCCCGAAAGGTCAGCGCCGGTTGCTTCCAGCCACTGCTCCAACCGCTCAACCTTGCCATTCTTGAAGCTTGGGGTACCGCTGACCTCCCCGGTATAGCGTCCATCAACCATCTTCGGATCGGTGGCGATCAGGTTTTCAATGCCCAGTCGCTGGGCGATGGGGGATGTCACGAAGGCGTTGGTGGCGGTGATGATCATCAGGGTGTCACCGGCTTCCCTGTGCCTTGATACCAGTTCCTGGGCCTTGGGCAGGATGATGGGCTCGATCATCTCTTCGAGGAACTTTTCACGCCAGTCCTGCAGTGCTTCGAGAGAGTGTTCGCTGAGGGGTTTCAGGGAGAAGCGCAGGAATTCGAATATATCGAGCCTTCCTTCATTGTAGTCGTGGTAAAAACGCTCGTTTTCCCGTTGGTAGTACTCACCGTCTACCACCCCCTGTTCGGCGAGAAAAATCCCCCATAGATAGTCGGAATCACCCGCCAGCAAGGTATTGTCCAGATCGAAAATGGCCAGCGCCACAGCCGCAACTCCCCGTCAGTCCTGGAAAAACAACCGATTCTATCAGAATCCCGCTCTTTGGCCGAAGTCAAAAACCGACTGGAGGAGGAGAGAGGTTGCCGGGGCACTGCCGAATGTGGAAAAATCGGGACAGTTAGAAAATATTTCAAATAGGTTTCTTTTGATAGATTCGGAAGGTTATAGGCCAAACGTCGGTATCATCCTCTGTAACAATCAACGCAAACTGTTCTGGGGTCGCAGGGTAGGCCAGAACGCATGGCAGTTTCCCCAGGGGGGCATCAAGTCCAATGAGACCCCGGAGGAGGCCATGTACCGGGAGTTGGAGGAAGAGGTCGGTCTCAAGCCTCACCAGGTGGAAGTGATGGGTGTCACCGGTGACTGGCTGCGATATCGCCTGCCCAAGCGTTATATCCGGCACAATTGCCAGCCCCTGTGCATTGGCCAGAAGCAGCGTTGGTTTCTGCTCAAGGTGATGTGCAAGGAGACAGATTTTTGCCTCACCAATTCGCCCAAGCCGGAGTTCGATCACTGGCGCTGGGTTAAGTACTGGCAGCCGCTGCGTGAAGTGGTCTATTTCAAGCGTAAAGTCTACTCCCGAGCGTTGGAAGAACTTGCTCCATTGCTTTTTCCAGGGGGTACTCCAAGCCGGAACTCAGCGAATTACCTGCGCCAGAACAGGTGCTGACAGGTGAAGGCTGAACCCTATGCTTGAGACCCTGCATCGCATCGTACAGGCAGTCAATGCAGCGCCGGACCTGGACACTGCACTGAATCTTATCGTCAAGCAGGTCAAGCAGGCGATCAACACCGACGTCTGCTCAGTCTACCTCACCGATTTCGAGCAACGCAGTCATGTACTGCAGGCTACCGAAGGGCTGCGTGAAGAGGCTGTTGGCAAGGTGAGTCTTCCTCTGCACCGTGGACTGATCGGGTTGGTTTGCGAGCGGGCAGAGCCCCTCAATCTCGATGACGCCCCCAGTCATCCCCGTTACCATTTCGTCAACGAAACCGGTGAGACCTCCTACCACGGTTTCCTGGGTGTGCCCATTATTCAAAACCGCCGGGTGCTTGGGGTGCTGGTTGTCCGGCACCGTGAACCGCGCCAGTACGAAGATACGGAAGTGACCTTTCTGTTTACCCTGGCGGCACAGTTGGCGGGCGCCATCACCCACGCCAAGGCAAGCGGTGAGCTCAATGGGGCCGGTGAGACCGGTGCCCAGGCACCAACCCGTTTTCTGCAGGGGAGACCGGGGGCCACCGGTGTGGCGATGGGTAAGGTGGTGGTTATCTACAGTCGGGCCGACCTGGATGCAGTACCTGACCGGGTCACCGACAACCCCGAAGAGGATGTCGCCCTGTTCAGGGGGGCGGTTGACAGGGTAGAGAGTAATCTGCGCGATCTTCAGTCCAAGCTCAGTGACGATCTGCCTGCAGAGGATCGGGCGCTGTTCGATGCCCTGTTGCTGATGCTGGGGGGCGATACCCTGGTCACCGAGACCATCGAACGGATTCGCCAGGGTGAGTGGGTGCAGACGGCCCTGCACCATACGATCGAAAGTCATGCCAGGGTCTTCGATGAGATGGATGACGTCTATCTTCGGGAGCGTGCCTCCGATATTCGTGATCTTGGCAGGCGCATCCTGACTTACCTCCAGAGCGAGACACCACAAGAGGAAGTTTATCCCGACAACACCATACTGGTGGGGGAGGATGTCAGCGCTGTGGATATGGCTGAGGTTCCCAGCGACAAGATTGCAGGCATCATCTCGGCATCCGGTTCCAGTTCTTCTCACGTAGCGATTCTTGCCCGGGGGATGGGTATTCCCGCCGTCATGGGCGTAACCGACCTGCCGGTGGGACGCATGGAGGGGCGCGAAGTCATTCTCGATGGTTACCGGGGGCGTGTCTATGTCTCTCCGGCTCCTTCTGTACGGACCGAATATGAACGCCTGGCGCAGGAGGAGAAGAGACTCTCGGAGGAACTGGAGGCACTGCGTGGGGAGGACTCGGAAACCACGGATGGCGTGGCGGTATCTCTCTTCCTCAATACAGGCCTTGTCTCGGAGATGAGTTCATTCAGTGCAGATGAATCCGGAGGGGTCGGGCTCTATCGTACTGAACTGCCCTTCATGGTGCGTGACAGCTTCCCCACTGAAGAGGAGCAGAAGAACAATTACGCCAACGTGCTGGCGACATTCCACCCAAGACCGGTGACACTGCGCACGCTGGATATCGGGGGCGACAAGCCTTTGCCCTATTTTCCAGTAGACGAGTCCAATCCGTTTCTGGGGTGGCGTGGTATCCGCATATCACTGGATCATCCGGAGATTTTTCTTACCCAGATTCGAGCGATGATCAGGGCCGCTGAGGGCTACAGAAATCTGCAGATCATGCTGCCGATGATCAGCACGGTAACCGAGGTGGATGAACTGATGTCACTCATCCATCGAGCCCATGATGAGCTGCTTGATGAAGATTACTCGGTGACCATGCCGCCGGTGGGCATCATGGTGGAGGTGCCTGCCGCTGTCTACCAGATAGAGGCCCTTGCCAGGCGGGTTGACTTCATATCGGTTGGAACCAATGACCTCACCCAGTACCTGTTGGCGGTGGATCGTAACAATCCAAGGGTGGCGGAACTCTATGACGACCTGCATCCAGCAGTGTTGAAAGCCTTGATGCAGGTGGTCGAGGGTGCCAAGGCCTACAATCAGCCTGTCAGCGTGTGTGGTGAGATGGCTGGAAATCCAATGGCGGCGGTTCTGTTGCTGGGTATGGGAGTGGAGAGCCTGAGCATGTCATCAGGCAGCTTGCTCAAGGTGAAGTGGGTCATCCGCAGTTTCAGCAGATCCAGGGCGAGTCAGCTGCTCAAAGCGGTCTTGCGTATGGAGAATTCCGAGCAGGTACGCAGTTACATGGAGAATGCCCTGGACGAGATGGGGCTGGGTGGATTGGTTCGACCTGGAAAATAGGTTATTCCTACGCTGACCGCCATGGAAGGCTGAAAGTAACGAGCTTGCGATGTTATCGCGTAGCGGTCGGTGACCAGGACGTCCGGGGCACTAAATAGGCTGTCGAAGGCCGAGTCGATTTTGGGGACTTGGATGCCCCAAAATCTTTCACGAGGTCGAAGACTCGCTTATTCCCACCTGAAACTACGCGCACCAATAAGAAGAAACAGGGCACTCATCAGAACAAGAACGCCGAGATGGTGGCTGATCTGAGTAAATCCAGCACCATCGATCATCACCGCTCTTGCTGCATCAATTACATGGGTAAGAGGCAGAAACTGGGCAAGTTGTTGCACGACTGCCGGCGACCCTTCCAGGGAGAACCAAACCCCAGAGAGCAGCATCATTGGCCAGCTCATCAAATTCAGAAATCCATTGGCTGCCTCCTCGTTGGACATTCTGGCGGCCACAATCAGGCTGAGGCTGATCATGCAGAATGTACCCAGAATGAGAATGATGAACAGATTCAGGTGAGAGCCATACATTCGAAAGTTTACAAACAGGTCAGTACCGGAATAGATCATCATGCTTACCAGTGCAATCAGCCAGAGCCTGGAAAAGATCTGGGCAGATATGAATTCGAGGGCTGTCAGGGGTGTCGCTTTGAGGCGTTTGAGTACACCGTTTTTACGGTAGCGAACGATTGCGTAGCCCACACCAAAAAGGGAGCTGAACATGATATTCATGCCCAGTATGCCGGGTATAAGCCAATCCACGTAGCGGATTTCATCCCCACTGACAGCAACACGTTTGAACTTTTCTCCTCCTGCATTCAGCAACCGCCCGAGTATGTAACCTTTGGCTGATGTGTCGTTGATCCAGTAGCGAGCGCCCGAGGTGTCCAGCAGCATATCCAGTTGATGTCTTTCAACCTTGGTAACGGCAGCCTCGATCTTATTCATGGGGATGAATTGAATGTGCCTGGTTTCCAGAAACTGTGTCCCAGCCTGGTTATCGGGGCTACCAATAAGACCGACCTTGAACAGGTCACTGCCATCAGTGGTGAACGCAAAGGCAAAACTCATGACAATGAGTACCGGGAGCGCAATGTTCCAGGTCATTGCTGTCCGGTCACGCAGAAACTCACGATTACGGGCAGTTAAAACGGCTAGAAAACGGTGTATTCTCATCTTTCAGGCCCGTAATTCACGACCGGTCAATTCAAGGAACAGGTCTTCCAGGGTGCGGCTGCGCACCTGTAGGTGTGCCAGTGGTACGCCATGGTTGACCAATAACCTGATGCTCTCGTCTACATCGTCGCTGAGAATATCAACCTGCCCGTTGTGTCTATGGACAATGAATGCCTTGTTGCTCAGCAGATCAGGAGGAATATCCGCCGAAGGCAACGTGATGACTGAGCTGTCAAAATGGCGCTTCAGCAGTTCCCGGGGTGAGCCGTGGGCTATGAAGCGGCCGTGATCCATAATGGCAATCTCGTCACACAGTTCGTAGGCCTCTTCCATGTAGTGCGTGGTAAGCACCACGGTCTTCTTTTCAGCCTTGATATCGTGGATCAGATCCCAGAAGTTTCGGCGGGATTGGGGATCCAGGCCCGTGGTGGGTTCGTCCAGGAAGATGACCTGGGGGTCATTGATCAATGCGATGGCAAGCAGTAGGCGTTGATGCTGGCCTCCTGAGAGATGCCTGGTGTCACGCTCCAGGAATTCGCCGAGAGCGCAACGTTCGATCAACAGGTCCATTGGCTGGGTCTGAGTGTAGAAATTCGCAAACATCTCCAGTGCTTCGTGTACCTTGAGATGTTCCTGGAGGGCGGTGCTCTGGAACATGATGCCTGCTTCACTGCGGAAGCGGATGCCGAGTGGCTGGTCCATGTAGTGAATAGTGCCGGCGCTGGGCTCAATAATGCCCTCAAGCATCTCCACTGTGGTGGTTTTACCTGCACCGTTGGGTCCCAGCAAGCCGAAACAGATCCCCTGGTTGGTGGAGAAACTGACGCCATCAACCGCTTTGACCTTGCCGTGGTGTTTGACTAGGTCGCTTGCTTTCAGAATCGGTTTCATCTGATTCCTGACTGGAAACCATAAAGGGGCATTGTAACCAATGCGTGACCGAAAATATTGGATCGAATTTCAGGAATCTTAACACTGCATTGAGGGAACGCAGTGATAGGCTCAGAAGCTACTGCCGGCAGCGGTGATGCCGCCGGCAGTAGTCATAAGTTATCCCTTGGATTTGGGTGCAGTCTCTTCGGATGAAGCAGGCTCTTCCTCTGTCATCGGCCGGAATACCGGCTGCTAGCCGTTGGGCAGCATGCCCTGGGTACCGGGCACTGCCCCGGGGGTGGTGACATTGGTGCTGGTGCCTGCTGAATGGGTGCCGGTGCCATCTGTGGCTCCTGTGCAGGCGGGGGTGGAAATCCCCCTTCGGGAGCAGGTGCCATTTCCCCCTGCATGGGATAGCTGCCGGGAAACTGGGGAGGTGGTGCCATCTGTGGCTCCTGTGCAGGCGGGGGTGGGAATCCACCTTCAGGAGCAGGTGTCATTTCACTCTGCATGGGATAGCTGCCTGGATACTGGGGGGCGGCATGCCTTGCTCAGGCGTTACGCCAACACCGGGAAAACCGCCGGGTTGCTGAAACCCCTGGGGCTGATCCGGATAGCCGCTAAATGGTGGTTGCCCGTAACCCTGGCCTGGGTCGTAACCCGAAGGTGGAGGGGTTTGGGAGTAGCCTGGAGCATATCCCTGGGGATAGCCGCCCTGGACGCCGGGTGCTGCTCCCTGGGGCGGACAACCGTAGCCTGGATCGTAGGCCGGCTGACTTGGGTAACCATATCCTCCCCAACTACCCGGGGCACCATATTGATCATATTGCTGTGGATAGCCATATTGCGGGCCAGGCGCCTGCTGGGGGTAGCCATAGCCAGGAGCACCCTGTCCCCACTGTCCAGGTGGTGGGGCATTTCGGTAGTCTGGTTCCTGGTCTTTCTTGCCGAACATGTTGCGCATGGGATCCATCATGTTGTTCATGGGCCCGGGCATCTTGTTCATCATGCTGGACGGGTTGAATCCCTTTGAGCCCGAGTCAGACGGGCCTGGCCGTAGTAGGGTTCGCCGTAACCGTAGGTGGGTGGTTGGTCATAATAACCCCCCTGAGGCTGCTGGTAACCGTAACCGCCGCCTTGGGGTAGTGCGTCAGAGGGAGGCTGCGGTGCAGACTGCCATGTACCTTGCTGAGCAGGAGTTGCCGGAGGAGCGCTATAGGGGCCTGTGGGTGGGGGATAGCCATTGTCCGCGCAGACGTGGGAAGCTGCCAAGCCTACACAGCAGGCAGTGATCCAGCGTGTTACTTTCATGAAGGTACTCCTTGCACTATGATTGCGGTCCGGTTACAGCCGTGGATTTCCTGGTCATCCGGATCTATTTGGTTCTGTTGCGGAAATAACCGCGTATCCATTAATACTAGTGTTCAGCCGGGAAAGCGTCCATTGCTTTGTGGCGCAGGAGCGGGCTATAAACTTTATAATTGGCAGGGTATTTCATGGAGTTGCCTCCTTTAACCACTGGCAGGATTCTCAAACGCTACAAGCGGTTTCTTTCCGATATCGAATTGGACGACGGTACTGTGGTTACCGCGCACTGTCCCAATACCGGCAGCATGGCAGGGTGCTGGGAGCCGGGAGCGCCAGCCCAGATCAGCTACAGTGACAACCCGAAACGAAAGCTCCGGTGGACACTGGAGCGCATCGATATGGGCCAGGGGTGGGTTGGCGTGAATACCTCGCGAACCAATGCCGTTGTTGCCGAGGCGATATCGGCAGGCCGTGTACAGGCGCTTGCCGGCTACGCCGAACTAACGCGTGAAGTGAAATTTGATGCGCCGGAACACCCCTCATCCCGTATTGACCTGATGTTGAGTGGCGGAGACCGGCCCGATGCGCTTGTGGAGGTCAAGAATGTCACCCTGTGGGATGGCGAGCGGCTTAGGTTTCCGGATGCGGTCAGCCAGCGTGCGACCAAGCACCTGCATGTGTTGCGCCATGCAGTAAAGCGCGGTATGCGTGGGGTCGTGCTGTTCGCGCTCAACCGCCCGGAAGGTGAGTGCTTCTCTCCCGCCGGCGATATCGATCCTGTGTATGCAGAAACCCTGGAGGAAGTATTGACCGGGGGAGTTGAGGCATACGCGCTGCGCATACGTCATGACCAGCGTGGTATGCGTGGGGAAGGCATGGTGCCCGTGGTGCTTTAGCCTGGGTTTGTTGGTCCTAGCAGGCTGTTGAAATTCTCCCCTGAATCCTGAAGATAACGTCTACCCCAAGAGAAAGGAAGCAACCACGATGCGCGGCCCCGACATACAGCAGGAT
>NZ_MPRJ01000021.1 GCF_002020805.1 Solemya velesiana gill symbiont | reverse complement strand
ATCTTTTCAAGATTCGATAAACTGGATGTGATGTTCACCTTCTTTATCCTGGCTTCACTCATCTCAGACACGGTGATTAACGTGAACAGGCCCTAATGAGTCACTCCCTACTGCACTGGTTCTGATTTATAAAAAATTAGCTGAAAATGTGCATGATGTAGAGGTGTTTAGCACCATCGATGGCGTTTCAAAGTTCTTAGGATACGATATCACTCCATATATCGCTGATAGGGCATCTGGCTTTCGGCGCTTCACTTAAGCGGACCATTAACTACTGCTCTTGTGTCAGCAACGGTCGCACTGCAGAACTCATCCCGGTTATACCAAAAAAGGTCCGCTCAGGGTTGTGGATTCAACATAAAATGCTGAAGACTGCTCCAAGGAATTCACCAACCCGGATTATTTAAACATGCCACCCGTTAATGTATGAATGACAACATCTTTTCCCTGTAACGAAAAAAGAGGCCCGAAGGCCTCTTTTTTCGTTCTGGGTCTGATCAGGATTACTCCTGGTCTACCACCTTCATGCTGAGGCGGATGCGGCCCTGCTTGTCGACTTCCAGGACTTTGACCTTGATGACATCACCTTCGGCCAGCTTGTCGCTCACCTTCTCCACACGCTCTTCGCAGATCTGGGAGATGTGCACCAGGCCGTCACGACCGGGCAGGATGGTCACAAAAGCACCGAAGTCCATCAGGCGGGCGACCTTTCCTTCGTAGACGGCACCCACTTCGACGTCGGCGGTGATCAGTTCGATGCGCTTGCGCGCCTCTTCACCGGCTGCCTTGTCCACGGAGAAGACCTTGACCATACCGTCGTCGGTCACGTCGACGGTTGCACCGGTCTCTTCGGTGATGGAGCGGATGGTGACACCACCCTTGCCGATGACGTCGCGGATCTTGTCGGGATCGATCTTGAAGGAGATGATGCGCGGCGCGTGCTCGGACATCTCTTCACGAGGAGCTGCAATGGCCTTCTCCATCTCGCCCAGGATGAACATGCGACCGTCTTTGGCCTGGCCCAGGGCGATCTCCATGATCTCCTTGGTGATACCGGTGATCTTGATGTCCATCTGCAGCGCGTTGACACCGTTGACGGTACCGGCAACCTTGAAGTCCATGTCACCCAGGTGATCTTCGTCACCCAGGATGTCGGTCAGAACGGCGAACTCGTTTTCTTCCTTGATCAGACCCATGGCCACACCAGCGATGGGTGACTTGATGGGCACACCGGCATCCATCAGGGAGAGGCTGGTGCCGCACACGGAAGCCATGGAGCTGGAACCGTTGGACTCGGTGATCTCGGAGACCACGCGGATGGAGTAAGGAAAATCTTCGATGGTGGGCATACAGGCCAGTACACCACGCTTGGCGAGGCGGCCGTGACCGATCTCGCGACGCTTGGGGCTGCCTACACGACCGGTCTCATTCACGCAGAAGGGAGGGAAGTTGTAGTGGAGCATGAAAGACTCTTTACGCTCGCCTTCAAGTGCATCGATGATCTGGGAGTCACGCTCGGTACCCAGGGTGGTAACCACCAGGGACTGGGTCTCGCCACGGGTGAACAGCGCGGAACCGTGGGTGCGGGGCAGTACGCCGGTACGCACGGTGATGGGACGAACGGTCTTGGTGTCGCGGCCGTCGATGCGGGGCTCGCCGGCCAGGATACGGCTGCGAACGGTACGCTTCTTGAGCTTGTCCAGCGCGCCGCGGACTTCGCCCTCTTCGTACTCGGGCTCGTCGCCACCGCAGAGTTTTTCAACGGCGTCGGCAACCACGGCGTCGATACGACCGTAGCGCTCCATCTTGTCAGCGGTGGTGTAGGCCTCGGTCATGGCGTCGCCGGCAGCAGCATTGACGGCTTCTGTCAGGGCAACGTTCTCTTCCGGGGCGGTGAACTCGAATATGGGCTTGTTGACCTCGGCAGCCAGTTCCTTGATCGCCTGTATGGCGACCTGCATCTGCTCGTGACCGAACAGCACGGCACCCAGCATCACCTCTTCGGAGAGTTCGTTGGCCTCGGATTCAACCATCAGTACCGCATCTTCGGTACCGGCAACCACCAGGTCGAGGTCGCTCTCGTCGGTCAGGCCGGTGAAATCCTGGTTGAGCAGGTACTCACCGTTCTTGTAGCCGACGCGGGCTGCGCCGATAGGACCCTGGAACGGCAGGCCGGAGATGGCCAGCGCCGCGGAGGTACCGATCAGCGAGGGGATCTCGGGGTCAACCGCGGGGTTCAGGGATTTGACGGTACAGATCACCTGGGTCTCGTTGGTGTAGCCCTTGGGAAACAGCGGACGGATGGGACGGTCGATCAGGCGAGAGACCAGGATCTCCTTCTCGGAAGGACGGCCCTCGCGGCGGAAGAAGCCACCGGGGATCTTGCCCGCTGCGTATGTCTTCTCCTGGTAGTCCACGGTCAGGGGGAAGAAGTCACGTCCTTCCATGGCCTGCTTGGCGCCAACCACGGTACACAGCACCACGGTATCTCCCATGTTGATCATGACTGCACCGTCTGCCTGGCGGGCGATCTCGCCGGTCTCCAGGGTTACGGTGTGGTCACCAAACTGAAACTCTTTCTTTATAGCGGTCACAATTGTGTCCTCTTTATTAATCTGGTTGCGGATCAGGTTAGCGACGCAGGCCAAGGCGCTTGATCAGGCTGCGATAACGTTCCACGTCTTTGGATTTCAGGTAGTCCAGCAGCTTGCGGCGTGAGTTAACCATGCGCACCAGGCCACGACGGGAGTGGTGGTCATGCTTATGATCGGCGAAGTGCTCGGTCAGTTGGTTGATACGGCTGGTCAGCAGGGCAACCTGGACCTCGGGGCTGCCGGTGTCGTTGGCACCCTGGCCGTACTCTTCAACAATTGCTTTTTTCTGTTCTGCGGTCATTGCCATTGGTATTTCCTCATCTATATTCAGTTAAGTACTACGCCCGCATCCGATATGAGTTCAGAAAACGGGCCACACCGCCCAAAAAAGGGCTGTTTCAGCGATACCTGCGCAGCCGGCAATGCCGCCCGGGATCGGAAAGGTGCAAAGTATGATGGGTTTTGCTTACCCAATCAAATTTTTAGGCTTATCAAGCCGATAAAACTGCTTATGGCCACTTCAGAGCAGACGCCGGGGAGCCACCCGGCCGTCGTCCAGTATCTCTCCCACACCGATGAACGCCTCGTTCTGGTCATAGAGCCGTACATGACCCTCGGTGGGTGCATTGGGCACGATCACCGGCTGTCCCTGGCGCAGGTAGAAGCTGGTGTCGGCGCTCAGGTGCACCGCGGGCCAACTGGCCAGGGCGGTGTCCACCGGCAGCAACAGGGCATCCAGGGAGGCATTGCCCTCCTCTGCCGCCTTCTCCACCTGTTCCATGGTGACCATGCCCTCGCTGTAGTAGGGGCCTACACCGGTACGCCTGAGGTTCGCCACGTGGGCGCCACAACCAAGCGCTTCGCCGATATCCTCGGCCAGGGTGCGCACATAGGTACCCTTGGAGCAACGCACATCCAGCTCGAACTCCGGCAGGTTGCAGGCCAGGAGGTTCAGCTCGTAAATCGTCACGGTGCGGGGCTGGCGCTCCACTTCCACACCCTCACGAGCGAGCTTGTAGAGCCGCTCACCCTTGTGCTTGAGGGCGGAGTACATGGGAGGAATCTGCTGGATCTCGCCCCTGAACCGCTCCAGCACGCCCTCGATGTTGGCCTCGCTGATACCGTCGGTGGGACGGGTTTCAAGAATCTCACCCTCGGAATCGCCGGTAGCGTTGGTCTCGCCCAGCTTCACCTTCACCCGGTAATGCTTCTCCGCATCCAGCAGAAAGGCGGAGACCTTGGTCGCATTGCCAAAGCAGACAGGCAGCAACCCATCCGCCAGCGGATCGAGGCTGCCGGTGTGTCCCGCTTTCTTGGCGAAGTAGAGGTACTTCACCCGCTGCAGTGCGGCGTTGGAGGTCTTGCCTAGGGGTTTGTCGAGCAGCAGGATACCCTGCACGTCGCGGCCTCTTTGACGGCGTCGGCCCATTCTGGAACTTACTCCTGGTTATCGGGGTGTTGAGCGTCTTCTTCGACGGCTTCTTCGATCAGGGCAGAAAGCCTCGCACCCCGTTCGATGGATACATCGTAAACAAAGTGCAGGGCTGGAATGGTGCGCATGCGCATGCACCGGCCCAGTTCATGGCGCAGGTAGGGTGCCGACTCGTTCAGCGCCTTCTCAGTAGCGTGCTCGCCCAGTTCACCACCAATGGTGGTGAAGTAGACCTTGGCATGTGAGAAATCGCGCACCACCCGCACCTCCTGGATGGTTACCATCCCGAGGTGGGGATTCTCCAGCTGGGTGCGAATCAGCTCACCGAGTTCACGCTGCATCTGGGAACCGACGCGGTCAGTCCGTTTAAATTCACGAGCCATTACAGCACCTCGCGGGCCACCTCGGTGCGCTCGAACACTTCGATCTGATCGCCGACCTTCACGTCGTTGTAGTTCTTCACACCGATACCGCACTCGGTACCCGATTTCACCTCGTTGACATCGTCCTTGTGACGGCGCAGAGACTCGAGTTCGCCCTCGTAGATGACCACGTTGTCGCGCAGAACACGGATCGGGTTGCTCCGCTTGACGGTACCTTCAATGACCATGCAACCGGCAATGGCACCCAGCTTGGAGGAGCGGAACACATCGCGCACCTCGGCCAGGCCGATAAACTCTTCCCGAACCTCTGGTGTGAGCATACCGGAAATCGCTTTTTTAACATCGTCAATGATCTCGTAGATGATGCTGTAGTAGCGAATATCCACGCCCTGGTCCTCGGCAGCACGGCGCGCAGTGGCATCGGCACGCACGTTGAACCCGATGATGATGGCGTTGGAGGTCATTGCCAGGTTGACGTCGGACTCGTTGATACCGCCGGCGCCGGTGGCCACGATCTTCACCTTCACCTCTTCGGTGGTGATCTTGACCAGCGACTCTTTCAGGGCTTCAACACTACCCTGTACGTCCGCCTTGACGATCAGGTTGACATAATTGACCTCGCCTTCGGACATCTGGGAGAAGAATTCGTCCAGCTTGGCAGCTTTCTGTGCAGCCAGTCGGCTGTCACGGTTCTTCTCCTGGCGAGACTCTGCAAGTTCACGGGCCTTGCGCTCATCGGAAACAACCACTACGTCGTCACCCGCGTTAGGCACACCAGAGAGACCCAGCACCTCGACGGGGATGGAGGGGCCGGCGCTGTTCACCTGCTGGCGGTTCTCGTCGAGCATGGCGCGAACGCGACCGATCTCTTGACCACTGACCACCATGTCGCCGCGTCTCAGGGTACCGGACTGGACCAGTATGGTTGCCACGGGACCACGTCCCTTGTCCAGGCTGGACTCGACGATGATGCCTCGGGCAGGACCATCCTTTACTGCAGTCAGCTCCAGAACCTCGGATTGCAGCAGGATCGAGTCGAGCAGTTCGTCGATGCCCTGGCCCGTCTTGGCCGAGACCTGGACGAACTGGGTATCACCACCCCACTCTTCGGGGATGATGTCCTGCTGGGAGAGCTCCTGCATCACCCGGTCGGGCTGAGCCTCGGGCTTATCTATCTTGTTAACCGCGATGATGATCGGCACGTCCGCAGCACGGGAGTGCTGAATCGCCTCGATGGTCTGGGGCTTGACGCCGTCATCGGCAGCCACCACCAGCACCACGATATCCGTAGCCTTGGCACCGCGGGCACGCATGGCGGAGAACGCAGCGTGGCCGGGGGTATCCAGGAAGGAGATCATGCCGTGGCCGGTCTCCACGTGATAGGCACCGATATGCTGGGTAATACCACCCGCCTCACCGGCGGCCACGCGGGTTTCGCGGATATGGTCGAGCAGGGATGTCTTACCGTGATCAACGTGACCCATAATCGTGACGACTGGCGCACGGGAGACCTTCTCGCCCTGCTCTTCGTCCAGGGTGCTCATCACTTCAGCTTCGATATCTTCTTCTTTCTGGGTTACTGCTTTATGGCCCATCTCTTCAACCACCAGAACCGCGGTATCGTGATCCAGGGGCTGGTTGATGGTCACCATCATGCCCATCTTCATCAGCTCCTTGATCACTACAGCGGCCTTGATAGACATCTTCTGGGCCAGGTCGCCCACGGTGATGTTCTCACCGATCTCAACCTCGTGAACCACGGGGGTGGTGGGTTTGACAAAACCGTGCTGGGCGTCACCCTGGGGCTGGATCACGGGCTTGTGCTGCTTGGCAGCCTTGCCCTTGCCACGGCGGCCACGCTTGGACTCCGCAACGTGCAACTGCTCTTTTTCCTTGCCACGGGCTCCCTTGCCTTTCTCCTTCGGGCGCTCGTCTTTGCGATGGGCTCCTTTCTTGCCCGCCTTCTCTTCGGCGATACGTTGGGCCTCTTCCTTCAATCTCGCTTCACGCAGTTCCTCTTCGAGATCCTTCTTCTCTTCCTTCTCGCCGACCTGCTTGCGCTGCGTTTCCTCACGCTTGCGTGCCTCTTCCTCTTGGCGGCGCTGCTCTTCCTCTTCCTGGCGCTGCTGCTCTTCGAGTTCCTTGCGTTTGCGCTCCTCCTCTTCCTGGAGCTTGGCAGCCTCTTCGGCGTGACGGCGCTGCTCTTCAGCGGAACGGCGCGCCTCGGTCTCGGCCTCGATCTGACGCTTCTGCTCGGCCTGCTCTTCAAGAGCCTTGCGAGCGGCTTCCGCCTCCTGGGTTCGTGCCTCGTCATCGCTGACTTCGCTGCGCTTTACGTAGGTCCGTTTGCGGCGAACCTCGACACTGACGGTCTTGCCTGCGCTGCGGGTTGCCCCTGTACGGCCACCGGGGCTTCGGGTAATGGTACCCGGCTGCTTCAGCTCGCTGACGGTTTTGCGCTTCAGGGTGATCTTCTTCGGGCTGTCACCGCTCTCGGTGCTCTTGCCGTGGCTCTGTCGCAAATGAGACAGCAGCTTGAGCTTCTCCTCGTCGCTGATGGCATCATCCGCTTGATTCTGTTTCAGCCCGGCCTCGGACAGCTGTGAAAGCAGGAGTTCCACTGGAATACCTACATCCTCGGCGAGCTGTTTAACTGTTACTTCACTCATAGTTCAGGACCTCCCCAATAGTCCTTAACCCTGCTGCTCGTCAGCGAACCAGGGTGCACGTGCCGTCATGATCAGCTGTGCAGCTCTTTCTTCATCCATCCCATCGATTTCCATCAACTCATCAACCGACTGCTCGGCCAGATCCTCCATGGTCACCACGCCTTTGCCGGCGAGGGTGAAGGCAAGTCCGCGCTCCATGCCGTCCATGGTGAGCAGGTCTTCCGCAGGCTCTGCGTTTGAGAGGACCTCCTCCTTTGCAATTGCCTGGGTCAACAGCACCTCTTTGGCCCGGGACCTCAGCGCCTCGACGATATCCTGGTCGAACTCCTCGATCTCCAGCATCTCGGCAATCGGCACATAGGCCACCTCATCAAGAGAGGTAAAGCCTTCCTGAACCAGGATCATGGCCACCTCTTCGTCCACGTCGAGCTGCTGCATGAAGTTCTCAACGAACTCCTGGGCCTCGGCTTCGCTCTGGGCGGAGGCATCGGCCTCGTTCATTACGTTGAGTTCCCAGCCGGTCAGCTCGCTGGCGAGGCGTACGTTCTGGCCGCCACGGCCGATGGCCTGGGAGAGATTCTCCTCGGTAACCGCAACGGTCATCGCCTCGGCGTCCTCATCAACCACGATGGAAACGACGTCTGCAGGAGACATGGCGTTGATCACGAACTGGGCTGGATTGTCGTTCCACAGGATGATGTCCACGCGCTCACCATTGAGCTCGTTGGAGACAGCCTGTACGCGGGAACCGCGCATGCCGACACAGGCACCAACGGGGTCGATGCGCTGATCGTTGGTCTTGACGGCAATCTTGGCGCGCAGGCCGGGATCACGGGCAGCGCCAACGATCTCTATCAGCCCCTCACCCACCTCGGGCACTTCCAGCTTGAACAG
Organism: Solemya velesiana gill symbiont; assembly: GCF_002020805.1. Taxonomy (GTDB): domain Bacteria; phylum Pseudomonadota; class Gammaproteobacteria; order Chromatiales; family Chromatiaceae; genus Sedimenticola_A. The sequence continues at coordinate 22,711 of NZ_MPRJ01000021.1, read as the reverse complement.
TTCGATCAACAGTTCAGGACGGGTACGGCTGACAAACAGTTGCGGGCCACGGGGCTCGGGACGCACATCGTACAGGAAGCCGCGGATGCGATCGCCGGTGCGTACGGACTCTCTCGGAATCATCTCTTCCCGAAGAATGACCGCCTCGGCATTGCCACCCAGGTCGAGCATCACGTTGCCACGGTCCACGCGCTTCACTACAGCGGTGATCAGCTCGCCCTTGCGGTCGATGTACGCATCGAACACCTTGGCGCGTTCCGCTTCCCGTACCTTCTGCATGATCACCTGCTTGGCAGTCTGTGCGGCGATGCGTCCGAAGGCGATAGACTCCATCGGCTCTTCGATAAAATCCCCCACCTGGATGTCCGGGTTCTGCTCGCGGGCATCTTCCAGCAGGATCTGACGCTCAGGAAACAGACCCTCCTCTTCATCCGGCTCTGCCAGCACTTCCCATCGGCGGAAACTGATGTAATCACCGGTTGAGCGGTCAATCTCTACGCGCACATCGATTTCGCCACCGTGTTTCTTGCGGGTAGCTGATGCCAGCGCGGCCTCAATGGCCTCGAAAATAACGCTCTTCTCTACTTCCTTTTCGTTGGAAACAACGTCAACGACCATCAGAATTTCTTTAGTCATTCAGTCTCTACCCAATTAAAAATCAGCGACCAGCCGCGCCTTGTCGATAAGGTCATACGGCAGTACAAACTCTTCACCATCAACATCAACCAGAACATCGTCGCTTTGCAAACCGTTGAGTACACCGTCGAACCGGCGTCGGCCGTGCATCTTTTCGTGCAGCCTGATCCTCACCCGGCTGCCCTTAAAGCGTTCAAAATGTTCCTTGAAAAACAATGGCCTATCCAGGCCAGGGGATGAAACTTCCAGGGCGTATTTCTCATGGATGGGATCTTCCACATCCAGTACACCGCTCACCTGGTGACTGACGGTGGAACAATCATCCACGGAAATACCGTTCTCATGGTCGATGTAGATCCGCAGGATGTACCCTGCTCTGCCATCGCCCATATACTCGGCGCCGACCAACTCGTAGCCCATCGGTTCGATGGTCTCCCGCATCAGTTCAGTCAGGCTGTCAGGCGCTCGTCCCATGTTCATCCACAAACAAAAAATGGGCCCATGGCCCACTCCATCAAACTTCAGGCGAAAATGTGGTGTCGAGAAACCGGCACATTTAAGCTTCGCCCAATAAAAAACCCCGAAAACGGGGCTCTTGTTCTTATTTGCACGCTACCAACGTCAAGACGTTGAAAAACTTGCGGCAAATACCCTATGTCAGTGGCGCGAATTCTACATTTCCCGGGCGTGAAACGCAAGCCATATACCTAAAACAGAAAAGGCCGTCGATCAGACGGCCTTTTCTGGAATTTGGTAGCGGGGGTAGGATTTGAACCTACGACCTTCGGGTTATGAGCCCGACGAGCTGCCAGACTGCTCCACCCCGCATCTGGAAGCCGACATACTACACACCGTCCCTCGCTTTGACAACCCCCGAAGTAATAAATTCGGAACTTTCCTCTTCGACAAATAGAAACGCCGCCCAATAGGCGGCATTGAACTCTTGATTTCGCTCTGTATCAGCTGAACGCAGCGGCGCAAACCGACAGCAGGCTCGCGGGGAACATACCCAGAGCCAGCATGGAGAGACCGTTTACCGAAAGCACTACCTGGGCATCCAGTCCAGCAGTCAGCGGGGTATCGTCCACCGGCTTGTCAAAATACATCAGCTTGACAATGCGTAGGTAGTAGAAAGCACCGATGATAGAGAAGAATACACCCACCAGGGCAAGCCAGGTCATGTCGACGCTCACCACCGCTTCCAGTACGAACATCTTGGCGAAGAAACCGACAGTGGGCGGTACACCGGCCATGGAGAACATCAACAGCAGCATCATAGCGGCGAACCAGGGGCTGCGCTCATTGAGGCCCTTGTAGTCTTCCAGGTTTTCAGCCTCGAAGCCGCGTCGGCTCAACAGCATCACGATACCAAAGCCACCCAGGGCCATCAGCGCGTAGACAATGCTGTAGAACATGGCGGCAGTGTATCCCTTGCTGGTACCGGCAAGGATGCCCAGCAGGATGAAACCGACATGGGAGATGGTCGAGTAGGCCAGCATGCGCTTGATGTTGGCCTGGGCAATGGCAACAACATTACCGATACCCATGGAGAGGATAGCGAGGATCACCAGCATCCCCTGCCAGTCGCCGTGGAGAGTGCCCATACCGTCCACCAGCATGCGCATGGCCAGTGCAAAGGCTGCAATCTTGGGGGTGGAACCGATGAACAGTGTCACCGCGGTAGGTGCACCGTGGTAGACATCGGGCACCCACATGTGGAAAGGCACTGCACCGAACTTGAATGCCAGGCCGATCACCACGAACACCAGGCCGAAAATCAGCACCATCTTGTTCGCTTCCGGATTGGCCAGGCCCTGGGAAACCGCACTGAACTCGATGGAGCCGGTGGCACCGTAGATCATGGAGATACCGTAGAGCAGCATGCCGGAGGCAAGCGCACCGAGCACGAAGTATTTCATGGCGGCTTCAGAGCCGATCACCGAGTCGCGGTTGAAGGCGACCAGGGCATACATGGAGAGCGTGAGCAGTTCCAGGCCAAGGTAGATCGTCAGGAAAGTGTTGGCCGAAACCATCACCATCATACCCAGTACTGTGAACAGGCCCAGGACGTAGAACTCACCCTTGAAGATGTCGCGGTCGCGTAGGTAATCCTTGGCGTAAAGGAAAGCGCCCGCAGTGATGATGAAGATGGCGATCTTCAACACATCACTCATGGTGTCGCGGATCACGCTGCCGTCAAACACCACCTGGGTTTCCCCTGTTGCGGTCACAGCGGTAATACCAATAGCCAGCAGCAGGCTGGCCTGGGTTATGCCGTAGCTGATGACCCGCTGTTCCTCTTTCAGGAACAGGTCGACGACCAGCACCAAGCAGGCCGCGGACAGGATAAAGATCTCCGGCAGTACCGGTATCAGAGTGGACAGTTCAAATTGCATCGAAACTCACCAATTCCTATTTAGGCCCAGCTGCATCAGAGCTTGGACACGGCAATATGCTTCAACAGGTTCTCGATGGAGACATCCATCACCTCCACCAGCGGCGCAGGCCAGAGACCAAGTACCAGGACCGCCAGTGCCAGGCTGCCCAGGACAAAGAACTCACGGTTGTTGATATCCTCGAGGGTAGCGACATTGTTGTTGGCCACCTTGCCGAACACCACCCGCTTCACCATCCAGAGGGTGTAGGCGGCGCTGATGATCAGGGTGGTCGCGGCCAGCACGGCAAACCAGACATCGGCGCGGAAGCTGGCAAGGATCACCATGAACTCGCCCACGAAACCGGAGGTTCCAGGCAGGCCTGCGTTGGCCATTGCAAAGAAGACCATGAACGCGCCGAACAGTGGCATGGTATTGATCACACCACCATAGTCGTTGATCTGGCGGCTGTGCATACGGTCATAGAGCACACCGACACAGAGGAACATGGCGGCAGAGATAAAGCCGTGAGAGACCATCTGCACCATACCGCCCTCGAGGCCGAGAATAGCGCCGCCCTGGGTCTCGCTGTTATTCATGATCATGAAGGCAATGAAGAAGCCCAGGGTCACGAAGCCCATGTGGGCGATGGACGAGTAGGCGATCAGCTTCTTCATGTCCTGCTGCACCAGGGTCACGAAACCGATGTAGACCACAGCGATCAGGGACATGAGGATGATCAGCCAGTCGAGTTCGTTGCTGGCGTTAGGAGTGATTGGCAGGCTGAAGCGCAGGAAGCCGTAGCCACCGATCTTCAGCATGATCGCCGCCAGGATCACGGAGCCGCCGGTGGGCGCCTCCACGTGGGCGTCTGGCAGCCAGGTGTGTACCGGCCACATGGGCACCTTCACCGCAAAGGCCAGGAGGAAGGCGATGAAGATCAGGATCTGCTCGTTCAGGCCCAGCTTCAGGTCGTGGAAGGCCAGGATGTCGAAGGAGCCGGACTGGAAGTACATGTAGATCAGTGCGACCAGCATGAACACCGAGCCAAAGAAGGTGTAGAGGAAGAACTTGATGGTGGCGTAGACCCGATTGGGGCCGCCCCAGACACCGATGATAAGGAACATCGGGATCAGCATTGCTTCCCAGAACACGTAGAAGAGCATGGCGTCGAGGGCGCAGAAGACACCCACCATCACACCTTCCATGATCAGGAACGCTGCCATGTAGTGTGAAGGCTTGTACTGGATCACCTCCCAGCCGGCGATGATCACAAACACCGTGATGAAGGTGGTGAGGATGATCAGCGGCATGGAGATGCCGTCCACACCCAGGTAGTACTCGATATTGAACAGCGGAATCCAGCTGGCACGCTCAACGAACTGCATGTCCGATGTCGTGGGATCGAAGCTGGAGTAGAGCGGCAGGCTCACGACAAAGGTCAGGATCGCGATTACCAGAGCCGTCCAGCGGGTGGCATTGGCGGCATTGTCGCCGCTGGCTAGCACCAGGATTCCGCCGATGATCGGAAGCCAGATGATCAAGCTGAGAATGGGCCAATCTGCAAACATGCGATGCTTCCCTTAAACAATTACAAACCAGGTCAACAACAACAGAAGACCCAAAATCATGGCAACGGCGTAGTGGAACAGGTAGCCGGTCTGAACATTGCGTACCCAGCCAGCGACACGTCCCACGGTCTTTGCGGAACCGTTGATGATCAGGCCGTCGATCAAGCCGCGGTCGCCCGCATCCCAGAGCAGCTTACCGATACCACGGCTGCCGCCGGCAAACAGGGCCTGATAGGTCTCGTCGAAGTAGTACTTCTTGTCGAGAATCGTGTGGACGATATTGAAACGGGTCTTGATGTCGTGGGCGATGGGCGGCTTCTTCATGTAGATGAACCAGGCGACAAAGAGACCTGCCATGGCGAGATAGAAAGGTGCGCTGGCGTAAAAATGACCCAGCATACCGTTGCCGTCATGCACCACTTTCTCAAGCGCTGCAATGGTGTTGTGTTCCGGAAGCACGTAGATCGCACCCTTGAACCAGTCGCCGAACAGCATCGCATCGACGGTAAAGTAACCCACGAATACCGACGGTATTGCGAGTGCAATCAGCGGCCAGGTGACCACCTTGGGAGACTCGTGCAGGTGATCCTTGGCGTGCTCATCACGGGGACCTTCACCGTGGAACACCAGGAAGAACATGCGGAAGCTGTAGAGCGCGGTAATGAAGACACCCACCAGTACCGCAACGTATGCGTAGCCGGATCCGGCGATGGTTGAGTGGTGTACCGCATCGATGATGGCGTCCTTGGAGAAGTAGCCGGAGAAACCGGGGAAACCGATCAGCGCCAGGGAGCCAAGCAGGGAGGTTATCCAGGTAATTGGCATGTACTTCTTGATGCCGCCCATGTTGCGGATATCCTGGTCATGGTGCATGCCGATGATCACGGAGCCGGCCGCCAGGAACAGCAGCGCCTTGAAGAAGGCGTGGGTCATCAGGTGGAAGATGCCTGCAGCATAGGCGGAGACGCCCAGGGCCACCATCATGTAGCCGAGCTGCGACAGCGTGGAGTAAGCCACAACGCGCTTGATATCGTTCTGCACGATACCGATCAGGCCGGTGAAGAAGGCCGTGGTCGCACCAATCACCAGAACGAAGGTGAGCGCGGTCTCGGAAAATTCGTAGAGCGGTGACATGCGAGCGACCATGAAGACACCGGCGGTCACCATGGTGGCGGCGTGGATCAATGCGGAGATGGGGGTCGGGCCCTCCATGGAGTCCGGCAGCCACACGTGGAGCGGAACCTGGGCCGACTTACCCATGGCACCGATGAAAAGGAAGACGCAGATCACGGTCATCAGGGACCAGCTCTCGTCACCCCAGACGTTGATCTGGACATTGGCCAGCTCCGGCGCCTTGGCGAACACCTCGGCGTAGTCGATGGTGTCGAAATACATGGCCACCGCTGCGATACCGAGGATGAAGCCGAAGTCACCGACGCGGTTGACAAGGAACGCCTTGAGGTTGGCGAAGATTGCAGTGTCGCGCACCGACCAGAAGCCGATCAGCAGGTAGGAGACCAGGCCCACAGCTTCCCAGCCGAAGAACAGCTGCATGAAGTTGTTGGACATCACCAGCATCAGCATGGAGAAGGTGAACAGGGAGATGTAGCTGAAGAAGCGCTGGTAGCTGTTGCGCCCTGCCAGGCTCTCATCGGGCCAGTTGTGCTCGTCGTCGGCCATGTAGCCGATGGTGTAGATGTGTACGCAGAAGGAGACGAAGGTAACCACGACCAACATCACTGCGGTGAGTTGATCCACCAGGAAACCAACTTCCATGCGCAGGCCGTCGCTCACCATCCAGGTGTAGACGGAATCGTTGAACACCTCGGCCTCTCCGCTGACAAACTGCCACAAAACGTAGAGGGACAGCACCGCGGAGATGCCGACACCGCTGCTGGTCACCCAGTGTGCGCCGACGCGTCCGATCCGGCCGCCGAAAAAGCCCGCAAAGATTGCGCCTATGAGGGGCGCCAACACGATTGAGAGATAAATCTGTTCCATGCGTTAACCCTTCAGCGTATCCAGATCTGCCACGTTGATGGTGCGGCGGTTACGGAACAGGACCACCAGGATGGCCAGGCCGATGGCCGCCTCGGCAGCCGCAACTGTCAGAATAAAGAAGACGAAGACCTGTCCCGCCGTATCTCCCAGGTAATGGGAGAAGGCGACGAAGTTGATGTTCACCGCTAACAGCATCAGTTCGATGCACATGAGCAGGATGATCACGTTCTTACGGTTCAGGAAGATACCCGCAATACTGAGCGAGAAGAGTATCGCCCCGAGAATCAGATAATCGGAGAGTGCAATCATGATTAGTCTTCCGCCTCCATTGATACCACCTGGACACGATCGGGCCCTTTCTTCACCTTCACCTGCTGCGAGGGGTCCTGAGACTTGGTTTCAGGACGCTTGCGCATGGTCAGGCCGACGGCGGCGATGATGGCCACCAGCAGGATGACCGCTGCAATCTCGAACGGATACATGTAAACGGTGTAGAGCACGTTGCCGATCTCGGCCGTGTTGTTATAGTCGGCTGCACGGGCCGCGGGGGCCGCGTAGTTCTCAAGTCCGAAGTTGTCTGGACCCACTACCAGGAAGATCTCCAGCGCCATGGCAGCGGCAACCAATAGTCCAACCGGCAGGTAACTGATGAATCCCGCCCTGAGTGTCTCGACATCGATATCGAGCATCATCACCACGAACAGGAACAGCACCATTACCGCCCCCACGTAGACCAGCACCAGCACGATGGCGAGAAACTCCGCTTCAGCCAGCATCCAGATACAGGCACTGGAGAAGAAGGCCAGCACCAGGAAAAGCGCCGAATGCACAGGGTTGCGCCGGGTAATCACCATCGTGGCGGCAAACACCAGGATGGCGGCGAATACATAAAAGACAAACTGTTCGAATGTCATTGGTTCATCCAATTCATGTTGACGGGCCAGCCTCAGCGATACTTGGCCTGGGCCTCGATATCGGCTGCAATCTGCGCCTCGTATTTATCCCCAATTGCAAGGAGTTTCTCCTTGGTCATAATGGCGTCTTCACGGTTCTCGAAGCTGTACTCGTAGACCCGGGTCTCCACGATGGCGTCCACCGGACAGGACTCCTGGCAATAGCCGCAGTAGATGCACTTGAACAGGTCGATGTCGTAGCGCGTGGTGCGGCGTGAACCGTCCTCGCGAGGCTCGGCCTCGATGGTGATCGCCAGTGCCGGACAGGTCGCCTCGCAGAGCTTGCACGCGATGCAGCGCTCCTCGCCGTTGGGGTAACGGCGCTGGGCATGAAGTCCGCGAAAACGGGGCGATACAGGCGCCTTCTCTTCCGGGTACTGGACCGTGAATTTCTTCTTGAACAGGTACCTGCCGGTCAGGTTGAGCCCTTTGAACAGCTCCAGCAGAAACAGGCTCTTAATGTAATCGGTTAATACTTTCATCTGTCACCCCGCCTCAGTCGAACCACCAGGGCATCTGATAGACCACCGCCAGGCCCACCACCAGGATCCAGACGATGGTGATGGGAATGAATACCTTCCATCCCAGGCGCATGATCTGGTCATAGCGAAAGCGTGGGAAGGTGGCGCGCAGCCACAGGAAGAAGAAGCCGAAGATGGCTGTCTTGATGAACAGCCAATGGATGCCGTCGCCCAGCAGGAAGACACCGTCTACCCAGCTTGCGGGGAAAGGAGATAGCCAGCCACCCAGGAACATCAGCGCGGTGAGCGCGGAGATCAGGATCATGTTGGCGTACTCGCCCAGGAAGAAGCAGGCGAAGGGCATGCCGGAGTAGTCCACGTGGAAACCGGCTACGATCTCGGACTCACCCTCGGCCACGTCGAAGGGCGCGCGGTTGGTCTCAGCCACTCCGGAGATGAAGTAGATCACGAACAGCGGCAGCAGCGGCAGCCAGTACCAGTTGAAAAGGCCACCCTCCCCTCGCTGGGCATTAACAATGTCACCCAGGTTGAGGCTGCCAGCGGCAACCAGTACACCCACCAGGGCAAAGCCCATGGCAATTTCGTAGGAGACGATCTGCGCCGCCGAGCGCAAGGCACCGAGAAATGCATACTTGGAGTTGGATGCCCAGCCGGCAATGATCACGCCGTAGACGCCAACCGAGGTCATTGCCAGGATGTAGAGCAGTCCTGCATTGATGTCTGCCAGCACAAGTTCTTCGGTGAAGGGGAACACCGCCCAGGCCGCCAGTGCCGGCCCCAGGGTCAGCAACGGCGCAATAAGGAACAGGAGCTTGTTCGCCTTGGTCGGGATCACAATCTCCTTGAACATCAGCTTCACCGCATCGGCGATCGGCTGCAGCCACCCCTTGGGTCCTACCCGGTTGGGGCCGATACGCACCTGCATGTAGCCGATGATCTTGCGTTCCGCATAGGTAAAGTAGGCGACTGCCAACATCAGCGGCGCCACGATTACCACGATCTTGATCATAATCTGAATGATGATCAGATTTTCACCAAGCCATTCCCAGAGCCCAATCAATGCACCCATCGGTTATGCCTTCTCCAGCGTCACTTCACCAAACTGACCGCCCAGCATTTCGGTGCCCGCCAGTCCTGCAGGTACCCGCACACAGCTGTCCGGTACGTTGGGATCTATCTCGATGGGCAGTACAGCCCGGTTACCGTCTTGTACCACCACGGCACGATCGCCTTCTGCGAAACCGCCCCTGGTCGCCTCCCTGGCATTGAGCCGGATGGAGGCGCTGATGGCGTCCTTGGTCTGCTGCAGTGGAGCAGCACGGCGCACCAGCGGGTCAATTGCGTAAAGGGGTACATCGCCGATTCTGGTCAGTCCGCCAGCGGCCACTTTCCGTTCGGAGTCGGTAGCGTCACCAACCGTGTTGTCCGGTTGCCTGTCGCCGGCCGTTTCCTTTACTTCGTTGAATACGTCTACAGAGCTGTCCTGATCGAATCCATCGATATCCAGCATGTTGCCCAGGACACGAAGTACCTTCCAGGCGGGACGGGTCTCACCTTTCGGGCTCACCGCACCGGCGAAGGATTGCCAGGTGCCTTCAGCGTTGACATAGGTACCCGAAGTCTCCCCAAAGGATGAGATGGGCAGCATGACATCCGCCGCCGCCTCGATGGTCGGGCTACGGAATACCGTCAGCGCTACCACGAATTCCGCCTTGTCGAACGCCGTGGTGGCGAGTGCCGGATTGTAGAAATCGTAGGCTGGCTCCACACCCATCAGCAGGTAGCCCTTGCGCGGATGCTCCAGCATGGCAGTGGCATTCAGGCCATCTGTCCTGATGGCCAGACGTGCACCGGTGCTGTTTGCCGCTTCGGGCAGAAAGCCCAGCTTGGCACCACTTGTCTCGGCCACCTTGGCAGCCAGCGAACAGAGCAGCGAGTAGTCGGGATGAGCCACGGCGATATTGCCCAGAAGCACACTGGCGTTGTCCGCTGTCTTCAGCTGTTCGGCAACTGCCTTGTGGGCATCGCCCACCTCTGCGGAATCGATGATGTCGCCGCTGGCGCCCTGTGCTTTGGCCACGGCAGCCAGATCGTCCACCATGCCGGCCGGGGTGTTGACCAGCTGGCTGGAGGCGTAGTTCATATCCAGCTCCATGGGATTGATGAAGCTGATGTTGGCACCTGCCACTGCCGCCTTGCGCAAGCGGTGTCCGAGAATCGGCTGCTCTTTACGTACATTGGAGCCGATCAGCAGGGCTGCGTTGAGTGTTTCAAGCGCTTCAATGGACTGCCCCAACCAGGGGTAGGCAGACTCTTGGCCGCGGAAGTCGCCCTGGCGCAGGCGGTAGTCAATGTTAGAGCTACCCAGACCAGTGACCAGTTTCTGGGCCAGGTGCATCTCCTCCAGGGTCGCAGAGGGAGAGACCAGGGCGCCGAGCTGTTCACCAGCCACATCTTTCAGGCCTTGTGCCACCTGGTTCAGTGCATCGTGCCAGCTGGTTTCCATCCACCCATTCTTCTGCTTGATCATGGGACGGGTGAGGCGCTCTTCGCTTGCCAGGCCGGTGTAGCTAAATCGGTCGCGGTCGGAAATCCAGCACTCGTTGACTGCCTCGTTGTCACAGGGCACCACGCGCATCACTTCATTGCGGCGTACATGGACGTTGACCGATGAACCCACAGAGTCGTGCGGAGCAATGCTCTCGCGCTGTACCAGCTCCCAGGCGCGGGCATGGAAGCGGAACGGCTTGGATGTGAGCGAACCGACCGGGCAGACATCGATGATGTTACCGGAGAGTTCGGAATCAACGCTCTTTTCAATATAGGTGCCGATGGTCATGTGTTCGCCGCGACCGGTTGCCCCCAGCTCACGGATACCGGCGATCTCGGCACCGAAACGTACGCAGCGGGTGCAGTGAATGCAGCGGGTCAGGTCAGTTGCCACCAAAGGACCGATGTCCTTGTCCTTGACCACACGCTTGCCTTCCACGAAGCGGGAGACGTCGCTACCGTAGCCGACTGCCACATCCTGCAGTTCACATTCGCCGCCCTGGTCGCAGATCGGACAATCAAGGGGGTGGTTGATCAGCAGGAACTCCATGGTTCCCTTCTGGGCAGCCAACGCCATGGGCGAACGGGTGAACACCTTCATGCCGTCCGCTACCGGAGTTGCACAGGCAGGCAGGGGCTTCCACACCTTCTCGACCTCCACCAGGCACATGCGGCAGTTGGCGGAGACGGAGAGCTTTTTGTGATAACAGAAACGGGGGATATTGATACCCGCCGCATCCGTAACATCGATCAGCATGGCCCCGGCTTGCGCCTGGAGCTCCCGGCCGTCGACTTCTATTGTTACCGTCTGGTCTTCAGACATTGACGTTGTTCTCTAAGCCAGTAACAGAATTAAATGTTGTTCAAATCGTTTCCTGATCATCAGGAGCCGACTTTGCATCGCTTGTGTTCGATGTGGTACTCGAACTCGTCCCGGAAGTGCTTCAGCATGCCCTGAACCGGCATGGCTGCTGCATCACCCAGCGCACAGATGGTGCGGCCTGCAATTTTCTCGGTCACATCATCCAGCAGCGCCAGGTCTTCGGGGCGGCCCTGTCCGTTCTCGATACGGCTCACCACGCGGTAGAGCCAACCCGTACCTTCACGGCAGGGAGTGCACTGTCCGCAGGACTCTTCATAATAGAAGTAGGACATGCGCTCCAGCACCTTGACCATGCAATTGGTGTCGTCCATCACGATCACCGCACCGGAACCGAGCATGGAGCCCGCGCCCTGAATCGAGTCGTAATCCATGGTCAGGTCCATCATCTGTTCACCGGGGATCACCGGGGAGGATGAACCACCGGGGATCACCGCCTTGATGGGACGACCGTCTTTCATGCCGCCAGCCATCTCCAGCAACTCGAAGAACGGCGTGCCCATGGAAATCTCGAAGACACCGGGATTGTTGATATTGCCGGAGATGGAGAAGAGCTTGGTACCGCCGCTGTTCTCCACGCCAAGATCCTTGAACCACTGGCCACCCTTCTCCATGATCATGGGAATGGATGCCAGGGACTCGGTGTTATTGATGATGGTCGGACATCCGTAGAGACCAAAGTGGGCCGGGAACGGCGGCTTGTAGCGCGGCTGCCCCTTCTTGCCCTCGATGGACTCCAGCAGGGCAGTCTCTTCGCCACAGACGTAGGCGCCACCACCCAGGTGGACATTCAGATCGAAATCGAAACCGGAGCCGAAAATGTTTTCGCCCAGAAAACCGGCTTCGCGGGCCTGGTCGATGGCGTCCTGGAAGCGCTGCGCGGGCTCGATGAACTCGCCGCGGATATAGTTGTAGCCACGGGTGGCACCGATAGCGAAGCCCGCGATGATCATCCCCTCCACCAGCTGGTGGGGGTTGTAGCGCAGGATGTCGCGGTCCTTGAAGGTACCGGGCTCACCCTCGTCCGAATTGCAGACCACGAACTTCTGGCCCGGCGCATTGCGGGAGATGAAGCTCCACTTGAGACCGGTGGGGAAACCCGCACCACCACGGCCACGCAGGCTGGAGGTCTTCACCTCCTCGATGATCTGCTCAGGGGTGATGCCCTCGCTGAAGATCTTCTTCAGCATCTCGTAGCCGCCGATACTGCGGTACTGATCGATGTCCCAGGGGCGGTCCAGGCCCAGTGTACGGAGACAGACTTCATTCGCCATAACGCTTACTCCAGTCCGTCCAGAATGGAATCGACCAGCTCAGGGGTCAGATTCTCGTAATACTTGTTGCCGATCTGAAACATCGGCGCACCGCCGCAGGCGCCCAGGCACTCCACCTCTTTTAGGGTGTACTTGCCGTCCTCGGTGGTCTCGCCAAGCTTGATGCCAAGCTTGTTCTCCATGTGGTCGACGATCCTGTCGGAGCCGTTGATCATGCAGGAGACGTTGGTGCAAACGCAGACCTTGTGCTTGCCTACTGGCTTGAGTTCGTACATGGAGTAGAACGTGGCCACCTCGTAAACCGCGATGGGCGGCATGTCGAGATAGGCAGCTACCTTGTCCATAAGCTCTTCGGTCAAATACCCGCAGTTGTCATCCTGTACAATTGTCAGGGCCGGCATCGCAGCAGACTGCTTCCACTCTTCGGGATACTGGGCAATCGCCTTGTCGATCTCCGCCCTCACCTCGGCAGAGAACAGGCTCTCCTTGTTCTCCACCGGCTTGACGGTGCTCATTGGTGCATTCTTGAAACCCATCAGCGGTCAATCTCCCCGAATACAACGTCCATGGTGCCGATCACGGCAGCCACGTCAGCGATCATGTGCCCTTTCACCATCTCGTCCATGGCGGCAAGATGAGGGAAACCCGGGGCACGAATCTTCAAGCGGTAGGGCTTGTTGGCGCCGTCGGACACGACGTAGCAGCCGAACTCCCCTTTCGGTGCCTCCACTGCGGCGTAGGACTCGCCCACAGGAGTGCAGTAACCTTCAGTGAACAGTTTGAAGTGGTGAATCAGGCTCTCCATGTCACCCTTCATGTCGCCACGGCTGGGCGGCGCGATCTTGTGATCTTCCAGGAGCACGGGGCCTTCGTTTTCACGCAGCCACTTCACGCATTGCTTTATGATACGAGCGGACTGGCGCAACTCTTCGATGCGTACCAGGTAGCGGTCGTAGCAGTCGCCGTTCTGACCCACCGGGATATCGAAATCCACCTTGTCGTAAGCGGCGTAGGTCTGCTTCTTACGCAGGTCCCAGGCGAAGCCTGAACCGCGGAGCATGGGACCGGTGAAGCCTAGGTCCAGGGCCTTTTCCGGAGATACCACACCGATGTCCACAGTACGCTGCTTCCAGATACGGTTGTCGGTGAGCAGTGTCTCGTACTCGTCAACCAACCCGGGGAAGCGGTGTGCGAAATCATCGATGAAATCGAGCAGCGAACCTTCGCGGGTCTCGTTCTTGCGGGCGATATCGGCATCGCTGCGAAACTGGTTGTTCTCGCACTTGGGCATCTGGTCCGGAAGGTCACGGTAGACACCACCAACACGATAGTAGGCCGCGTGCATACGGGCGCCTGATACCGCCTCGTAGCAATCCATCAGGTCCTCACGCTCACGGAAGGCGTAGAGGAAGACGGTCATGGCACCGATATCCAGAGCATGGGTACCCAGCCACATCAGGTGGTTGAGAATGCGGGTGATCTCGTCGAACATGGTGCGGATGTACTGGGCCCTGACCGGCGCTTCAACGCCGAGCAGGTTCTCGATGGCACGCACGTAGGAGTGTTCGTTGCACATCATGGAGACGTAATCGAGCCGATCCATGTAAGGAATGCTCTGATTGTAGGGCTTGGTCTCGGCCAGTTTCTCCGTGGCGCGATGAAGCAGACCGATATGGGGGTCTGCACGATCGATCGTTTCGCCGTCCAGTTCAAGCACCAGGCGCAGCACACCGTGTGCGGACGGGTGCTGGGGACCGAAGTTCAGTGTGTAGTTACGAATCTCAGGCATCGGTGTTATCCGTCTGTTCGTCCTGCTGGAAGCCGTCTTCACGAATCACCCGCGGTACCAGGGTGCGGGAATCGAGTTTGATCGGCTCGTAGATCACACGTTGCTGTTCCGGGTCGTAGCGCATCTCCACATGGCCTTCCAGGGGGAAGTCCTTGCGGAACGGATGGCCCAGGAAGCCGTAGTCGGTAAGGATGCGGCGCAGGTCCGGATGTCCATTGAAAAGGATGCCGTACATATCAAACGTCTCGCGTTCGAACCAGTTGGCGGCGCCCCAGACATCGCACACCGAATCGACGATGGGATGATCGGCGTCAGCGAAGGTCCGCACCCGCAGGCGCAGATTGTTGCTGACCGAGAGCAGATGGTAGACCACGGCGAAGCGTTCAGCTCCCTCCCCCATCTCGGCGGAAACGGCCTCTACACCGCGACCAAAACCGGTTGCGCTGGCTTCTGCAGTCACCCACTCGGACTGACCGTACGCGAAGTAGTCCACACCACAGGCATCAATCAGTTCTTCAAATAGAAAATCCTCGCCATCGCGCAGTGCGAGAGCGATCCCGTGCAGTGCGTCACGGGGCACGATCATGGTTACTTCACCCAATGCATAGGTGACGCTGCAGCCCTTGGATCCAAATTGCTCGTTGAGTTTGTCGGCAAGCGCTTCGTGGCGCTCGGCGGACATGCTCTTAACGTTTTCAGTCATGATGCACTACCTACCGAGCGATGGTGCAGGTACGCTTGATCTTGTCCTGCAGCTGAATGATGCCGTAAAGCAGCGCCTCCGCCGTTGGAGGACAACCCGGCACGTAGATATCCACCGGAACCACGCGGTCACAGCCCCTTACTACCGAATAGGAGTAGTGGTAATAGCCTCCGCCGTTGGCACAGGAGCCCATGGAGATTACCCAGCGCGGCTCTGCCATCTGGTCGTAGACCTTGCGCAATGCAGGAGCCATTTTGTTGACCAGGGTCCCGGCTACGATCATGACGTCTGATTGGCGTGGGCTGGGGCGGAATACGATACCGAAACGGTCCATATCGTAACGCGCTGCCGCGGCGTGCATCATCTCAACCGCGCAGCAGGCCAGACCGAAGGTCATGGGCCACAGGGAACCGGTACGTGCCCAGTTGATGAGTTTGTCGGCGCTCGTCGTGACGACGCCCTTCTCGAGGAGACCCTCTACTCCCATTCCAGCGCCCCTTTCTTCCACTCGTAGATGAACCCGACAACCAGGATGGCGAGAAAGATGAACATGGCGACGAAGCCGACAATGCCTATCTTGTCGAGCACCACGGCCCACGGGAAAAGAAATGCGATTTCGAGATCAAAAATGATAAACAGGATGGCAACGAGGTAGAACCTGACGTCAAACTTCATGCGGGCATCTTCAAACGCTTCGAAGCCGCACTCGTATGGCGAAAGTTTCTCACTGTCCGGACGCCGGGTGCCCAGGATAAATCCCAGTGCAATCATCACAACCCCGACAACCAGTCCAACCCCGATAAAAACAAGGACAGGTAGGTAGTTTTCTAGCATTATATCCTCACCTCTCCACCCGGATGGTTATTGCTGTTTAATTCCGGGCGCGAAATATGGAGTTCGGAGTCTAGACAACCCACTCCCTCGTGTCAACCCCGACCAGACCCTAAAATTTCTTATAATTCAATAACATAACACGCTTTTACACAATAAAAAGGCATCATCCGAAAAATCGAATGATGCCTCTTCGTTTATGGTGCCGATGGCCGGAGTCGAACCGGCACGGCTTGCGCCACTACCCCCTCAAGATAGCGTGTCTACCAATTCCACCACATCGGCTTGAAAAATGTACTACTGCTTTTGTTACAGATTCCTTATTCTGCTTTCTTCTCGCCCTGCTCAGCTGCAGCAGGTGCCGTAACCGTGGGAACCGGTACGCTTTCTGGTGCAGCCGCTTCAGTAAGCGGTGCCACAGCGGGAACTTCGGAAACCGGCGCAGGAGCCACGGGCTGCTCGATCATCGTACCCTCGCTCTCCATCAGATCCGGGCGCTCCACGGACTGCATGGCAAACCAGGCCATACCCAAGCTGGTGACGAAAAACAGAGCCGCCAGGATCGCAGTTGCCCGGCTGAGAAAATTTGCCGAGCCCTGGGCACCAAACACGGTACCAGATGCGCCAGAACCAAAGGCGGCGCCAGCATCGGCGCCCTTGCCGTGCTGTATCAGCACCAGGCCGATCAGGCCAAGCGCCAGAAATAAATGTACAACAACCAGAATCGTTTGCATTCGGATTTCCGCTGATTCCTGAAAAATCGAAGCGGGGATTTTACATGAAGCTTTAGTAAGAAAGAAACATTATTTTCTTACTAATCACCCCTTTTCCGGCCCCGCCGGGAGAATTTCCAGGAAAAACGCCCTTCAGTGCAGGGAATCAGCCAGCTGCCGTGCAGATACCGAGGAAATCCCCGGCCTTCAGGGAGGCACCACCGATCAGTCCACCGTCAATATCGGGCTTGGCGATCAGTTCCTGGGCATTGTCGGGTTTCATGCTGCCGCCATAGAGGATACGCAGGCCTTCAGCAACCTCGGCACTCTTTTCTGCCACGCGGGAACGAATGAAGGCGTGCACATCCTGCGCCTGCTCAGGCGTAGCGGTCTTGCCGGTGCCGATAGCCCAGACGGGTTCGTAGGCGATCACACCGTCAGCCAGCGCTTCCACACCCTCTAGGTTGATGACGGCATCCATCTGTCGGGCGCACACCTCTTCGGTAATGCCCTGCTCACGTTCTTCCAGAGTCTCTCCGATGCAGAGGATGGGCACCAGGCCGGCTGCACGGGCAGCGGCATACTTCTGGGCTACCAACTCATCGCTCTCATTGTGGTAGGTGCGACGCTCCGAGTGTCCGACGATGGCGTACTTGCTGCCGAAGTCCTTGAGCATGTCAGTGGAGATTTCACCGGTGTAAGCACCGGAGGCGTGTACAGAGACATCCTGCCCACCCCAGGCAACAGCAGAGCCGTTGAGCTGATCCTGTACGTCAGCGAGGTAGACATAAGGTGCACAGACCGCAACCTCCGCCAGGTTGACGCCACCCATTCCGGCCTTTACACCATCGAGCAACTCCCGGATGCTTTCCCGAGAACCATTCATCTTCCAATTACCAGCAACGAGTGGTTGACGCATTTCCCCTCTCCTGAACAATCAATTGTAAATTGCGCGGTAGTCTATCCGGCGGCATAGACCAAATCAAATTAATAAAAGGAATAGATAGAATCAAAAATGCCTATAGAGACCGAGCACTTCTCTTTATCGGCACCCGTAAGATGCGGTACGCCAACAAAACGGGGGCCACCAATTAATCGGCCATGCCAGGAAGAAGCTCCCCATCAACTACAAGTGCGGGGCCTGTACCGAATACCCCGACATTGGACATCACCTCGGGGGCATCCCCGTAACAGATTCTGTTACGCCCTGCCTGCTTGGCCAGGTACATCCGCTTGTCAGCACATTCCACGAACTGCGCAAGGGTTGCGGGCTGATCGTTGAGATACTCCGCACATCCCACGCTGGCGGTTACTGCCCTGCCATCAGGCCGCTCACCCAATCCGACATCCGCAATGTGGGCCATGATTACCCCGTGATCGGCAACAGACGCATAGGGTGCAACAATAACGAACTCCTCACCACCCCAGCGGATCAGCAGATCCACCTTCCTGATATTGGACAGCATGTTCTGTACTGCCCGTACCAGTACATCATCTCCCGCTTCATGGCCAAACTGGTCATTGATTGATTTAAAGTGATCCAGGTCGATGAAGATAAGTGTCAGCGGACTCCGGTTCCGCTCGGCCAACAGATAATACTTCTCCAACAGTTCTTCGCCTGCCCCACGATTGAATGCACCGGTCATGGGATCATGTGCTGATTTGACAATGATCTCGCCGAGGTAATGAAGCTGACTGACTCCGGAGAGGATCGCGATTATGGAAACCAGGGAGAGCAACCAAACCAGACCGAAATGGGCATCGCCATTTACGATCCCCTGCCCCAGGGAACCGACAAACCACTCAATCGCGATAATCGGCAGGGAAAAGATCAATCCTTCCAGCAGGGACGAATAACCGGTACCGAAATCATCCACCGCCAGGCGTACCCCCATAGACTTCAATTCCGTCAACGCCCGGATAGCCGACTCCGCCTCCTGCATGATACAGGACTCCGTAATCTCCAACTCGAGATTCCAGGGTTTCAATCCAGACTCTTCAAGGCTCTTTTGGACCATGGAGACAAGATCGTAACGCTCGATCTGCTGCCCGGACACGTTGACACTGACCCTCCCGATCTCCAGTCCCGCCTCGATCCACTCCTGCATCTGATGGCAGGACGCCCTTAGCACCCATTCACCCAGGGGAAGGATTAATCCACACTCCTCGGCCACATGGATGAAACTGTCTGGTGAGATCAGTCCCCTCTCAGGGTGTTGCCACCTGACAAGCGCTTCCGCCCCGACCAGCTTGCCGGATTTCAATGAATACTGGGGCTGGTAGTGAACGACCAGTTGATCCTGCTCAAGGGCATGGCGCAGTTCGCGCTCCAGCACCACCCGCTCCATTGCAGAGCTGGTCAGCTCTTTGGTATAGAAGCAGTAATTCCCTCTCCCTAAATCCTTGGCCCTGTACATTGCCGCATCGGCATTCTTGATCAATACATCAGCATCGGTGCTGTCGTTTGGACTGATACTGATACCAATACTCCCCGTCACGTAGAGCTTATGGCCCTCGATTTCAAAGGGCTTGTTGAGTTCATGCAGAATCTTGTCCGAAACCGTGGCGGCCGCCTGCATATCACTGACACGTTCCAGAAGCATGATGAACTCGTCCCCACCCAGGCGCGCAACAGTGTCCTCATCCCGAACTGTCGCGGAGAGGCGCTCAGCAGCAAGTTGTAACAGACGATCCCCCATGGGATGTCCGAAGCTGTCATTGATGTTCTTGAACAGATCGAGGTCCAGGAACAGTACCGCCACCTGCTCGTTGTTTCTTACAACCCGCTCAAGGCTGTGCTCCAACAGCGCACTGAAGAGCAGGCGGTTGGGCAATCCAGTCAAGGCGTCATGGTGAGCCAGGTGGGCAAGACGCTCTTCAGACTGCTTCATGGGCGTAATATCGGTGAAGACACTGACCAACCGGGTTGTCATACTCTGGTCATTTTTCACCGCGCTGATGTTCATCCACTGGGGATAGACCTCACCGTTTTTGCGCCGGTTCCAGATCTCGCCACGCCATTGGCCTGTCTCCGTGATGGAGGCCCACATATCGCTGTAGAACTTCTCATCGTGCCGCTGGGACCTCAACATACTGGGCTTCTGACCCAACGCTTCGGCCTCGGAATAACCGGTAATTTCCGTAAATGCCTTGTTTACAGCAATGATGGTACCTTCCAAATCGGCGACCATCACTCCTTCCACGGTACTTTCAAATACCGTCGCTGCTAGTCGCAGCTGATCCTGGGCATCGACCCGCTCGGTTATATTTGCAGCCGTTCCCCTGTAGCCAAGAAAACCGCCCTGCTCATCAAACACCGGAACACCACTCATACTGGCACAGCGCTGCTTTCCGTCCTCACCATCATGCCAGAACTAAAAGTCCTTGAAAGGGCGTCTTTGATCGAGATCGCGCTGATGACTGCGCCACTTCTCACCATTCAAATCGACAGGGGTCAATTCCTCACAGCGTTTGCCAATCACATGATCAGGTGAAATACCGGTACTGCTCCGAGAGAAAAGTGAATCTCAGGTCCGGTCCGATCTCCCAGAACCAGTCGGACGCCGAAGCGGTGAAATCCCTGAAGCGCTGCTCACTCTCCTCCAGTGCCTTTTAGGCCTTATCGCGATCCGCACGAGCACGCTGCGCATGAACACTATATGAGAGGTCTTCAGCCAGATTCTCGAGCAGCTGCACTTCTTCGCTGTCGAAGGCATCGACATCCTTGGAATAGATCAAGAGAACACCGCAGACATCCCCGTTTTCGCCAAGCGGAAAAGCGCACACCGATCCGAACCCTCTTTCAATGGCGTCGTTTCTCCAGGGTTCGAATGCCGGGTCGCTATGGACATCTCGAATAATCGCCGGAGTACCGGTTCGGATTGCAGTGCCACCGGGGCCACGTCCACGGGGCGTATCCGCCCAGGTAAGCATGGCATTCTTGACAAAACCGGCGTCGATACCGGCAACTGCCATAGGGTTGATGGTCTTGTTCTCATCGTTCTGGGCACAGCCGACCCAGGCCATGCGGTAACCGCCTGTCTCGACGATATGGTGACAAAACTCGTTCAGCATCTGCTCTTCGGTCAATGCCCTGATCATCGACTTGTTGCATTGACTGAGCATTTCATAGGTGCGGTTGAGATCGCGCAGCCTGTTCTCCCGATTCTTCTGCTCAGTCACATCCTGCACGATACCGAACATGCTGACCGGCTTGCCATCATCATCCCTGGCCAGGTCGGCACGCGCCAGAATGTGGCGAACATCGCCATCGTGACCCAGCACCCGGTAATTCACGTCATAGTCTTCGAGACCGGTAGCGGCATTCTCAAAGGCCTGGGCCCAACGATCCCTGCCTTCCGGGTGAACCAGGTTGTACATGATGTCCGGACTATGCTCCTCACTATTCGAAAACCCGAGGATCTGCTTGGCAGAGTCGGAGAGTATGCATTGGCGGCTATTGATATCCACCTGCCACTTGCCGAGCAGGGCAATTTCCTGGGCCTTCCTGAGTTGCGCTTCCTTGGCGGAAATGGCCTGTTCCATCTTTTTGCGTTCAGTGATGTCATTGGCCAGGGCAAAAAAGCCCTTTAGTCCTTCATCCGGAGTCTTGTCCGGCACATAGGTCACCTGGACATAACGGCTGCTACCGTCAGGGTATGGAATAGCTGAATCGAAGTGAACCGTTTCACCTGAGAGGACGCGTTGAATGTGAGGAAGAACAGCCTGGTATCCCTCCGGGGTCATCACTTCATCAACGCGCTTGCCCTTGAGCGCATGATCCGGTCCATACCAGCGTTCATACTCCTCGTTGATGAACTGGTACTGCAGTTCTGAGTCCACATAGGCGATCAAGGCTGGCAGTGAATTGGTAATCAGTCTTAACTGTTCTTCACTTTCACGGAGTGCACTTTCAGCCCTTTTCCGTTCTGTCAGGTCTGTGAAGAAACCAACATTTACGGGGCCGTCCGGAAACTGAAGTATGGTTGCATCCAACTGCACAGGAAAGATTTCACCGTCTCTTCTGATGCCTTCTGTTTCATAGCTGCTGGGAACCGACTCACCAGCGAGCCTTCGGGAAGACAAGTCCATGACCTCATCCCTGCTACCAGGAGCAATCGCTTCTGTAAGAGGCCTTCCATAAAGCTCGCTAGGATTCTTAAAGCCCAGCATATCGAGGCAGGCCTGGTTGGCAAAGATCACCTTGCCATTTCTCGCCATGCCAACCCCGAAAGGACAACTCTCCACCAGTGAGCGCAGCCGACGCTCGCTTTCACTCAACGCTTCCTGGTTCTTTACCCGCTCGGTGATATCCTGGATCGCCCCGGTGATACCCAGGGGCCTGCCGGTAGCATCCTTGTTGGCGGTCAGCCAGACCGCGATGTTTCGTGCTGAACCATCAGGCAGATTAATGGTCAGTTCTTCGAAGCCATGACCTCCCTGCGCCAGTTGCAGCTTCAACCGTGTACTGAAACGCTCCCGGTCCGATTCCGCCAGTGCATTGATAAAAACATCGAGATCCGGGTACGTAGATGCCAAATCGATTTCGTAGAGGGGGTTTGATTCACTGACCCAACTGAGCCTGTTTCTGAGAATATCGTATTCCCAGATTGCCAGCCCCGCTGCCTTGGAAGCCAGCTTGAGACGAATCTCGTTGCTAACCACGTTCTTTATCAGTGACCGGGCGTGTTCACCATACACGCCGTCGCCCTCATGCTCGCCTGTTGGGCTGCCCACGCCCTCGACCAGCCAGAGGCGATCTACATCCAGGTAATCTACCAAGCGACCCACATTGGAAGCGGAGATATTACCGCCACCGAGCCAATTGTAGAGAGACTGCAAGCGAGTCTTCGATCTCGTGAAAGATTTTGGGACATCCAAGTCCCCAAAATCGACTCGGCCTTCGACAACCTATTAGTGCCCCGGACGTCCTGGTCACCGACCGCTACGCGAT
>NZ_MPRJ01000003.1 GCF_002020805.1 Solemya velesiana gill symbiont | reverse complement strand
CGCTCTTTCCCGGTACTCCGGGGAATATCTTCTTCCTCTAGTCATAAGGCCTATCCTCTCAAGAAGTAGACCCTCCGACAAACCCGGGGCGATTCAATGGGGCGTGGATCGTTTTGACCTGCTCCAGGTGCACAACATGCTCGCCTGGGAAGAGCACCTGGAGACCCTGTTTGAAATGAAAGAGCGGGGAGCAGTACGCTATGTGGGCATCACCACTTCCCATGGGCGACGCCACTCATTGCTTGAGAGGATCATGCGCGCCTGGCCCATCGACTTCGTCCAGGCCAGTTACAACATTCTCGACCGTGAAGTGGAACAGCGCATCCTCCCCCTGGCCGCTGAACGGAACATCGCATTCATTGCCAACCGCCCGTACCAGCGAGGTGCCCTTATCGATCAGGTAAAACGGTATCCATTGCCAAAGTGGGCAGGATCACTTGACTGCACGGACTGGGCCTCGTTCCTGCTGAAATTCATCGTCTCCCACTCCGCGGTCACCTGTGCCATCCCGGCCACCAGCCGCGTGGATCACATGACGGAAAACATGGGTGCACTGGTTGGCAGGCTGCCGGATGCCGGATGCCGGATGCCGGATGCCGGATGCCGGATGCCGGATGCCGGATGCCGCCATGCGCAGTCGTATGATTGCCCATGTCGAGGCATTGCAATGACCGAGTGGGCAAGTTATTCATTGCACGATCTACTGCTTTTCTCCCCGGGCGTCTATTTTCGTCTCTATGAACTCAACAATGCTGCCCTCTGGCCTCTTCCCGTGGCCATGATCCTCATTGCGCTCGCCCTGATTGCATTGGCAGTGAGAAAAGATGCCCGACTTGGGGGAGTCATCGGCACCTTGCTCGCATTGTCCTGGGTCATTGTCGCCTGGTGGTTTTTCTACCAGCGCTACGCTCAGATCAACATGGCAGCGACCTGGTTTTCTATCGGCTTCGCCATGCAGGCTTTGATGCTGTTCGTTGCAGGAATAGCAGGAAGCCTTGATCATGACCGTACCACCCGCCGCTTCACAACCAATCTGGGCGCCTTGCTCTTGACCTATGCAGTAATGGTCCATCCGCTTGTCAGTATCCTGCCTGACCGCCCCCTGGGCAGCATGGAACTGTTCGGCCTGGCCCCCGATCCACCGCCCTTGCCACGCTGGGCATTCTGCTGACAGTGCGCAGAAAAATACCCTGGTTACTTGTGTTGATTCCTCTCTTGTGGTATCTCATCAGTGGCCTCACCTACCTGGCGATGGAAATACCCCATGGGCTCATGGCGCCTACCGCAGCGATTATTGCCATGACCGCCAAACTACTGGCACAAAACACAGCCCCTGCCGTAGCGCACCATCAAGAACGAGTGAAATAAAAAACGGTGTAACCGGGTCTTTTCTTCAAGCTTCCCTGTTTCAGAAGAAGGCATGGGAATACCTCGAACACCTTGGTGGAGATTAAACAATGTTCAAAAGAATGAACCCGGTTATCTGGGGGCTTTTTGCAATGCTGGTTGCGGTCCAATCCGTCGCGGCGTCCTCACTCGATACCCTGGGTGCCGGCACCCAGGCGTTGGACAAGCACACAGGCAAAGGCAAATGGCTGGTAGTCATGTTGTGGGCTTCCGACTGCCATGTGTGCAACGAAGAGGTCGAGCAATACAACGCTTTTCACCTGAATCGCCATGACAAGGACGCTGAGGTACTGGGTGTCTCATTGGATGGACGGCAAGGACAGGCCGATGCAGAGTCCTTCCTGCAACGCCATGATGTAAAGTTTCCCAACCTGATTGGCGAACCGGAGCAGGTTGCCCGTCTCTACAACCAGCAGACAGGATCTCGCTGGATCGGTACGCCCTCTTTCCTGGTGTACTCACCGACAGGTGAACTGATGGCAAGACAGGCCGGTGCCGTACCCGTTGAACTGATCGAGTCCTTCATCAGTAAACACGCCGCGAAGTAGAGAATTTACAGAAATCGCCTGAGCCGTGGAGCGGCACTGTAGGAGCGCTGTCCTCAGCGCGATTTAGCATTCGATGCCTGATCGCCCGGAGGACCAGGCTCCTACCTTGAGCAATCGCAATGATCCGTTGTTGTCATGGACGGGAAGTTCGATTGTTTTCCGAAAACCTGCGATGAACAAAAAAGGGCGCCGTTGGCGCCCTCTTTTTCTGCTTACAAGTAAAGTTTACTTCAAGCTGGCTAGGTAGGTGGCTACTGCCTCCATATCCTCGTCGTTGAGCTTCAGTGCAACACCGGACATCCAGGGATTTGTACGACGACCTGTACGGTCACAGAACTCCTTCAGCATCTTGGCCACGTAGTCATATCGCTGGCCTGCCAGTCGTACATAGCCCTCCTGACCTTTCCCGTCAGCACCGTGACAACGGCTGCAGGTCTCTTTGTAGAGATTTCTTCCCTGGGTCATCAGTCCCAGCTTGCCACCGCCGGAGGCCTTCATCTCCATGCTGGAGTAATAGAGGGCAATCTTGATCTTGTTCTCTTCGGAGAACGACTTGGCCAACGCACTCATGAAGAAATCGTTACGCTGTCCATCACCGAAACGCTTGAACTGGTCGACGAGATAGACCGGGTTCTGCCCCGCCAGGTTGGGCACCAGCTCTTTTACAGCGATGCCGTCGTCACCATGGCAGGTCTTACAGAGAACGGTGCGCTCTCGGCCTGCTTTTTTCATTTTTTCCAGGCCATCCTTGTCCATCTCTATCTGCTCGATGCGTGCTTCCAGCCGTTTCCTGAGTTCCATAATCTCCTGGGTTTCCCCAGTCTCAGGACTCTGCGCCCAAGCAGCGGAGCATACCACTCCAGACATTACCAGCACCGCTGCTGCCTTCCGAAACAAACGCATAACCCCCCTTCGGATCTACTGTTGTTTTCACTGAACGGGACGGACTTCTCCAGTTGCCGATCAATGGACTTCCTTGCTACCCGTAAAGCGCCTATTCCACCACCTAAATGCCTTTGTAACAAGTAATTCGAGGCATTTTTTTACTATTTTTTAACCAATCATCCATTCGATTTTGATCATCAATTCAAAATCTTAGACTCATTCATGATTTCGGCTTGGACGCCACCTGGTCCCGAAGGTAGATGGGCAGTGCCTGCTCGGCACCTACCGCCTTACCATTTTCAAAACCCATCACGCCAAGTGATGCCACATCATGGGCACTGCAGTAAAGATCCGAAGTGATAGTAATCAGAGAGGAACCAAGACGTGCTTGTAGATCATCACCATAGGTTCCCCAGCCAGTACCGACCCCATGCCACTCCCCTCCCTGGGGCAAGGTGACATTTTCCGGGGAGCCGACCTGGTCGGGGATACAGGGCTGAACGAGATCCTGCGGACCCACTTCGTAACCTCCCCAGTAGACCTCACCCATTCTCGCATCGAAGGCCGGGAGCAGCTTTCGATACCCCTGTTCCCGGTAATGGCGTTGGGCGAGGGCCGCCAGGGTAGAGACAGGAACGACCGGCAGATCGACAGCAAACGCAACCCCCTGGACCACGCCGGTGGCCACTCGGACACCGGTGAAGGCCCCGGGGCCCCTGCCGAATGCCAGGGCATCGAGTTGTGAGAGGGTGATATCCGCATCCGCCATCAACGCGTCCATCATGGGCAGAATGAGTTCCGTGTGTTTCCTGGGAACCACCTGGTAACGCGTTGTAACTTCCCCATCGATGTAGAGCGCGGCGGAGCAGGCTTCTGTGGCAGTTTCAATGGCAAGCAGTTTCATGGCACGCCATTGTAATGGCTAATCGGTTTCTTTCATAACTTACGGCTGAACCATGCCGCATCCTGAATACTTTCATGCAGTGTCCGCAATCTCATCATCGAAGAAGCGCTGCACATCGGCAATATCCCGGGTCCGGGCCATGGGCGGCATGCTGTCGAGAAAGGTGTGGCCATAACCCCGCTTCAGGAGCCGTGGATCACAGATCACGAGCACACCCCTGTCGGTGACGTCACGGATCAGGCGCCCGACCCCCTGCTTGAGCGCAATCACCGCCTGGGGCACCTGGAACTCCATGAACGGATTCCCGCCCCTTTTACGCAGGGCATCGATCCGGGCCTGCAGCACGGGATCGCCCGGGGACGAAAAGGGGAGCTTGTCGATCACCACGCAGGAGAGCGCCTCACCACGCACATCCACTCCCTCCCAGAAGCTGGCTGTACCCAACAGTACCGCATTGCCCAATGAACGGAACTCATCCAGCAGCTTGGCCTTGGGGGCACTGCCCTGGACCAGCAGGGGATAGTCGAGTTTGGATTCCAGCAGATCCGCTGCTAGGCGCAAGGCACGGTGGCTGGTAAAGAGCAGGAATGCACGACCCTTGCTCGCCTTCACCACTTCGCTGGCGATCTCCACGATGGCCTCGGTATAGCCATCGCCTGAACGGGGATCGGGCATCCCCCTGGGAACGAACCACAAGGCCTGGTTGGGATAGTCGAAGGGACTGTCCCAGCGGGCGGTGGCGGCAGAGGCGAGACCGAGCTGGGGCTGAAAATGGTCGAAACGCTCCCCCACGGCAAGGGTGGCAGAGGTAAAAATCCAGCTGCCGGGATGGCGCTCCATCTGGGCCTGAAACATCCCGGAGATATCCAGTGGCGTGCGGTTGAGACGGAAACTCTGGCGATGGGTCTCGAACCAGCGGATATCGTCGGATTCCTCGTCGTTGCGAATGCTGGTTAGCACCTCCTGCATCTGCTGGCATCTGGCCAGGCAACTGTCCAGTCCTTTGCCCCGTCCCTGTATTGCCTCCAGCAGGTCGGCAAGCCCCTGGAGTTCGCCATCCAGCTTCTCCAGGGTACCCATGATGCGGTGGTCGGCGCTGATCTCCTTCCAGGCCCCCCTGCGGAGATCCAACCCAAACACCAGGCGCAGGTCGCGAACCGTCTTGGAGAGTGAAGCGGTCTTCTCGGTTATCTCCTTGAGATCGCCGGCCTCGCGGTGATACTCCGTCTCGGTATCCTTGGCCAGTTCCAGGAGCTGACGACCACTGAGAGTGACCCCGAAAAAGTTGCTGGCAACCTCGGGCAACTGGTGAGCCTCGTCGACGATGAAACAGTCGGCACCGGGCAGCAGTTCGCCGAAGCCCTCCTCTTTCAAGGCAAAGTCGGCACACAGCAGGTGGTGGTTGATGACTACCACATCGGCTTCCTGGGCGAGCCGCCTCGCCTCCACCAGGTGGCAGGTACTGTAGTCGCTGCACTCCTGTCCGATACAGTTGTCCGTGGTGGAGGTCACATAGGGCCAGATCTGGGCATCTTCCGGGATGTCGTTGAGTTCAGCGATATCCCCGCTTTTGGTACGCCCGGACCAACTCTTGATGGTCATCAACTGTCCGACCATCTCTTTTGAGCGCAGCCGGCCCTCGAGCAGCGTGGTCTCCATGCGGTGGATGCAGAGATAGTTTGAGCGTCCCTTGAGGAGAGCGACGTCCGCGGGTACCGCAAGGGCATCCCGCACCAGCGGCAGATCGCGATGGAAAAGCTGGTCCTGAAGATTCTTGGTGCCGGTGGAGACAATCACCTTCTGCCCGGACACCAGTGCCGGCACAAGGTAGGCGAAAGTCTTGCCGGTACCGGTACCCGCCTCGCTGATCAGAACACCGCCCTGCTCGATGGTCTCCGTCACGGCCTTGGCCATGGCCTCCTGCTCCGGACGGTATGCAAAACCCTCCACACTTTTGGCCAGGATGCCATCCGGCCCCAGAACTTCCTCAATATCGATCATCTGGAGTGGATATCTGCATCGTGTTAACAGGCATCGATGGGCTCAGCCAGCCTGGTTGTCCCAGACCTCCGGCTCGAGACCCTCTTCCCGAGTCCAGGCCAGGCGGCCGATGATTTTGAAACGTGCCACCGACAGGGCGCCGCGTTTCGCCCGGCTGCTGCTGGCCTTGTCGATGTATTCCAGCAGGTCATCCCGTTCGGCTTCATAGATTTCGAAGGGCTCGTAGCTCTCATCCATCAGCACAAGCACCACCGCGTCCCAATCCTGCTCAACCTTGAGTTGACCGATACGCTGGCCGGATTTGCTTTCATCGAAGATGGTGCGGCTCTTGATCTGGATCTTCAGACCATCACGGGCCGGGTCGATGGCGTCATAGCCCACTGCACCCTCGTCTGCGGGCTCCAGTTCAAGCAGGTGTATCCCGTCGTGGAGTGCAATTTCGTTGCTGATGCCGGGCAGGGGCTTGCCCATGGTACGGCGATACTCAGCCGCCAGCTGGCGCGCCTGGGTAATCAGTTTGTTTGCCGCGTAGAGGCCCATATCCCGCCTGTGAGTTCCCTGGATGGATTTATCATTTACCTGGATTGTATCTCATATCGCGAGACAGTGTTCGAGATGCAATTTAGTGCAGCATCCGGGCCTTGCGCTCCGCGGTCCTGGCACCCGCAATATCACCGACAGACCGGCGAGCGTCGGCAATCAGCAGCCAGTTGTCCCGCTTCAGCTGGATATCGCGGCCGGCCAAAGTGTTGGACTTTGCTGCAAGGTCTGCGGCCAGCCCCCTTTGTCCCTGGGCATAGCGCAGGTGAGCCAGGCGGTTCCACAAATGAGCGTTGCGCGGCTCTATACGTAAACCCCTTTCGATGGTGACCACCGCAGCCGCCAAAGCGCCCTGGCGCTCCTGTTTCGCTGCCTGGTCCATCAAGGATTGTACTGCACGGCTGTGAACCGGTTTTAGAGGTGGCGGCTCGGGCGGCTCATAGGCCCTGATCTGTATTCCGGTCTCCTCCGCTGGCCGGACTTTGACCTCTTCCTGCTGTACCGGTTCGGGTTTTCTCACAGGGGCTGCCCTGTCAGACGGCGTGGAGACACAAGCCGACATCAGGAGGCTACCCAACGCGGCGATCACAAGTGGTGTTGCTTTCATTCAAAAAAACTCCGAAAAATTCTGCCGAGGGATCCCCCGCTTTCGCCCACGCAGGATGAGGTGGCAACAGGTGCCGACCCCACGATGAAAGGATACTGTCGTGCCTCGCTGCAGCCCTCGTCTGCACGCAGTCCCGACTGGGGGTCGATCCAGACCAGTTCCACCGACTCCGGGCGAATCAACTCCAGCGGCTGCGGATTCATACGACGCATCATATCACCCCATACCTGGAGAGCACCGCTGCTGCCCGTAAGACCCGCCGGTTTGTTGTCATCCCGTCCAACCCACACCACGGCAACCCGATCACCGCTGAATCCTGCAAACCAGCTGTCACGCAGTTTATCCGTGGTACCGGTCTTGCCCGCAATATTGAAACGTTGGGGAAGGTAGGCGGAGAGACCTTTACCGGTGCCGCTTCTGACCACCTCCTGCAGATTCCGATTCAAGAGATAGACCGGCCCTTCGGGAACAGCCTGGTGGACAGTCAAGGGATAACGCTGCAGCGGCTGACCATCGGCCGCCTGCACCTCGCGAATCGCCCTGAGGGGAGAATGGAATCCACCGGCGGCAAAACTCTGGTACAACTGGGCAACCTCCAGGGGAGAGAGGGAGACCGCACCAAGCAACAGGGCAGGCACCGGATCAATGGGCCTACTGATCCCCAGTTCAGCCAATACATCCAGAACCTCACCAAGACCAATATCCAACCCCAGGCGCACTGTGGAGAGGTTGTAGGAGTGCGCAAGCGCCTGGTGCAGGGGGACCTCACCATGAGACTGGCGGTCGTAATTCCGGGGGGACCACCCCTTGCCATCACCACCGCGCACGGTGAAGCGGCTGTCATCCAGCTGGCTGATAAGGGTGTACTTCTGCGAATCCATCAACGCCGCAAGGTAGACGGCGGGCTTGACCAGGGAGCCGACGGGGCGCACCGCATCCAGTGCACGGTTGAAACCGGAATAGCGGGACTTTCTGCCGCCGACTACCCCAAGGATCTCGCCGTTCTGGGAGTCCAGTACAACCGCCGCACCCTCTAGTTTTTTCGCCGGCAGTTTATGCCGATTCTCCAGGCGCTTGAGGCTACCTGCCACGGCCTCCTCTGCATGTTTCTGGATCCAGGGATCGAGGGTGGTGAATATACGCAGCCCTTCGGAGTTGAGGTCCTCTTCCCGGTAGTCCCGGTGGAGCTGTCGCCGCACCAGGCCCATGAACGCGGGATAACTGCCCCGCCCTTTGCCTTCCATGGAAGTCACCCCGAGTGAAGCGGCTGAAGCTTTCTTTGCCCGGGCAGCAGTGATCGCCCCCTGGTCCGCCAACAGCTGCAGTACCAGGTTGCGTCTTTTCAGGGCCCGTTCCGGATGGCGGCGCGGATCGTAGTATGAAGGCCCTTTCACCATGGCTACCAGCAAGGCCAGCTTGGGCAGGTCAAGCTCCTTCAGGTGGCGATTGAAGTAGAAATGACTGGCCAGCCCGAAGCCGTGAATAGCGCGTTGCCCATCCTGGCCCAGGTAGATCTCGTTGGCATAGGCCCCCAGGATATCGTCCTTCTCATAATAGGCATCCAGCAGCAGCGCCATCACCGCCTCGTTGAGCTTGCGCCAGAGACTGCGCTCCCGGGTCAAATAGAAGTTCTTCACCAGCTGCTGGGTCAGTGTACTGCCGCCCTGCACCACCCCCCCGGCACGCATGTTGACCCACACGGCACGTGCAATCGCTTTGGGATTGACCCCATGGTGACGGTAGAAATCACGATCCTCCACCGCCAGCAGCGCTTTCACCAGCAGGTCAGGCAGGTCTTTGCGCTGCACCAACACCCGGTCTTCGTTGTGGGCCGGGTAGATGCTGCCTATCTCCGGGGCCTCGAGCCGCACCAGTGGGAGCTCACCCCCGCCTACTTTCCGGATTGTGGAAAGCTGATCGGCCTTGAATCTGAAATCGAGATAACGGGCCGGCTCCTTGCCATCCCAAAAGCTGAAGGGCCGGGTACGCACCAGAAACCGGTTACCGTTGCGCGACCAGGAGGCAGCCTGCTTGGGGTGACTGACTTTGCTGTAGCCGAGCCGTTTGAGTTCCGATGTCAGCTGGACGGGTGTCACAGCAGCCCCTGGATAAAGCTCCAGGGCACGGCCGTACACCCTGGCCGGCACCGCCCAGCGTTTTCCCTCGAACTTGGTCCGCACCTGGTGGTCCAGGTAGAGCACATAGACCCCTGCAACCAGGCTGAAGAGAAAGCCAAGGGCGATAAACCGCAGAAGCCAGCGGCCTTTTGTGGATTTCCGTCTGCTACCGCGACCGCCTCGCTTGACCGCCCTGCTGCTACGTTTCCGTCCCTTTGGAGTACGGGTGCTTTTTCGCCTTTTTTTTACGGGAGCTTTTGCCATTAACCTTGAGATGAGAGCTGTTTTATGGAGACGGTATAACGGCTACTTTTTGTGCAGCGGAAATCTACGGATGTTGAATGCGATACGCTCATTGAGCTCCCGCACCCAGTAAGGTGCATCCAGTGCCAGGGGTTCCAATGGGCGAAAGCGGTAATCCTTGGGGGAGATCAGTACCGAGACCTTGTCAGTACCCAGCAGTGCAGTCATGACGAAGAGTTCCTCCATCGCATTGTCACCCACTGCCAGGCAGCCCCTCGAGACGGCTTTGCCATGTATGAAGATATCACCTCCAAGATCGGTCCTGCCTTCAATTTTTGCCTGGGCCAAGTCAAACGCATTGGGATAGTCCAGTTTCATGGAGAGATGGTAGCTGCTGTTGGGATTCAGCTCGGTTATCCGGTACAGCCCCTCAGGCACCTGCCGGTCACCTTCACGCAGCTTGGGCCCCTTGATCCCACTCATACCCTTGATGCGGTAATCCCGCACATGCTTCCAGGTACCATTATCCAGGGCCCAAAGCTCAAGCAGCCGGGTATCCTTCAAGGCGAGCAGGGTCACCTCCTGGGGCGGCCAGTTGACACCAGCGAACTGAAATCTCGGCATCAATCGGGCGGCAGCCTTGTCGCCGTACTGCATAACGACATCCCAGACCGAACGCTTTTCATTTGCCGATTCCGCAGGTTCCGCCAAGGCCTGCAGGTTGAACAGGCACAATAGTGCAATCAGGGCTATTCTTCTGGTGGTATGCATGTTGATTGTCCGCAAACCTTCCCTTGGATGGGGCCTTTTTCAGATTCAATGGAGCAATCATATCAAACCGTTCTTACGAAATGACGATTTATGTCATATTCCCGGAACCCGGTTTCAGGTCATACTTGAACAGAGACAAAAGCTGACACGGAAATCAGTGAGATAAGAATGAACAAGACAAACGTCAATCACCCTGACACTCTATCGGCAGCAATCACCGGCTCAGGCGGCAGTGGAGTCGTCACCGCCGGCCAGATGTTGTTGAAAGCGGTTGCCGCGGCCGGGCTTTTTGGATTGATGACCCGCTCGTCTGGCCCCCAGATCCGGGGCGGAGAATCAGCCGCCATGTTGCGGCTTGGGGTCAAGCCGGTCAACAACCTGGACGACAAGTTCGATATTCTGCTCGCCTTCGACTGGCTGAACGTAACTCGCTTTGTTGACGAAATACCGCTGCAGCCCGGCAGCCTGATCATCCGCGACCCCGATGCAGGGGAGGTCCCGCCAGAACTTGCAAGCGACGATATCCAGGTACTGGACGCTCCCCTGAAATCCCTGGCCAAGACCATAGACGGTGGACGCCCCAACATGATCGGCCTGGGTATCCTGGCCAAGTTGCTCGGCCTGCCGGAAGCGGCGCTGCGCCAAGTGGCAGCAGAACACCTGGAGAAGAAGGGGGAAAAGGCGGTAGAGGCCACCCAAGCCTGCATCTCTCTCGGTCACACCCAGGAGTGGAGCGAACTGCCAATCTCCCCCCTGGAGCCACCGCATACACCACCCGTGCGCTGGAATATCTCTGGCAATGAAGCGAGCTGCATGGGAGCGGTCCGCGGCGGGGTACGATTTGTCGCCGCCTATCCCATTACACCGGCCAGCGAGATTCTTGAGTGGCTGGCACCCAACCTGGAGAAACTGGGCGGTTCGCTGCTGCAGGCCGAAGATGAGCTTGCCTCGGTGAACATGATTATCGGCTCCTCCTTCGGCGGTGTGCCCAGCCTGACAGCAACCTCGGGCCCGGGACTCAGCCTGATGATGGAGGGACTGGGCCTGGCAGTGACCAGCGAGACCCCACTGGTCGTCTCCAACGTGATGCGCGGTGGCCCTTCAACCGGCATCCCCACAAAGTCGGAACAGTCCGACCTGAATATTGCGCTCTACGGTTTTCACGGTGATGCGCCGCACCTGGTTCTTGCGGCAACCAACATCGGCGACTGTGCATTCACTACCCAGTGGGCCGTCTACCTGAGTGAAGTGCTGCAGACCGTGGCCATCGTCCTCAGCGACCAATCACAGGGACAGGCACGGTCGATCATCGAGCCTCCCGCCGAGCCGAAAGAGGCCTACCAGCGGCTGCTGGCCAAGTCCCCCGAGGAGGAGAATCACTACCAGCGTTACGCACTGACCGAAGATTGCCTATCTCCCATGTCCATTCCGGGAACCGAGGGCTGCATCTACACTGCTGACGGGCTTGAGCACAATGAGCGGGGAACGCCCTCGAGCATGACCGAGGATCATCTCCTCCAACTCGACAAGCGCCGTAACAAAATCGATGGATTCGACTACGGTGAGGCGTGGGCCGATCTTCAGGGCGAGGGGGAGAACTGCATTATCACCTGGGGCTCGTCATCGGGCGCTGCATTCGAAGCGGCCCAAAGGCTGAGCCAGGCAGGCGTTCCCACCCGTGCCCTTGCCTTGCGACTGCTGGCTCCGCTGCAAAAACAGAAACAGCAAAACACCCTCCAGGGTGTTTCAAACGCCATTGTCGTGGAGCAGAACCATGGGGCCCAGCTTTATCACTACCTGAATGCCAACCAGCTCCTTCCACCGGGCACCCGCTCCATGGCACAGCCCGGTCCGTTGCCCATACGCCCAGGCGATGTAATGGCGATGATGACACAGGAGGCCGACAATGACTGAAACCCAGACCCAACCGGCCTTGAAAGCCAAAGACTATAAATCGGACATCAAACCCGTGTGGTGCCCGGGCAGTGGACACTTCGCTGTGCTCAGTGCCCTGAGCAAAGCGCTGGCTCACCTGGCACTGAAACGGGAGGATGTTGCGATGGTCTCCGGCATCGGCTGTTCTTCACGTCTGCCCGCATATACCGAAGTCTATGGATTCCATGGCGTGCATGGCCGTGCACTTGCTGTTGCCGGCGGCCTCAAAGCAGCACGCCCCGACCTGACGGTTATCGCTGCAGGTGGTGATGGTGACGGCTTCTCCATCGGAGGCAACCACTTCCTGCATGCCTGCCGACGAAATATGGATATCACATACATCGTGATGGACAACGAAGTCTACGGCATGACCAAGGGGCAGGCCTCACCAACCACCTCCCCCGACTGGTCAGCGAGCAAACTCACGCCTCACGGTCCTGGTGTACCCAGCTTCAATCCAGCTGCGATTGCACTTGCTTCAGGCGCCACTTTCATTGCACGCGGCTTCTCAGGCGATCCCAACAAGCTTACACAGATGATCGTGGAGGGGATCCAGCATAAAGGGTTTTCCTTCATCCACGTGTTCAGTCCCTGCACCACCTTCCGCCCTGAACAGAAAGGCTGGAAGAAACAGGTCCACGAATATGCCGAAGAGGTTACCGCCAACCCTGTGAAGACCGCCCAAGGCCTGCAAGCCGACGACGGCATGGGTACCGGCTTGATTTACAGGACCGAACTGCCCCCGTGGCAACCTGCATACGATGCGATTTGCGAACCCTCAGCTCTTGAGAAGGAGTTCCAGGTATGAACAGCGCAACGACAACAACCCTGATCGAGACCGTGGAAGAGTTTCTGGCCCATGCGATGGAACTTGAACTGGAATCGGTGGAACGCTACGAGCAACTGGCCGACAGCATGGAGGTTCACAACAATATCGATACCGCCAACCTGTTCCGCAAACTGGCACATTACGGGCAGAAGCACGCCCACGAAGTCGAAGTGCTTTCAGCCGACATGACACTGCCGGATCTGCCGCCGTGGGAATTCAAAATGAACAGCGCGGCAAGGATTTCTACGCCAAGGTTGCTGACAGCTCACCTAACCCCGAAGTGCGGGACCTGGCACTGAAATTCAGCGAAGAGGAGCAGGAGCATATCGAATTGATCAGCAAGTGGAAGGAGAATCTCTGAGACCCATCACACCAACCCCAGGAAGACCTTGATCCACCAAACATGCCGGAATAGCATTCCCTTGGAACCTGTTTTCCGGCACTGGCACCCAAGGCAAGCTATACTTGTTAGTGGACGCCCATTAAGGGCGTAGGGTTGTTTTGATGTGGATTTTTATCAGCAACATCCCTGAAGGCATAAACCATCGGGATCTGACCCGGTTCATCGACAGAAGCTTGAATCCCGGAATGAAAGGTTCGCTTTCACCCAACAGAAATCAGGTACCCCACTGTGAACTGATGCGCATCACGGACCGTGATACAGGGCAGCGACAAGTGCACTGCCTCGCCGAAATCACACCCGAAAATATCCTTATGCATGTGACCGAGCAGCTCAACGCCAACTTGCTCAACGGCAAGCAATTAGAGGTTCACAAGTATCAGCACCGTTCACCCAACAAGGATCGTCGTAAGCCCGGTTATAACGGAGGGGCACACTTTAGCCTTGAAAAGCGTTGGCCAGATCGTCGCCACCACAACCTGAGTATCGAGATTCTTGACCTGCCGAAACGCCCGACAGACCCGCTGCTTGGTACAAACTGACTCCAGGGTTCGTTGACACTAATCGGCTGAAGACACACTGTTCTCCAGTGTACCGATGTGCTCTATTTCGATCCTTACCCTGTCATTATCCGATAAATAGACCTGCGGATCCCTGACGAAGCCCACACCCGATGGAGTACCTGTCAGTATCACCGTGCCCTGCAGCAGTGTTGTATCCTGGCTCAACAGGTGGATCAGCCGGGCGATTGGAAAAATCATGTCGCTGGTGTTGCCGTCCTGCATCACTTCGCCATTAAGAAAGCAACGCGCCCCAAGGTTCTGAGGGTCCGTAATTTCATCCGCCGTTACAAGCACTGGACCCAAGGGACAGAAGGTGTCAAAACTCTTGCCTTTTATCCATTGGCCACCACCCCCATGCAGTTGCCACTTTCGTGGCGGACACATCATTGGCACAGGTGTAACCGAGAACGTACTCAAAAGCCTCGGCTTCCGGTACATTGCGTGCCGGCCTGCCGATAACAACGGCCAGTTCGGCCTCATAGTCCACTTCCGGTCCATGACGACTGCATGCAGGCAACTTGATATCGTCCCCCGGGTGACACATCGAACCGGTTGGCTTCATGAAAATATCCGGGTTCTCTGGAAGATCCAGTCCGGTTTCCGCAGCATGCTCCCTGTAATTGAGACCAATGCAGAAGATATTGACGGGCTCAAGAGGAGCAAGTCGCTTATGGAGGGCAACAATCTCTCCTGTCTCTTGCACACCATCCCATAGATTCCCCTCGAGCAGTTCTGCCGTCAGTGTATCTATCTCTCGTCCCAGCCTGATCTCTCCGGCACTATCCATAAAACGGACTATTCGCATACAGCCTCCAGGAAGTCTCTCGCTAAGCAGTAATGAAGAAACACACCAGTTATCAAGCGACCAATGGTTCGTCGTCGATCTCAAGTCTACTTCTACTTGAGCTCTTGATATCTGCCATGCATGTTAGAATGGCTGGTCAACGGAAGCGAGAGGTATGTCCATGTTTACAGGTATCGTTCAGGGTACTGCAGAGGCTGTCAGCATCCTGGAGAAAAAAGATTTTCGCACGCACACCATCCGCATGCCCGAAGATCAACTCTCCGGATTGGAGCCGGGCGCCTCGGTTGCCCATAACGGCTGCTGCCTGACCGTGGTCAGCATGGAAGATGACCTGGTGAGCTTCGACCTGATGCAGGAGACACTGCGCATTACCAATCTCGGAGAGCTTGTTACCGGTGACCGGGTAAACTTTGAACGTGCCGCAAAATTCGGTGACGAAATCGGCGGACACCAAATGTCCGGCCATATCATCTGCACTGCAGAGGTGACACGAGTCATCGATAGCGAAAACAACCGGCAGGTCTGGTTCAGGATGCCATCCGACCTAATGAAGTACGTTTTCACAAAGGGTTATATCGGCATCGACGGCATCAGCCTCACCATAGGTGATGTGGACAACGACGAATTCAACGTCAACCTGATTCCGGAAACACTGACCAGAACCAACATGTCAGCCAGACAGCAGGGCGACCGGGTGAATATCGAAATCGACCCCCAAACCCAGGCTATTGTTGATACCGTTGAACGTGTATTAAATAACAGAAACAAATAAAAAGGGGAGCATCTACTCCCCCTGCCTTTATCCTGTTAAGCATCACCAGGATGGTGATGCCAAGCCCTTATTTAGACTTGTCGCAGAGACCGCTGGTAATGTTGGTTAGATAGATCGCTTTGTGAATATCACCCAGGCTGAGCATGCCAACCAGCTTACCGCCATCAGAGACCGGGATACGGCGGAACTTGTGCCGCACCATGGTAGTAGCTGCTCGCAAGATATGATCATCGGCGGATACGGTAATAACGCTGCCAGCCATCAGGTCCTTGACCTTCAGGTTTACGACTTCTTTATAACGCCCCATCATGTCATCCAGATCCACTTATCCGAATCCTGCACTCATCATCTCTTCCAGTGTCGGAAACATGCGATGCAGTACATCTTTCTCGGCAATAAACCCAACCATCTTATCGTCTTCCAGCACTGGGAGACCGCTATAGCGGTAGAGACACATCAGCGAGACCACTTCCACCAGGTCAGTATCTGGAGTTACAGTCCGCGGAGCCCGGCTCATTATTTCTTTAACCTGCATGTTCTTGTTCCTCATTTGGTGTTACTACAACTCCGGCTTCTTTATTAGTGGCCGATTATGGAAGTCCTCTTTGCAACGAATATTTCTCTCCGATGCCATCTTCCTTTACACACATATACTACATCCCGACCCAAAGAAACAGATCAAGATTTCTAATAGCCTCAATCAAAACATGTAACCCGGCGACCCAATGCGCTGTGAAAAATAAAACCTGCACCAAAATGCAACAATCTCAGCATTACATGCAGACTACCTGTTCGGCGGATTATTTGTGACAAGAAAAAAAAGCGATATTTATTTCGAATAGATCTCAATAAATATCGCTTTCTAATAAAGTAATATCAGCATATTCCGGACTGGCTGATATTTTTTCAGCCGCTAACTTTTCGGCTCGTCCTTGTCCTCATCATCAAGATCCAGCTTCATGTCCGGAATCGAAATTTCATGAGGATCCGGTTGTTTCTCTTTCGCACCGGGATCCATCTCGATGGGGGGTATCTTGTCGTCAGGCATCATCAGATCATCGACTGAAATATCGATATCATCGACTTCCTTTGAGAAAAGATTAGTATCCTCATCAATAGGCGGCATCACGCCCTCTTCAAGCTCGGCCGGGGCCTCTTTCCTTTTGCCTTCACCTGACTTCAGCAGTCTGTGTTCAGGTACCAGTTCCTGGGCCATACCCAGCGCACGATCCTGCAGATCTGCCGGACCGGCAGCAAGCAGCGGATAGATCTCATCCAGGTAACTGCTGAAGCTTTCCCTGTCTTTTCTGAATGAGTAGATCTCGAGCATCTTCAGTTTCAGATCAAGATTGTCAGGGTGCTGATTCATCGCACCTTGAACAAGGGATTCCGACTGGCTGTAACGACGATAAGCGAGGTAGATATCAGCCTCGGTCAGCACTGAGGCCACATCTTCACCGCTCCCAATCGGCTCTTCTACTTCAGGTGTGGACTCTTCTTCGGGAGGGGGCGCAGGCCCTGGTTCAGCATCTTCAAACAGACCACTAAGAAAAACATCTGCCGCTTTCTCTTCTGGGGACTCCTCCTCGTCCATGTAGCCTTCGAGCACTTCAGCGGTTTCATCATCCTTGGCTTTAGCGTTGCGTCGTACCATCAATACAATCACAAATAAGACGAATAACCCGATTCCAACCATAAGTACCAGGTTCCAGAAATCGGTTTTATCCTCTTCCGGCCCAGGGGCCATCTCGGTTTCAGGCTTCTCAGCCACCGGTACGGTTGCATCGACACCGCCAGGCGACTTCCGCTCTTCGATCTCGGCCACACCCTCGCCACCGATCTTACCCTCGGGATCGACACCCGTGCTCGCGCTCTCCAGCTGCTGCCTCAGATCCTCAATCGCCTGGTTTTTCTGATCAAGGGATTTGCGCAGAGCTTCGATTTTGGCCTCCAGGGCACCTCTCAGTTCATCCAGGTCCTGGTTGATCTCCCGAACAGCTGCGAGATCCTCTGCTGAATCTGCGATGGCTGCTTTCAGCCTCTCTTCATCGGTTGCAGGGAACTTTTTCTCGTCAGGGGTAACAGTTTCTGCCAGCTGCCACTCCTTACCTGTCTCCACAACCTCGAGCCTGTCCGTTTCCTCTTCGACAGCCGGCGTCTCCGGTGCCT
Organism: Solemya velesiana gill symbiont; assembly: GCF_002020805.1. Taxonomy (GTDB): domain Bacteria; phylum Pseudomonadota; class Gammaproteobacteria; order Chromatiales; family Chromatiaceae; genus Sedimenticola_A. Next base: position 44,700 of record NZ_MPRJ01000003.1, on the reverse strand, counting down.
TCTCCGGGACCTTTTCCACAACAGGCTCAGGTGCCGGTTTGGGCGCTGGTTCCTGCACTACCGGGGGAGCAGGTTTGGCAGGCCTGGGCTTGGCACGCATCGCCCTCCACTCCCGGGTCTGCTGCCTGAAAACCGCCCTGGCCTCCTGCCTGCTCATCTCTCGAGCCGTAGCTGAATCGGGCAGCTGTAGAATTGATCCAGCCTTCAGCAGATTTACATTATTGCGATGAAACGCATCAGGATTGACCCTTTGCAGGGCCATCATCTGTTGTTCGATGGAGATGCCTATATCAGCACGGGTCTTGTCTGCAATAACCCAAAGGGTCTCAGATCTGCGAACCTGATAGGTCTGCTCCCGTGGAATCGGTTTTGGCGCCTCTACACGGGGCTGTTCAGCCCTTGCCGGCCTGGAAGGAGCCACCATGGCGGGCTTTATTACGGGTGGATCCAGGAGAACAGCATATTCTCTGATAATGGTTCCACCATGCCACAGTACCTCGACAAGGAAGTTGAGGTAGGGTTCGCGTACAGACCTGCGGGTCGTAGCCTCGATGTAGGCATTGCCATACTCATCCATCATCGGATTAAAACGCAACTGGGTCAGGTGGTACGGACGATCGACTCCCGCTTTGTTGAATGCGTCTGCGCCCGCCAACCTCACCTTGATGCGATCGAGATCTACGGCTTCAACAGATAGCAACTGGATACGAGCATTGAGGGGATGATTGAGTGCAGACATGACCTCTATGTCACGTAACCCCAAAGCCCACAGAGAAGAAGGCGCCAAAAGCAGTATCAATGCCCAAAAGGATCTTTTGTTGATCATTTATTCTTGTCTCACCCCTGCATAGTATTCTTCTACGTACTCAGAGGTCCCCGGTTGTCCCTGAGGAACCTGTCCCATGTGTAAATAAATGATTTACATCCTTAAGATATTCTAACCCATATTGCAGGTTTTGTGCTTTATCCATAGTGCTTAACAGCAATTATAGGCCTTAGTTTAAAATATAATGAATTTTCTTATAAACACTGCATTAATACTTTAATTCCAATCATATTTTGGTCTCGGCGGCACTTCACGCTCGACAATCCGGTATCCGGCAGCCTGGAGACGTCGGGATATCTGTTCAAACACGGACCGGATGGTGGGGTTGAGATACTTCACGGTTCGTTCCAGTTGCCGGGAAGACAAACTAATATCCCTGTCGCATATATCGACACCGAGATTAAGCCTTGCTGCAAAGTGCAAAAGCTGTTCGACAGGCCCGGCTATATTGTGATCCTTGTTGTGAACTGGGAAAGTCAGTTCAGGTTTTTATCATCATGTTCTTGTTGTTCCGGAAAGTGGTATCGCGCTTCCAGGTCCCCTACCCCGCTCTCCTTTTTGATTACCGCTTCTACGATCTGAATGCCCCCCGTCCAACCGCCTGTGACGGTGAGTGTGACAGCAGAATCCCCATCATTCGTCTTTGCAGGCAGGACATCAAGGTCGCTCGAAATCCAGCCATGCTGAAATCAGGACTATGGGCAAGCGTTCGAAGATATGACTCTGTATGACCGTAATACCTGGAAGTATGGAAAAACAACTCTTCGACGTAAGAAATGAACCTGGAATGACAATCGGGATAGCGAACGCCGCATACTGTTACCGGGCCGGATGCAGGCCTGAGAAAAGACTGCCTTGCCTGCCTGACCTTGAATGAATGTATCGACGACCGGTGAATCGCCTTGCAGATACCGAACCTGAGGCTAGGTCCTGAAAACTTGGTTTTCACCCGCTGCGTGAGAAAGCGGCTTTGTGATCGCCAGGTTAAATGCATTCAGCCCACCCTGATCTGTCTGAACACCTTCCCTGGCGACAACGGATATCCCTGTGCCGGGCATACGCCTGGATAGCTCGTGGAGATTCCTCAATCATCCATCCAGATACCCCCTGATTTTAGACCATCACCATGGGTGGGAAACCCTGTAAAATTGCCACAAAGATCAATAAACACTAAATTCAACTGTTTTTTCAATAGCTTACACCATCCATAATAGCGAAGGAGAAACTCGTTCATTTCACTTCAGGTTCACCCTAAAATACTGCCAACAAGCCACTAATCAGGCATAATCTTCTACCCTGCGCCATCAAGCCCACGAGCACATGTCCCACAAAGCAGACTACAGCGTAAAATTCGCATCCATCTCTGAGCAGACCCTGCTGAACACTTTGTCCGATGAGAGCCGGATGTTCATCAGGGAAATGGCCCATGAATACCGTTTCACCCAACAGGACCTGCGCCAGGTCACCGAGATTGCCCGTGACCTGCAGATGTGGGGGGAGAGCAATATTGAGTCGGTCTGGCCTGTCGCATCTGAAACTCATACCGGAAAGCAGGAGAAGCAGCGAATACTCAGGACACTTGTCGCCACTTGGGAGAGATACAAAGAGGCGGCAAACAATTATCAGCTTGGCACCTCGATTCCTGTAAAAAAGGTAACTGCCGAGGTGATGGAAAAAGAGAAAGGAAAACTCGGCTTGGGTTATTGTCCTGTGGCATCACCCAAAACCCGTTGCTGTAATCTCCTCACGCTGGATGCCGTGGATAATTGCGGATATGGCTGTAGCTACTGCAGTATTCAATCGTTTTTCACCGGTGACCAAGTCTATTTTGATCCCGAGTTTGCCGACAAGCTCGCCGCCCTCTCCATCGATCCCGAAAAGACCTACCATATTGGAACCGGCCAGTCCTCAGACTCGCTGATGTGGGGCAACAGTCACGGTGTACTGCAAGCCCAGATCGAATTTGCCAGGAAACATCCCAACGTCATCCTGGAATTCAAAACCAAGTCGGCAAACGTCTCCTATCTGCTCAATCATGATCTTCCACCCAATATCATCTGCAGCTGGTCACTGAACACGCCAACTATCATAAGCAATGAAGAGCACGCTAGTGCGCCCCTTGAGAAAAGACTGGATGCGGCAAAACATCTTGCAGAGAAAGGCGTGATCGTTGGCTTCCATTTCCACCCCATGATCCACTACCAGGGTTGGAAAGAGGAGTATGCAGACCTGTTCAATATCCTTCAGACTTCTTTTTTTGATCCGAAACAGGTGGCAATGGTGTCTCTTGGCACCCTGACCTTCATCAAGCCGGTAATCAAGAAGATCAGGGAACAGGGCTCCAGGAGCCAGATCCTGAAAATGCCCATGGTGGATACCGAAGGCAAGCTCTCTTATCCCGGGGAGATCAAACTGGAGCTGTTCAGCCACGCTTACAACAGTTTCAGCAGTCAATGGCAGAAGGAGGTTTTCTTTTATCTATGTATGGAAAACCATAATATTTGGAAGCCAGTTTTCGGGATAGAGTATGAATCCAACGAGGCGTTCGAACAGGCCATGAAACAGAGCTATTCAGGCAAGATCGAGCGTCTGAGAAATCAAATACCCTGAACTGCCATGAAAAGACTGCTGACACTCTTTTTCATCTTCACCATTCCCATGCTTGCATGGGCAGCCTACTCAGCGGACAGACATGCCGGGATCGCAGAAGCCCGGAACCTGGCCACAGATGCACGGACAGGTGTCCCCATCATGCTGCTGATGTCTCAGGATCACTGCCCCTACTGCGTACTGATCAAACGTGAAATCATCAACCCGCTGATCCTTTCCGGGGATTATGAAAATGAGCTGGTAATCAGGGAGCTGTTCATCGATTTGGGCACCGATGTAACCGATTTTCAGGGTAAGCGGAGGCCCAGTGCCGAATTGGCTCATGAATACGGTGCCGACCTTACCCCCACCCTGCTGTTTCTGGGACCTGAAGGAGAGGAGTTGACCGAACGCATTATCGGTATCACCTCCCCTGAACTCTTCCCCCTCTATCTGGAAGCAGCGATTAAAAGTGCCATCACAGCCCTTAAAAAAAACCCATGAGCTGGCCTGACGGCTGATTTTGCTCTACATCGTAAAACCGTTATATTTACCCGGCACAATATTCGACCGGATAACCAGACCGACGGAAACCTGCGGTCAGTAAGCCGGCATAACAGAGACACCAAAGCCTAATACTGGAGGAATCATCCATGAAGAGAGTTGTATTTGCCGCTGCGATATGCGCCATCTTCAGTGGCAACGCCATCGCAGACCAGATGATGGACAACACTGCTGAAGCACGAGGCATTGTAAAGAGCTTTTTAAAAAACCTGAAAGGTGAATTGCAAAAAGGCATGAAAAGCGGCGGCCCGGTCAACGCCATCGAGGTGTGCAACACCAAGGCCCCCGGCATCGCTCGTGACGCATCTCAAAATTCGGGTTGGGACGTTGCCAGAACCAGCCTGAAACTGCGCAACCCCAGCAACAAGCCGGATACCTGGGAACTAAAGGCTCTCAACGATTTCGAAGCCCGGAAGGCAGCGGGTGAAGACCCGACCAAAATGGAACACACTGAAGTAGTAGAAGTTAACGGTCAGAAGACCTTCCGCTACATGAAAGCCATACCCACTGGAGATGTGTGCCTGCATTGTCACGGTACCGCGATCAAGGAACCCGTCGTCAAAAAGCTGGATATGCTCTACCCTGCCGACAAGGCACGGGGTTTCAATAAAGGTGACCTGCGCGGCGCCTTTACCCTCAGCAAAACACTCTGAGGGAATAATTATTGCGGAGAAAAGGGGCCGACACGGCCCCTTTTTTGTATCCATTCTCACCAGTGCCTGACCTACATCTGCTCTGAACCGGCAAAAAACATATATACTCAAGGGAAGTGGATATTGAGCCAATGGAAGACCCCTATGTCCTTTACCCTCTTCGACATCTATTTTTCAGGCCAGATCATCGAGGGAAATGACCCTGACCAGGTCAAACAGAAGATCGCCCAGATGTTCAAGGCGGATGCGGCCCAGGTGGAGCGCATGTTTTCCGGCAAGCCGATTCGAATAAAGTCAGGCGTTGACCAGGATACGGCCATAAAATACCGCGGTGCTTTCAAGAATGCCGGCGCCCTGATCGACATCAAACCGGCAGGCAAAGAAGCCCAGGAACAAGGGCCTGAATCCATGAGCCTGCTGCCTCCCAGGACAGGCAGCCTGGAGGAGTGCCAGGTACCGGTGAAACCTGCACCCATTCCTGACATCAGCAATCTTGATCTGTCGCCACCGGGAACCATTGTCGACGAGCATGAACCCCTACCCCAGGCAGAGATTGATACCAGCAGTCTCAGTCTTGACCCGGAAGGTGTCACAATCGACGAATCCGAACCTGTGCCTGATGCGGATATCAACACCGACGATCTTGATCTGAACCCACCCAAAACGGGTTCCCTGGAAGATGCTCACACCGAGCCAGAACCCGCGGTCATTCCGGATGTCAGCGCGCTGCATCTCGAAGAGGATGATGACGACCCCAGGTTTTCAGGAGAAGACTGAGAGGCACATCACCTTTAATTCGGCAGAAAATAGCAAGCTGGCCTAAAACCTGCTACAAAGTGGTAAAGCAGCAAGATTTGATCGAAGAATGCCGCTCTGCCGGCACTTTATCGGAGAAACTATCGTGATCAACCCGATTAACAACGACAAAATATCGTCACAGGCTCCCGCAACCAACTCTACATCCGATGGAGAGCGCGTCGAGCGGGAGCTGGCCAGCGATACTGCCCCCGTAGAGTCTGCCGAGGCCCCGAAGCCGACGAACGATACCCTGGAGCTCAGCGCTACAGGACAACGGCTTAACCAGCCCCCAGCAGAGACTCAAGGTAGTACAGGCAGCATCGGATCCTCGAATGAGGCTAACGACCTTGTAGGGCGCCTCAGACGACAAATCGAGCAGGACAGTGCCCAGGCGCTTACAGCCCAGGGCGGACTGAACCCGAGCCAACTGGCCGCCATTCTGGAAGCTGCACCAGCCTGATCTGAGTTCAAATGGAAAACACCGGCGGTTCTCACCGGTGTTTTCATAGCCCTTCCCTACTCGGAGAGGGAGTCGTGGCGCAATCGGTCAATCTCCTCCATCGGGCCGATCACCACCAGTACATCGTCCTTGTCCAGCTTATGGTCCACCCCGCTGGTGGAGAAGATGAATTCATCTCCCAGTTCCCGGTCGACCACACCGAGCAACACCAGGTTGTAGCGCTCTGACAACCCAAGCTCGCCCAATCTCCGGCCATCGAGAAATGAATCCCTCGTCACCGTCACCTCGGCAAGATTGAGGTGCTCCTGGCCATAAACCAGTTTCTCGATAGCCTCCGCAATCAGGGGACGTTTGACCATGTCGTGAATCTTCCGGCCACTGATCTCCTAGGGATCAATCACCTTGCTGACACCGGCAGCCCGAAGCTTATGTGCGGAATCTTTTGACTGGGCGAGGGACACCACCTTGACCTGGGGATCGAGATCTTTCACCGAAATGGTCAGGAAAACATTATTGGCATCTTCCTCGAACAGGGTAAAAACCACGTCCACGTCGAGACCGATGCCGAGTCGCTTCAGCTCCTCATCATCCGTGTAGTCCGCCTCCACCTCCACAAGCCTGAACCCACGATTCTGGGCACCCTCCAAGCAACGCTCATCCTTTGAAACCAGGGTCATGTCCCAGGAGCGCTCATGCAGCCTCAGGGCTACTTCCATGCTCAAGACGTTGCAACCGAATATCACGACCTTTGAATACACCACTGCTCCCTCTATAAGGAATCGCTCTCGAGACGACCTTTGAAATGAACAATGCTGAACTGATGTCCGAACACGACCAGCGTATCGTTGCCGTTGAGGCAAAAATCACTACCGGGGTTAAAATGGAGTTGACGACTCAACAGCGAATAGGCCGAAGTCGGCTCTCCTGGAAGCCGGTCCGTATGGGTGATAACACCGAACAGCACAAGCCGTTTGCCATAAAAATCGATTTCACCGATCCGCTTTCCTTCAAGGGCAGAACCTGGGCGTACAACCACCGTCTCAAGTGCAATGCCGTCCTTGCCGGAGAGGATGCCGTGAATAGCCTCGAAGGCGACCGGCTGACCAATATACTCACCAGCAATCAATCCGAATACCTGTGATGTGCTTACCGTATGGTCGGCCCCTGCCTGGTAGAGTTTGCGAACCGACTCCTCCCGGTTGGCCCGTGATATCACCTCGATTTCAGGGTTCATGTATTTTGCTGTCAGGGTGATATACACATTGGCCACATCGTCATCTGTGAGGCAGAGAATCCGTTCAGCCCTGTCACCGATACCCGCATTTTCCAGCAGGTCACTCCGCTCGGCACTCCCCTCGATCACAAGGTAACCCAGTTTTCGCGCCTCATTGACCTGCTCCAGGTCGGCGTCGATGATAACGATATTCTCCCGCTCAGCTGCCAGGCGTTCAGCCACCACCTGGCCAATCCGGCCAAAACCGCAAATGATGGTGTGCTTGCCCTTGCGCTTTTCCAACTCGGCATACACCCGGTTCTCGCGCATCTACTGCATCTTGTCATTGAAGGCTGCGACGATCACCGAGGTGGTGAAGGAGATGACCACGATGCCACAGATGATCAATACCAGGGTTATCACCCGCCCCTCAGTAGACATCGGCGTGATATCACCATAGCCCACGGTGGATATGGTGACCAGGGCCCAGTAGATACCATCGAAGAAGTTTTCGATCTCACCGCCCTCGGCCCTGGCTTCGAAGAAATAGATTGCTGAAGCCGAGATCACGACCACGAAGGCGAGGAATATGCCAAGGGTGAACAGCTCGAAGCGCTTCTCCGACAGCACCTTGACGAATTCGTTGATACTTCGGGCGTAGCGAAAGAGCTTGAACAGGCGGAACAGGAGAAAGATACGCAGAAACCGCAACGGCCGGTAACTGGGGATGATGGCCAGGGGCGTGGTCATGTAGTTCCACTTCTTGACCAGCACCTCCCTGAACGGGGGGCCCAATCTGAAGGGCTGTTCCAGAAACTCCGCCCGCTCGTAGTGTTCGATAAATATCGAGTGGCTATCGTTATAGATCCAGAGCCGGAGGAGATACTCCACTAAAAATATGGATACGGCGTAGATCTCGAATAACCGCCCGAAATCCCCGATATCCTCCTTGATGTCATAGATCAGGAGATAGACACTGGAGAGCACCAGCAGAATCATGAAAATATCGAAATAGGGCTTGATCCTGGAACGAGGGTTCTCCAGGAGATCGTAGAAGAAACCCTTCACCTGCTTATAGCGGGCTGAATCTTCCAGGGCATAGCAACGCCGTACGACATATCGGGCAAACGACATGGCAACCTGCTTGTTGTTATAGGTTTCCCACAATTCTAGCAGGAGGCAGGGTAAAGTGTGGAGGCTCAGTCCCCACCCAACTCAAGGCATTCAACCTCCGCCAGGGTCACCGTCCGTCCCTCTGTGGTGGTGAAGGAGCGACCTTCCACATCACCCTTGTATGCCTTGTAGGTCACTGAGTTGCCGGTACGGCTATCGATCACCCGGACATTGACCACCTGGTTGGCGTCCTGCCAGTAAAAATAGGCGTATCCTCCCAGACCAACGATCATCAGCGCCACGACCGCTGTGGCAGTGAACATCACGATGCGCCTGCGAGGCGCCTCCAGTTGGGGGGCAGGCAGCGGGGGAGCCAGGCGCGCCTGTCCTCGCCTGCGGATTACGAGAACGGCGCCGAGGATTACCAGTAGGGTGAGTAAAAGCTTCCAGATCATGGCCAGCTACCATATCATGCCCATTCTCATGATGCTATTGCCTCCACAGTTGCAGTCAACTTCGGTCTAGATTTACTATCTTTGGTATATGAGAACAAAAACATTCTTCGTGACCCTACTGCTCCTGCTGCTCGCCGGATGCGGCCAGCCTGACCGTCCGACCATCGGCCTCTACCTGGCCATCCAACGCGGTGACATCGACCAGATCGAGCGCCATATTCGCTGGGGAGCAGACATCAACAAGATGGATGTGGACGGGCGTCGCCCCCTGCATGTGGCTGCGGACCGGGGACTCTTCGTGATAGCCAGGTTATTGCTGAAAAACGGTGCCAACATCAACGCTCAAAACCGCCAGGGATTCACCCCCATACACAGTGCACTGCTGGCGGGCAGAACCCAGGTAGCCGACCTCTTCGTCAAGCAGGGAGCAGACTACGACCCAGATATTCTCCTGGACCAGGTCGTCTCAAATAACACCACTGACAGGGATGTGATCAAGTTTCTGCTCACACACGGCGCTGACATCGATCATGTCGACCCCCAGGGCATTACCCCCCTGGCGAATGCCGTAACCCGAAACCAGCGTGTAATGGTGAAGCTGCTGATAGCTGCCGGTGCAGATGTCAACAAAGGAACTTCTGCTGGCGAAAAACCACTGGACCTGGCCATAAAGCAGAACAATCCTGATATCATCCGCCTGCTCAAGCGCAATGGCGCACAGGCCACAACAAAACCGTGACCTCCAGGGAAAGTTCTGATAAGTTCGCCCACCATCAACCGGTAATACAAACCGGTAATTCCCGATCAACCGACACAGAGCGAAGCGACAATGGCATCAACAGTTGACGAACTGACCATCAACTACAGCGAAGACGGTATCGATATCGTCAAGGAACTGGACAAGGTCGTCCTCTCCAAGGGCGCCTGGTCAACCATCATGTACCGCTACCAGGAGTGGAACTGCGCCAAGAGCGAATACGGTGCCGACAAGTACAGCATCCGCCGCTACCAGAAGCGAAGCGGTGAGTACATTCCCAAATCGAAATTCAACATCTCCAGCCCGGACCAGGCCAAGGCCATCATCGCCGGGCTGCAGAAGTGGACTGAAGAGTAACGCCTGTAGGAGCCCTTTCTCCGGGCGATGAAGACACCATTACCCTTGTTGTTGTAGGAGCGAATTTATTCGCGAACGGCGTTGATTTATTTGCCAAGAGCCGATCGCGAATAAATTCGCTCCTACATGCCAATTACAGCAGACCAGTCGGCCAGCTCTGACAACACCATCCTGTCCCGGTCGCCGATTTCCGGATCGACCATTTTCTTTGCCAATTGGCCCTGATACTCATCCAGGGTGATGCTACCGCCGGCACTAGGCTCCATAATCCGGTCTCGCCGATACTCGTCCCACCGTGCCCGCTCATCCCTGCTTAGGGTTTCGGGCCAGTTCCGGGCACGGTAACGGAACAGCATCTCGGGAATTCGTGCGTCATCGAATACCTGTACGAAGTGTGACAGTTGTTGGGGCTCGGTATTGCGAATCTCTTCCATGCGCCTGCGGTCGGTATCGCTAAAAAAGCCCCCTGAATAGAGTGCCTGGTCGGGATCGGTGATCGGCTCGAACTCCCGCCCCGAATGCACAGACTGCACCTTTTTTTCCAATCCTGCAGCAGCCATGATCTGCTCAAGATGCCGTTGCCCCTGCTCGATATCGATCTGCCAACGGGCTGCCGCCTCATCGGTCATGGTGTTCATCGGGACGATAACAGGGCACTTGTTGATATGCACAGTCTTTAACGGGATAGGCTCCACCCCTTCCGGCAACTGGTCCCTGGGGGTAAAAAGCCGTTGCTGTATCTCTTCCACCGAAAGCGTCAGCAGGGGTTCAGGATCCTGTAATAGGTCGTAGACAATGACCCCGTTGGAATTGGTGGGGTGTTTGGCCAGTGGCACCACCATGGCGATGCAGCCGCGCGTTGACGGATACATGGATGAGACGTGAAGTACCGGCTTCTTCTCACGTAGATTGAGCAGTTGCCTCACCTTGCGTTTGTCCCGCATCTGAAAGATATACTGGAACAGCTTGGGCTGGCGCTCCTTGATCAGTTTCGCGATTGCAATGGTGGCATGAACGTCAGACAGGGCGTCATGTGCATCCTCGTGGGATATACTGTTCGCCTGGGTCAAATGTTCCAACTTGAAGCTGGGAACACCCGGCTCGCGTTCAGGCCATTCGATACCCTCAGGTCTCAATGCCCGGGTCAGGCGGACCATGTCGATAATATCCCAGCGTGAGTTGCCGTTCTGCCACTCCCTGGCATAGGGATCGAAAAAATTCCTGTAGAACCCATGGCGGGTAAACTCATCATCGAACCGAATCGTGTTATAGCCAACGCCGCAGGTCCCCGGATAGGAGAGTTCCTGGTGAATCAGTCGAAAAAACTCTGCCTCGCTTACACCTTCAGCCATGGCCTTCTGAGGTGTAATGCCGGTAACCAGGCAGGCCTCCGGCTGGGGCAGCATATCGTCTGCAGGTTTGCAGTAGGTGACCAGGGGTTGGCCGATGATATTCAGATTTTCATCGGTTCGGATTCCTGCAAACTGAGAAGCCCTGTCTTTGCGGGGATCGATCCCCCAAGCCTCATAGTCATGCCAATAGAAAGTCAAAAGCATAAATGGAAACACCATTTACTGGATGACAAACATTAACATATTCACAGCTCGTCTCCGTGAAAATGTTGAAATATTTGGAAAGGTTGCACCACTATTGCAACAGTGTATGCTATCAGGTGTTGCAGATGGAAACCAGATGTTGCTTATGACCCCTGGTAAGTTTTGCGATTGCCAGAATGTGTGCATACGCATCAAGGACTTTTAGAAATGGCGAATACCGATAGAAGAAAAAACATTCTCACTATGCGCTATGCAACCCAGTTCAAATGCATAGGAGGGGATTGCCCGGACGATTGCTGCCATGACTGGGACATCCAAATCGATAAAAAAACTTATCAAAACCTGAAAAAGCTGTACCAGGGACTCCTGATGGCACAAAACAGTTCCAGCAAGGAATCAAGCGAATAAAAGACGGCGGCTCAAAACACAGCTATGCCAGCCTTGAGATGAAGGAGAACGGAGACTGTTTTTTCCTGGATTCCAACCGTCTCTGCAATATTCAAAATCGTTTTGGCGGAGAGAGCTTGAGCGAAATCTGCAAGAACTACCCGCGAAAACTGACGGAGAACTTTGGACAATCAGAACTGTGCATACAACTCTCATGCCCTGAAGCGTGCAGGCTGTTCTTACTGGAAGAGAACAGTACCGATCTGTTGGAGATTCCGGGAAAAATACTCGAAGGCTATACCCAACGGCATGAACATCTACCAAACTCCAAGTCACTGAAACCCTATTTCAAATACAGAAATGAAATAAGGCAGGTTTTCCTGCTTCTTGCAGAGGCAAACCAGTATCCAACAGCTGGACGAATCTACCTGATGCTCCATTTTGCAAAAATGACGCAGCCCTTCTTTAACAGGAACAGTAAACACTGCCCTGAAGAAATGCTGGCAGTAGAAGTAGACAGTATCGCTTCACCACAGAACCACTCACAACTTGTCAAGCAATTTACTGAAGTCGAGCCGGACTACACATCCTCGGCAGCAGCCACTATTGCAATTCTCGCAATCCGATACAGCACGGAATCAGAATATCAAAGATATCTTCATACAATTTTCAGCGATTATGACATCGACTTGCTCAACGAGAAGAAGACATTCAACAAGCCAGCCCTGGCTGCATTGATTGATCACTACATTGAACAGCGCTGGACTATTGAGCAGGTGTATAGCGATCGTATGGAACACCATATTGAAAGAATGCTTGTTTACAGCTGCTTCAACTATCACTACATCCACGCAAAGGATTTGCTGCAGCACATACATAGCATCATGGGTTTGATACTAATGGAGAAAATCCTTTTTTCCTTCACCCGGAAACAAGGAAAATAACCAGCGAACTCAAAAGAGGCGTCAAAGAAAATGATCATAAAGAACGCCTGGATAATGTGATGGTCGAGGTCGTCCAAAAAAACCGCCGAGCATTTGATCACTGGAACAAAGCAGGCCTGGAGATAATTTCACAGGCTCTTGAAGAACATGGACTGAAAGATTTTCAGCAATTGGTCCAGATTGCCCGCTCCTGAATCAACAAGAGAACAATCGGGAATTTTCCTGGCACAAAAAAGCCACCCCGCATATGCGGGGTGGCTTTTTGAACAGGATGAAGATCTGCGTAGCGCTTAGATCTTTTCCTTGATACGTGCAGCCTTACCGGTACGGCCACGCAGGTAGTACAGCTTGGCGCGACGTACGTCACCGCGACGCTTCACCTCAATCTCTGCAACCGAGGGGCTGTAGGTCTGGAAGACACGCTCAACGCCTTCACCGTGGGAGATCTTGCGAACGGTGAACGCAGAGTTGAGGCCGCGGTTGCGCTTGGCAATTACCACACCTTCGAACGCCTGCAGACGCTCACGGTTTCCCTCTTTAACCTTTACCTGGACGACCACAGTATCGCCGGGACCGAACTCGGGAACCTCGCGCCCCATCTGTTCAGCTTCAAGTTCCTGAATGATGTAACTCATGATCGTTTGCTCCTGTTACTCAACTGGCGTCTATCTGCGCCTGTATAAACTCGTCTAACAAATTCTGCTCTTCTGCTGTCAGTTCCCGCCCTTCGAGAAGATCAGGTCTGCGCATCCACGTCCGCCCCAGCGATTGCTGCAACCGCCAGCGGCGTATCAGTTCGTGATTGCCACTCAGCAACACCTCGGGTACGGCTTCGCCATCGTAAACCTCGGGCCGCGTGTAGTGCGGGCAATCCAGCAGGCCGTCCGTGTAGGAGTCCTGCTCTGCCGAATCCGCTGCCCCCAGCACGCCGGGTATCAGCCGGATAACGGCATCCATCAGTACCAGCGCCGGCAATTCGCCACCGCTCAGTACGTAGTCACCTATCGACCACTCCTCATCAACATACCAGTCGATGATGCGTTCATCGATACCTTCATAGCGCCCGGCGATCAGTATCACGCCATCACGCTCAGAAATCTCTCTCGCTGCCGCCTGGTCAAAGCGCCGCCCCTGGGGACTCATGTAGACAACAGCCGCATTGGGCGCCGCTGCCTTGGCGTCTTCGATAGCCGCCTCCAGCGGCTCGATCTTCATCACCATACCCGGGCCGCCTCCGTAGGGGCGATCGTCCACGGTACGGTGGACATCATGAGCATAGTCCCTCGGATTCCAGAGGGCAAGGTCAACCTGTCCTCTTTCGATCGCACGCCCGGTGACACCTTCACCGATCATGTTTTCGAACATCTCCGGAAACAGGGTCACCACGTCAAATCTCATGGCGCATCCTTAAAATTCCGGATCCCAGTTCACAGTGATTACACCATCGGACAGACTCACCTCCAGCACCACATCGGGTATGAAGGGAATCAACCGCTGCCGGTCGCCTTTGACGACCATGACGTCGTTGGCACCAGTTTCAAACAGGTAATCCACCCTGCCAAGAGCGATATCGCTCTTCGTACGAACCTCCAGTCCCTCGAGATCAGTCCAGTAGAACTCATCTTCCCCGGCACCGGGCAGCTGGTCACGGGGAATAGCGATATCCGCCCCTACCAGTTCTGCGGCCATGTCACGGTCGTCACAGCCCGAAAGCCTGGCAATAATGCCTTTACCGTGAGCCTTGCCGTCTTTGAGTTCGTACTCCTGCCACTGACCCGATCGGTTCAGATACCAGGAGGCGTACTCCAGTATATTGGTCCTCGGCGAGGTATGAGAGTAGATCTTCACCCAGCCCCGGACACCAAACAGGCCGGAAACCCGGCCCAGGGTGACCCACTTGGAGTCTCTGTCTCTCTCCGCTGCAACCTCGGGTTCAGCGGATTTTGGGCTTCTCTTGTCCGGCATGTTTCAGCAGGCCAGAAGCCCTACCCAATGATCAGGCAGCAGCCTTGGCCGCTTCCTTGATCAGCTGGGCAACGCGATCGGAAGTCTGGGCGCCGGTGGCAACCCAGTAATCGATACGCGCGTTGTCGAGGCGCAGGCGCTCTTCACCGCCAGTAGCAATGGGATTGAAGAAACCGACGCGCTCGATGTAGCGACCGTCGCGAGCTCTGCGGCTGTCAGCCACAACAATATGATAAAACGGCCGCTTCTTGGCGCCCGTCCGTGCAAGGCGAATTGTTACCATGTTCTACCCTAAATGAATTAATCTTCCACGCACTACCGCCCGGTCCAACCGGGGGCCGGGGACCGGGGGCAGGAAAACGGGGAATTGTACTTATATTTGAGGAAAAGTGAAGCCTTTTTCACTCTTTTAGTGTGATTTTTTTGCAGGGCGCACTAGATATAGGCATACGGGTTGAACTCATCCCGCTCATCTCTCCGAATGGGAAGTGGTGATTATGAGCCTGTAGCGGGTCTAATGGTTCTTGTAGGAGCCGTCTCCTGACGGCGATAGCGAGGCTGGTGTTTTATCGCCCGGGGGACCGGGCTCCTACAAAAACAGATCGTATCCTTATAAATTCAATGAGTTACCCATCAGAATGGGAAGCCGCCGCTTGGTGGCATCCCGCCACCTGGCCCCATGCGCCCCTTGAGTCCGCGCATCATCTTGGCCATGCCGCCGCCCTTCATCTTCTTCATCATTTTTTGCATCTGGGTGAACTGCTTGAGAAGCTTGTTCACATCCTGCACCTGGGTGCCTGATCCGGTCGCGATCCGGCGCTTGCGTGACCCCTTGATAATGTTGGGAAATTGCCGCTCCTTGGGCGTCATGGAGTTGATGATGGCCACCAGGCGGTTGATCTCCTTGTCGTTAGCCTGATTTTTCACATGATCAGGGACATCGCCCATGCCAGGAAGCTTATCCATCAGGGCGCCCATGCCGCCGAGCTTTGCCATCTGCTCCATCTGCTCCTTGAAGTCCTCCAGGTCAAACCCCTTGCCCTTCTGGAGCTTTTTGGCCAGCTTTTCTGTCTTTTTGTGGTCGACCTTGCGCTGCACCTCCTCCACCAGGGAGAGGACATCGCCCATACCCAGGATGCGTGAGGCCATGCGCTCCGGGTGAAATGCCTCCAGCGCCGTGGTCTTCTCGCCGATACCGAGGAATTTGATCGGCTTTCCGGTGATCTGGCGTATGGAGAGCGCCGCACCACCCCTCGCATCACCATCCGTTTTGGTCAGCACCACGCCGGTCAGGGGGAGTGCATCGCCAAAGGCCTTGGCCGTATTTGCCGCATCCTGGCCGGTCATGCTGTCGACCACAAACAGGGTCTCGACGGGATTGATCCCGGCGTGCAGCGCCTTGATCTCGCCCATCATCGCCTCATCCACGTGCAACCGGCCGGCGGTATCCACGATCAGAACATCCTTGTACTGTTTGCGCGCCTGCTCCAATGCAGACGTGGCGATATACAATGGATCCTGGTCACCACGGCTTGGGAAGAAGTCTGCACCCACTTCTTTGGCCAGGGTTTCAAGCTGGTCGATAGCCGCAGGGCGGTAGACGTCGCAGCTGACCACCATCACCGACTTTTTCTGGCTCTCCTGGAGCCAGCGGGCGAGTTTTGCCACGCTGGTGGTCTTACCTGAACCCTGAAGGCCCGCCATCATCACCACTGCCGGGGGCTGTGATGCCAGGTCGAGGCCTTCGTTGGCCTCGCCCATCACCTTGACGAGCTCGTCGTTGAGTATTTTGATCAGAACCTGGCCAGGTGTGAGGCTCTTCATCACCTCCTCACCCATGGCCTTCCCTTTAACCTGGTCTACAAAGGCACGCACTACCGGCAGGGCCACATCGGCCTCCAGCAGCGCCATACGCACCTCGCGCATGGTCTCCTTGATGTTGTCCTCGGTCAGGCGACCCTGGCCGCGCAGTTTTGTGAGTACGCCACCCAGGCGTTCGGTGAGATTGTCAAACATGACTTCTATTCACTTCAGTTCAGTTTATAGGCGGAAATTCTGCATATTATATAGGTATGTGGGGTTTCTGTGGATGATTATCAAATATGCTGCCGACCCGGGTGGAAACCTGGAACGCATTCGTATGACGCCGTCGCCCCTCTGGCAGAGGGTCCCGATGAAGGACAATAAACAGGCAACCCATTCCATGACTGCCACAGATATGCGATGATTCAGTCCGATATGAACACCACTCTAATCGCATCATTAGCCATCGCTTGCTACCTGGCAAGCGCCATCGTTATCGCCATTCGCCTGTTCAGGCCAGCCCCTGAAAACAAGCTGCCCCGAGGACTCGGTCTCGGCTTGATATTCATTGGCCTCAACCTTCATGCGGCAATGCTGTTCCAGAGCATCATGAGTAACGGCGGTATTAATCTCAGCTTTTTTGGTGCTGCATCCCTGATTGCCTGGACCGCCCTGCTCCTGCTCCTCTTTTCATCGATCAACAAACCGGTTGAGAACCTGGGCATCGCCTTATTGCCCGTGGCGGCAGTAGTCATCATTTTACAGTTGCACTTTCCGGCCAAGCATTTCCTCTCTTCGACGGCACCCTGGGGACTGCAGATTCACGTCCTGATCTCACTGCTGGCATACAGTCTGCTGGCACTGGCCAGTGTTCAGGCGGTACTGCTTGCTGTCCAGGATCATCATTTGAGACATCGCCATCCTGGCGGCTTCATCCGCTCCCTACCTCCCCTCCAGACCATGGAGGTACTACTGTTCGAGATGATCATCCTGGGCTTTGCACTGCTCACCCTGGGCCTGATCAGTGGCTTTGTATTCCTGGAGGACATATTCGCCCAGCGCCTGGTTCACAAGACCATTCTCTCCATCGCAGCCTGGCTGGTATTCGGCACCTTGCTGTGGGGGCGCTTCAGATTCGGCTGGCGGGGACAGAAGGCCCTGATCTGGACACTGGTAGGATTTGTGGTACTGATGTTGGCCTACTTCGGCAGTAAGGCGGTGATCGAGCTCATCCTCACCTGATTCTCAAGGCAGGCTGGAACTGCAAAGCAGCTTCAATCTGCCGAGCATTTCTGAGCCGGGAGCCAGCTGCTCTACAGATTGCAGTAACGGCACAATATCATCCTGCCTCCCAAGCTTGTGGTAAAGCACCGCCAGCTTCTCTACCGATCCCATGTCCCCGGGATGTTGCCCTGTGTACTGCTCATAAAGCGCTATCGCATCTTCCGGCTGGCCGATGCTAGTAAGCAGATTGGCAAAAAATGGGACATACCTATCCGAAATATGTACCAGGGAATCCACTGCATATACCGCGTTCTCCATATCACCCGCATTCATGCAAATATGCGCGATTCGCTTCAGTGCAAACTCGATTACCGGAGATTCAATATTATCGAGGACTGCGTGATAGTGCTTAACAGCCTGGCCCGGGTCTCCTTCGAGCTCCGCTTTCATGCCTTGAGTGATACAGAGATATGGAAAGGCCATCTCTTCGGGATATTGACCCAACATGGTCAACAAATAATCAAACCCCAGGTAATCCCTGGTCCTGAACAGCTCTGAGACTCTGGCCACAACATTCTGCAGCCCATAGTTAATGGTTTCCCCCTGAACTCTTGGCACTCTGATCCTCCTGAAGAAACGCCTTAAACTTCCTGCGCATTTCCTGTATACGACCAAGGTGGGGCTGCCCAATGTCGCCTGACTCCAACACCTGCTCCTGGATCATCAGGCTGCGTCCCGGCTGCTCGTCTTTATCCCATTGGTCCAGAATACTTCCAATATCCTGATATCCGTTCAACTCTTTCTGTCTGCAATGCACCCGTTCAAGTGTTCCAGTCAATAGATCACGAAAACGAGCCGATGCTGACAGATAAGAACGCAAATAATCACGCTGACAGTTCAGCTTAGCCCTCTCATCAGCCACCCCCTCCTGTATACGCTTCAGCGCTGCAAAGATCTCCTGCCATGAAATTCTGAGGGCAAGCCTGAAACTTTCACTACCTTGTGTTTCATTCAATAAAGTCACCATCTCTTGTCGAACATTTGCTGATAGCTTGCTCCCGCCAATTCCCAATTGCCGGATGAACTCCAACACCGATTGCACGCGGGCTTCCAATCGAGTTAGTTCTTGGAGCATTTTTTCCACGCTACCCTTGAGCCGCCGTTGAAAACCGATAGGATCCCTGCCTGCACAAGCCGATCGAATGGTTTCCACAACGTCTCTTTCCAAACCGGGAATCTCAATGTGCTCTATGGGGCAATACTCCACGTGCGCCAGTTTTACCGCCTCAGGCGAAGGATTGACCAAAGTGACTCCAGAGCACTTCAGGCTTTGCGCCTGCATCTCCAACTCATTGGCAGCCTGCACATAATCCGTTGTTGAATAGGCATATCCTCCCCGGTTGGTTTCAACCTTAATCAAATTTCTACTTATGATCGGATAATATGCTTCAGTTACTCCTTTCGCATGCCTCATTCCATCGACCCCATTGCAAAGATCGATTCCAAGCAGAACAACCCTGCTTGCCCCCATATAGGAAGCCAGGCTGATCGCCATGTTGGACACAGTTGATCCGAATTCATGTATGTTGACAGCATCCGGGAACACTTGCCCCATGATCGACGCTTTATCCAGCAGCACCTTCATACCAGGCCACTGGGTTACCAGCGAAGGATGCGCACAGAATGTATAAGCAAAGAGTGATTCCGGAAAATGAAAAATTCCTTTCCCCACGCCGACACTGTAATCATTGGGATCGGTATGGATCATTATATCCGGCGTGATACCCTGGTTCTTCAGATAGGCGCAGACTCTCGACACGGCAACTACTAGCAAATCCCTTTGATGCGCTTTGACCCAGGGTAAAAAGGTATCCAGCGAAGGACCTGCAGCCAATACAACAGCTGTAATATCCTTAACCCTCCCCTTCAGGCAATCACAATAGAGCAGGCTGTCCTGACTGTTCTCAAGCCCGTTCATCAAGTGAAGATCTTCTTTGATTTCAAAGGCGTGTTGTCAGGCAAATGCCTTGAGCCTCTCATTGGTGGCCGTCTGGATCAGGGCATACTCACTAAGGTAATCATGACGAGCCGCAAGAGAAGGAATAACTTGGAAGGTATCATCGGCCAGGTAGAAAACCAGGCCGTCAGCACTCATCTGCTCCAGAGTGGAGTCGATGGAATCAAGTGTACTGAAATGGAAGCGTGTATCAAGCACTCCCTCTTTCTCATTCAAACGCTCCAGCACGGCAGGGCTTTCCAGGAAATAATAATGCGTTCCCCTGGGTATACCCCTGGTTGCAATGAAGGCGGGAAGAAGCCCGGAGTCCGTGCCAATTATGAGATAGAAGCTGCTCTCGTTGAAAAGGGAGTCACCGAACGCTTCCCGGTAAACATCTGCACTCGACTGCGCTGAAAAATCTTCCCTGTTGGCCGAAAACAGAAACTGCTCACCAGATTGGTTGAATATAAAAGGTTCCTTCTCCAAGACATCCATTTTCCGGTTTCCTGGCCCATGACGGTAGTGTTGATGTTATCACCATGGGTCAATACGGCCTAATAACCGTGTCATCAAGCATACTATGATCAGACATGGATACTGGCGGATACCGAGGCCGCGAGGAAAAATAAGGGCTCTAACGAAAAGCTAGCGGAATTTCTTATAGACGTCGGTTGCTGCCCTGCTCTTACGCATATTCTGAAACTCTTTCTTGGCGGCATCCCTCGCCTTGCTGCTGAGCGAGACAATCTCGTTATTCAGGTTCAACATCTCCTCGAGCATCGATTCTTCAACGGCCCGGTCGAGTAAACCTTTTTCATGCTTCTCCCATGACTGGAGCAACTCAACGCGTTGTTTCTGCTTTTCCAGAATAGCATCCCATTGGTCCTGCCTGGCAAGCGCCAACAGGTCACGCGTCAATTCAAGTGATTGCTGCAGATATTGGCCGGTGGCAGCCATGGGATCTCACTTGGGAGAGGAAGTAACGGCTTCTTCAATGCTCGATGCCTGCTTGATCTCATCGGGAATGGTATCCCATCCCCTTTTGAGCTCCCTGATAAGGTCGGTAACCTCATCAAGCTTCGTGACATCATCACTGATATTGGCCTCCATCAGCCTGTGATTGCTGTAGCTGTAAAGCGATTCGAGGTTGGCGGCAATCTCACCGCCTTTCTCAAAGTCGAGACTGGAGCGCAAGGCATCGATAATCGAAACCGCCCAGGTGATATTGCGCTGGCGCAATTCAACATCATGCCGCTCGATCGCTCCTTTGGCGACGGCAATTTTATCCAGGACACCTTCCATCAGCATCCGCACCAGGCGATGGGGGGTCGCGAAGTGGGCTTCACTACCTGAAGCTTCTGAATACTTCGATGCACTAGAGCCTTTGTTGTTCATCATCATATCTTCTGGCACCACACAACGTCATTACTTTAGATAGTCCAGTTATTGCTACCTGTTGAGACTGGACAAGTTGTTCGACAGATAATCGCTGATCCCCTGGAAAGAGGCAACAAGCTGATCGAGCTCCGCGAATTGCCTCACCAGCCGCTCTTCGGTGGCATCAAGGATTGACTGCAGCCTGAGCTCGTCAATCTGCAGGAAACTCTTTCTGTCGTCCAGGCTGGTCTGCCTTGAACCGATCACGCCACTCTCATCCAGCATCGCACCGGCTATATCGTAGAGTCGGTTTGCGACGCCCGTGGTCTCATCAGTAAACAGGCTGACCACGTCATCGAACCGGTTCTCCAGAACCGAGTCGAATACTTCGCTGTCGATTGACATCACACCGTAGCGATCGCGGGACATACCGATCTCCGCCAGGCTGCCCAGGGTCCCGCCCGTTGATTCGTTAAGCACCCCCGAGAGGGCCATCTCGATAAAGTTGAGCGAGGTATCACCGCTCAGATCTGCTGCTCGCTCAGACTGGATCACGCTGTGCAGGCTGTTGTATTTGTCCACGAAATTCTGGATCGCGGACTTGATACTTGCAGTATCTTTTTCCACGGACAGGGTTGAAGAACCTGCAGATTTAACCGTGAAGGTGAGATTTTCCACAACCCCACTCACCGTGTTGGAGGCGCTTGTAAAGGCAAAACCATCAATGGTTCCCGCCGCATTCTGGGCTGCCGTGACCTCTTCGGCAGCTGCCGGATCACCGGCATCAACATAGAACAGCTTGGACAACCCGACATTGTCGGCATCACCGCTGCCGTCGCCGGAGCAGGTCACCGTGATCTCGCTATCTTCACCGGTTTCGTCTGATTGCAGTATCAGCCTCGTTCCACCGCTCTCGTTGATCAGTGAAGCGCTGATACCAGGATTGTTTGCATCGTCGTTGATCGCATCCCGCAGGCCGGCCAGGGTGTTGCTGCTGCTGTCCACCGTAATGGAGGTGGAACTGCCATTGACCTCCAGGGTAATGGTGCCCGTACCAACTTCTTCAGCACTGTCAGTGTATCGATAGGATGCCAGCTTATGCGCCTGTGCCAGGTCGGTGACAACCAGGTCATAACTAGATGTCGCGACTCCTGCGGTTGCCGTAGCCGTGGCCACACTTTCGTTACTGGACGTGGCCGTTTTGGGGAGAAACGCGGTCTGAAATCTCAGCGGGCTCAGGCTGAGCTGAAATGACGTTACCGCGCTGGAGAGTCGACCATAGGCACTGATCTGGGTCTCGACCTCCTGTTGCTGCTGCAATAGCCGGTCGAGGGGACGGCGCTCGATCGCCATCAACTGATCGATCACCGTTCCCAGGTCAAGACCCGATCCGATACCAGGCATACCGATTGGCATAACCTAACTCCTTGAAAACAATACTACCCACCACCCAACCGCCATTTTCATGGCCAAATAGGCTTTATCCCTTTTCGTCCAGCATAAAGCCAAGTTGTGGCTCATCCATCATCTCCTTGATGGTTCTTGCCAGAGCCAGTATTTCATCAGGAGGGTATTGGCGGATCAGTTCCTTTGTCTCCGCGTCATATACCCTCACTACCGGTTTTCCTGTGTCCTCATTGATACTGAATTGAAGCTTGCGCTTCGACACTTGCATCATCTGGTTCGCTTCATCCAACAGACCCTTGAGCTGATCCGCATCAACAAACTTATCAGCATTCTGTGTTTCCACATCCTGCTGAACTTCCGCCTGTTTTGAAGCGACACTCTCGATTGCCTGTTGGACTTGGGGCGGTCCAGATGATTTCTGGACGTTCTCAGGTCGAGACGAAGTCACAGGACGCTTAGCCGGCGGTAGGCTGTTAATGTTGACGATATCAACTGCCATAGCTATTTCCTCGTTTTCGTTTCCCGTTCACACCGGGCTTTTCAGCCCGGGGTCACCTGAGTTACCCAAGGAGTCCAAGTGCCAGCTGAGGCAGCGTGTTGGCCTGGGCAAGGGCAGCTACACCGGCCTGCTGCACCACCTGGGCACTGGTCAGACGCGCCGTCTCGCGAGCCATATCAGCATCCATTGCACGACCATATGCAGCCCATTGTGCCTCTTCGTTGTTCATGGCCGTGGTAATCGCCTTCTCGACCACGCTCTCGAAGGCACCGATGGTAGCCAGGGAGCTGTTGATGGTGTTCAAGGCGGAGGTTGCCTGGGCCACTGTGGTACTGGAACCCAGTGAGAGAGAGGGTGCTGCACCCAGAGCGATCGAGATAGTACCGCCCTCGCCGTCAGCTACAACGGTGAAGGTGCCGAATGCGTCTGCGCCGTTGTACTTGGCACGACCGATCATTGCACTCAGTTCGGTACCCAACTGGGTCATTTCAGTATTGAGGTAGCCTTTCTGGACCGAGGTGTAGGTGCCACTCTGTTTCTGTACCGCCAGCTCGCGGATACGCTGGATGATCTGGTTTGCGGTCTGAAGTGAGCCGTCAGCGATCTGCAGACGGGAGAAGGCGTCACCCAGGGTTTGCTGTGCAACGGCGTTTCCGCGTGCAAAACCTTCTGCCAATTGAGCGATACCGATACCCGCCGCGTCATCTTTTGCCATGTTGATACGCAGGCCGGATGATAGACGCTGTACCGCTGTCATCATGTCTGATTGGGAACGGCTGATATTACGACGCGCAGCCAGTGAATACAGGTTTGTGTTGACTGTGATAGCCATGATTTCAATCCTTAAATGCACTCGGCGCAGGTTTAGTCAGATCGCGACCTGGGAGTGTTTTACCTAGCGGATATACCGTCTCTGACTGGATGGTGTTTACCGCTTCCGTAATTTATAGCGGCCGCCGGAAAACTATCTTTAGAAAAAAACCTGTTTTTCTGCCCCCGAGTTTTCCACTTATTTTTCAAAAACATAAGTAGATTCACCGGATCAGCGCTGCCGGACTGAGACTCCAAGCTCATGGAATCTATTTCCTAGCACGACCGACCCCAACACCGGCATGAGGAGCAGTTGCAGGCCGATTTCCCACCGGGCAGGGCGAGAAACCGACCTGCATTCATGCTGTCAGTATCAATTCGGATTGCAAAAGAGCCGGGTATACTTCGATTCCCATCACTCAGGAACTATCTAAGCTCCTGAACACCATTGAATTTTTACCCAGTCATCAGAGCCGCAAAAAATTGAACAGCGACAGTCCCTGGAGGCTGATAAAGGTCTTCTGGGCGGCTTCCAGGGCGGTCTGCAACTGGCTGAAGCGGGTCAGGGCCTCTGCATAGTCGAGATCCTCTATTTTTGCGCGGTTCTCTTCCATTGTAAGGATGAAATCCTCATTGATAATCTCGTGCTGATCAACTGCATTCTGGCGTGCACCCACACCTGCTCGGATCTCCAGAACGTTCTCCATCACCAGTTGCAGGTCATCCAGCAGGGTACCGACCGCCACACCGCTCTCCAGGGAGGTCGCAATCTGATCCACGGTCTCGAAAGCGTTTCGGGTCCCACCTGCGCTGGTGGCTATATCCATGAATACCTCAAAACCGGAATCACTGTCGGCAATAGTCCTGTCATCGGATACACGGATCTGCCGCTGGCCCATATCGCCGTTGAAGACATAGTTGCCTCCTACCAATTCGAAGGGCCTGACACTTCCCTGGTAACCGGCGAAGATATAGTCACCGGAAGAGTCCTGGCTATTAGCCAGGCTAACCATGTCGTCGAGCAGGATCCTGACCTCTTTAGCCAGGTAGGCCTGCTGATCTGGCGTGTAGGTTTCACTGGAGCCCTGCAGTGCCAGTTCCCTGATGCGCCGCAGTCCCTTGCCCAGTCCGTCCAGGACATTATCCTCGATTGCAAGCCTGTTCTTGATGCTGAGGATATTTCTCTGGTACTGCTCGGTATTTTCAATTACCCGGTTGAAATCCAGTACCCGGGCGCTGCCCGAAGGATCATCAGAGGGCTTCAGAAAAGCCTTGCCCGAAGAGACCTGCATCTGTACTTCGCTCAGATCATGTTCGCGCTTCAGAATCCCTTCAAGGCCGCGCTGGTAAACCGTGTTCGTTGAAATTCTAAACATCATTACCTCCCTACTGAGTTCAGTAGAGACTCAAACAGGGTATTGGCCACCTGGATAATCTGGGCGGAAGCCTGGTAGGCCTGCTGGAACCTGGCCAAATTTGCCGCCTCTTCATCCAGGTTCACACCGGAGATCTCCTGCAGTCTCTCGGTATGGGAGGAAAGCAGCCCCTCCTGGGCCATGTAATTGAGCTCTGCCTGGTGCGTCTTGGCCCCTACATCGGATATCAGTTCCGAATAGACATCCTGGAAGGTCGCCGTACCGCCGTTCATCAACAATTCATTCTGCAATCCTGCCAGTGCAAGGGCGTTGGTATTGTCTGTCCTGCCTCCGGCATTGAATTCGACCACAAACTGGTCACCTGCCGTGGGTATACCCTTGATTTGAAAACTGAGCCCACCAATGGGATCGAAATGTCCCGGGACCGTTCCATCAGGAAAGGTTTTGCCGCCGGATTCAGTGGCGGGATCATACAAAACGTAGCTGGGAACGACTGCTGGAGTACTGGCAATGGTAAAACCCGGATTGCCCAAACCGTCTGCATCAGCAGAAAAGGTCAGGGTCATGGCGGTCGCGGACGAAAGCCCTGTGGCACTACTGGTTGCAATACCGGAAATGGAGGCATCTCCGATATTTACAGGATTACCATTGGCATCGGTCGCTGCACCCCCTCTCAATGCCCCGGCAGCAGCGATCCGGTTGACATCCGTAATCAACATGGAGACCTCACCTGCCGCATCCCTTGTGGGAGGAATCAGGAATGAGTCCCCAACTGCCGCACCTGGGGTGATAGTCATCTGGAAACCATCGATGACAGGGATACTCGCCGGGTTGATCAAGGTCGTGGTGCCATCCAAGAGACGAGTCAGGGTATACGTATTGGGCCCAAGCGGGTCATCACGAACCAGTTGATAGTCCGATGAGGTCAGATCTCCCAAATCACTGGGAGAAAACGTGACCGATACATCACCAGTGCCGGTGTTGTAAAAGTTAGGTGCCCCGGACACGGATATGGGCTGAAAGAAATTGCCTCCAAAGTGGTTTAGGAGATCGATTCCCTGCACGTGCTGGTCGTTTATCATTTCCACCATTCCGATGGCGACCTTGCCGAGCAGGCTCTGCCCCTCATCCAGGTACTCTTCACGGAACCGAACCAATCCACCGAGCTCTCCACCGCTGATTTGATTGGTGACGACAATTGATGAAGCACCGTCATCAATGCTCAGCTCAATATTCGGGCTGGTGGGATTCACCGGATTGGGCTCAACGGTAAGTTCCGCATTCTCAAAGCCGACAACAAGGGGCTGGCCCTGACCGATAATGACATTCATCGCCCCGTCATCCTGCATAAACGTCTGGACACTGATAAATTTGGACAGGTCATTCAGGAGCATTTCACGCTGATCAAGCAGATCGTTGGGTTCGCCACGTCCCTCGGCTTTCGCGATGACTATTGCCTTGTTCACCTCCGCCAGGTTGTCAGACAACGTGTTGATTTCGGTGACTGCATTTTTAATTTCCTGGTAGATATCCTGGCGCAGTTGATCATACTGTCGGTTGATGTAGGCGAAGCGATCGGCCAGGGACTCACCTTCCACCAACAATACCTGTCTCGCAGAGGTGGAGGCCGGATTGTCGGAAACATCCTGAAATGCATCGAAAAAACGCTGGATAGCGGGATCGAGCCCGACCATCGGGTCTGCCAGAAGGTTGTCCAGCCGGGCAGCGTGCTCGAGAATCGTCTCCATCTCGGAGGCAGCGGTCTGGGCACCACGCATCTGGGTAGCGATGAAGTCATCGTAGAAGCGCTGCACGGAAACGGCATCCACGCCGTTGCCCATCCAGCCTGCCGGAGTCAGATCCGGTGTACGGGTAGCGAGATTGACCCGCTGGCGGCTGTAACCCTCGGTGTTGGCATTGGCAACATTATGCCCCACCGTGGTCAATACCCGCTGGTAGGAGAGCAGTGCTGAGGTGCCTATTCCAAAAATTGTTGCCATATCTTTACCTCGATATCAGACGCGCAGGTGCCAGGCACCAGGGGCGTCTTATCATCTATAGCGGCTCCGGCCCTTCCGCCTTTAATCCGGCCATGGCTTCCTTCATCAGGGAGCCAGACATTATCCCTTTTATTTTGCTTGCATATTCAGGGTCTGTAGCGTAACCGGCCTGTTGCAGTTCAATGAAGTACGCCGTAGGATCATCAGCCTTGGCCAACGCACCCTGATAGCGGGGGCTGCTGCTTACAAATTCTGCGTAATCCAGAAAACTCTCACCCAGAGAGTCGTATGCCCTAAAGAAGGCCCGTTTTTTCACCGCGGCGCCGTTCTCGTACTCCAGGGTGTTCACGGCCACTTTATTGCCATCCCAACGCTGGTCAGCCTTGATTCCGAACAGGTTATTGGCAGACTGGCCATCTCCAAAGCGCATGATATGTCTACCCCAACCCGTTTCCAGGGCAGCCTGGGCCAAGAGGGCTTGGGGTTGTAGCCCCAAAAGTGCCGCCGCCTTGCGTGCCCAGGGCATGAGCTCCTTGACGAAGTCGACAGGCTGCCAATTGCGGGTATCAGGAGCCTGATCACCCACTCCCTGCTGCTGCAGTTCGGCGTTCAGCTCGACGTGTCGACCAGAATTGGAATTATCCGTCTGCACAGATATCTCATGACCCCAACGCGGATAGTCATCGATCTCTTTACCCTGCTCGGAAGGACCTGTCTGCCCTTCGCTCAACTGGCGCTTGATAATCTCTGCCATACCCAGGCCGCCACTCTCGGCAAGATGAATAGCCAACTGCTGGTCGTACATATCCCGGTAGAAGAGGCTCTGATCACTGTCCAACAAGCCTTCCCCCATACTGGCCTGGCGCATCGCTTTTAGCATCTGCTGCATCAGCATGGCCTCGAACTGCTGCGCAACCGTATCCAGTGAACCCTGTTCATCATTGACCGCCTGGGCCTTGAGTGCTTCAAGGCCTCCGAAGTCTGTATAGATGGATGCACTGGCCAGGTTGTTCATCAGATCACCACCAGTTCCGCCTTGAGCGCACCGGCCTGCTTCAGGGCCTCAAGAATGGCTACCAGGTCAGAAGGCGCTGCACCCACCTGGTTGACGGCCCTGACAACCTCGTCCAAGGAGGCGCCGGGCTTGAACAGGAACATCGCACTGCCGCCCTCTTCCACGCCAACATCGGTCCTGGATATCACTTCAGTTTGGCCGGCTGAGAGCGGGGCTGGTTGCGACACTTCCAGCTCTTCACTGATCGTGACAGTGAGGCTGCCATGGGAGACCGCCGCGGGCGATACCCTCACCTCGTTGCTGATCACCACCGTGCCGGTTCTCGAGTTGACGATGATCCTTGCAGGCGCTGAGCCGGGTTGAACCTCGAGGTTCTCGATCAGGGAGACAAAGCTCACCCGCTGTGAAGGGTTCAACGGGCTGCTTACCTGAATGGAGGTCGCATCGAGTGCCTGGGCAGCACCGGGACCAATGGTTTCATTGATGGACTTCACCACCCGTTGTGCCGTGGTGAAATCGGCATCATGCAGATTCAGGGTCAATGAAGTACCCTGGCCGAATGCTGTCGGTACGCTGCGCTCAACTGAAGCACCGTTGGGTATACGCCCCACGGTGGGAATATTGACGGTGATACTGGAGCCATCCGCTCCTGCGGCACTCAGACCACCGACCACCAGGTTACCCTGGGCCACGGCATACACCTTGCCATCTGCACCTTTCATTGGTGACATCAGCAGGGTACCGCCGCGCAGGCTCTTGGCATCGCCGATGGAGGAGGCGGTCACATCGATCTTCTGACCCGGTTTGGCGAATGAGGGCAGATCGGCATGCAGGGTCACCGCCGCAACGTTCTTTGGTTTTATCGTGGTTCCCGGGGGAACCACGATGCCCAACTGGTTGAGCATGCTGCGCAGGCTCTGGATGGTGAAAGGAGAATTGGTGTTTCCGTCGCCGGTTCCGTCGAGGCCGACAACTAGGCCGTAACCAATCAGCTGGTTGCTGCGCACCCCGGCGATGGAAGCGATATCCTTTATGCGTTCAGCCCTTGCGGGCATGACCACGCTCATCAGTCCCAGCAGAACTGCGAGTGCCATGAGATACCAGCCAAACCGTTCACTCATTTTTGAGTAGGCTGACTGCTGGATCGTTTGTTTAGGTGTATAGCGTTTCATGATGTCACCTAAAATGGGAAGAGAGCGCTGATGAAGAAGCGTGACAGCCAACCCATTGTGTTGGATTCGGCCACTGCACCATCGCCAACATAGATAAGGGTCGGATCGGCAAGCTTGGTCGAAAGCACCGTGTTGGTGGAATCGATATCTGCAGGCCTGACGATACCGGAGACCTTGATGTATTCGTTGCCCTGGTTGATACCGATACGTTTCTCACCTCGCACCAACAAATAACCGTTGGGCATCACCTCCACCACGCTAACCGTGATATCACCGGTCAGGTTGTTGCTCTGGGCACTGTCGCCTGACCCGGCAAAGGATGAACTCGAAGAGAGATTCATGCCGAGATTGTTGTCGCTGTTGCTGGCGAGCGGAATGATACTGGGCGTGTCGAACTGGGGGGTTGAGCCGAGAATAGTCGGGTTGGTGATGGTCGTGCTGTTGCTCTTGTCCACGCTGGTTGCAGCCGTTTTCGAGGCATCCGTCTTCTCAACTAGCTTGATGGTCAGCATGTCGCCAACACGCCGGGCACGCATATCCTCGAACCAGCTATGTTCATAACCTGCCTGGTAGATTGCACCATTGCTCTGCACCGGTGTCGGTATGGCTACCGGGCGGATGGGCGCATAGGCTGGATCCCGCTTTGGTGCAGTATTGCAGCCCGCGAGGGAGAGTGCTGCAAGTGCCAAGATCGAAATTACGCTAAGCCTCTTCATCACATCACCTGTTCACCATCAGAGCTGGTTATTGAGATAAGCCAGCATCTCGTCAGTGGTGGAGATCGCCTTGGAGTTCATCTCGTAGGCCCGTTGGGTCTCGATCATGTTCACCATCTCCTCGACGACATTCACATTGGAACTCTCCAACGAGCCCTGGATCAGGGTACCCATACCTTCAGTGCCGGGAGTCCCCGTGGTAGGTGCACCGCTTGAACCCGTCTCGCGAAAGAGGTTTTGGCCTATTGCCGCCAACCCGATGGGATTGACGAAATCGGCCAGCTCAATACTTCCAATCTGGGTGGGGGCGGTATTGCCGGCAACCAGTGCACTGACCACGCCGTCAGAGCCTATGGTCAGTGATACCGTGTTGTCGGGAACGGTTATGGCAGGCTCAAGGGCATAGCCATTGTTGTTGACGACCTGCGCATCCGAATTGAGGCTGAAAGTACCGTCTCGTGTATAGACTATGGTGCCGTCCGGATGCAAGATCTGCAGGAATCCCCGCCCTTCGAGGGCGACATCGAGTGAGTTGCCGGTCTGGGTAATATTTCCCTGTGTAAAGAGTTTCTGGGTAGCGACGGTACGCACACCGGTACCCAAAACCAGGCCGGAGGGAAGCTCGGTGGTTTCCGATGTCTGGGAACCCACCTGGCGAATATTCTGGTAGATAAGGGCTTCAAACGAGGCGCGATCACGCTTGAAGCCGGTCGTACTCACATTGGCCAGGTTATTGGCTATGGTCGCCATCCGCGTCTGTTGACTGTCGAGACCTGTTTTTGCGATCCAGAGAGCCGGGTACATGATCTATTCCTCAAAAATTCGTGTTAACCAATAAAATGCAAAATGCTTGCCATCAGGTCATCTTCATGATGCTGGTAGAGGCCCGGCCCATCTCCTCGGCCGCCTTCATCATCTTGACCTGGAACTCGTAGCGACGAGACAACTCGATCATATCCACCATGACGTCAACCACGTTGACGTTACTGCTTTCAATGGTTCCCGTGGCCAGTTGCACAGCGGCATCTGCAGGCAAAGCCTCACCATTCTCCTGGCTAAGGAGCCCATCCCTTCCCTTGCGCAGCAACGTAAGATCCGGGTTGACCATCTTGATCCGATCGATAACAGCTAATTCATTGGCCGCCTGGCCAAGGGGACGAATGGAGATCGTGCCGTCAGGAGCAACTTCGATTTTCTCTGCCGGGGGTATTGCGATCGGACCGCCGTTACCCATCAACGGCAATCCATTGCCGGTCGTAAGCATGCCGTTGACGTCCACCATAAGGTCGCCCCGACGGGTATAGGCCTCACTGCCATCAGCGGCCTGGACGGTAAAAAAACCCTCACCATTGATCGCCACATCCAGGCTGCGACCGGTATGTGCAAGGGAGCCGTGCTTGAAGTCGATGCCGGGACGTTCACTGAGGGCGAATACCCGGGTCGGATGACCGTCACCAAAAACCGGCATGCTTCGAAACTGCTGGAGATCAGCAAGAAACCCCGGTGTATTGGCATTGGCCAGGTTGTTATTGTTGGCCGCCTGCGCCAGAAAAGTCTCCCGGGCCCCGCTCATTGCGACGTAAAGCATGCGATCCATGATTTTCTCCTCTATCCCCTCATCCTAGCCCTCTCCCCTGCCGGGGAGAGGAGGCTTCTCACTACCTGATGTTGATTACTGCCTGGGTGACCTGGTCAGAGGTCTGGATCACCTTGGTATTGGCCTGGAAGTTACGCTGGGCCACGATCAGCTTCACCAGCTGGGTCGCAATATCCACGTTGGAAAGCTCCAGGGCGCCTGACTGGATAGTCCCGAAACTTGCCGTGCCAGCTTCACCCAACTGGGCGTCACCGGACTCGAACGTTTCTGCCCAGTTGTTATCGCCTTCCTTACCCAGACCGATCGGATTGTTGAATCTTGCCATCACAACCTTCCCAAGGTCTGTTGAACGACCGTTGGTGAAACGGGCAAATACGACACCGGTATCACTGACGTCGATACCGTTGAGACGACCGGACGCATAACCGTCCTGCCCCAGGTCATTCACGCCAAACTCACCTGCAAACTGGGTGGCAGTCGCAAAATCAATCGCCAGATCCACCGGGCTTGCACCATTAGCGAAGGTATAGTTGGTGAAGTTCAATGTTGGTGGCGACGGTGTGTCAGGAGCACCGGCTGCCGTAAAGGTCAGCGTCTGCTGCGCGGGCAATGCTGAGGTGGCGTCGGGCACATAGGTCACCACATCCCAGCTATTCGCCGCTGTCTTGCGGAAATACATGGTCGCCGTGTGAGAATCACCCAGTGTGTCGTAGATGGTAATCGAGGTTGCACTGGTGTAGGTGGAGGCATCGGTGGGATCGATCACACCCGTCCCAAGGTCTGTTGCGGAGGCGTTGAGGTTAACACCTGCAGTAATCGCTGTTGAGGCATTGGGCGCACTGGGCTGAGTCTGCAACTGCAGATCAATCAGGGTACCGGTATCGAAAGTGGTGATGCCACCCGAGGTCACTGCCTGGTAGACCTGGAGCCGCTGACCCGCATGGTTTACCACGTAGCCGTCCCTATCCACGGTAAAAGCTCCCGCCCGGGTGTAATGACGGGTACCATCATCGTCAGCGACCACGAAAAAACCCTCGCCGTTAATTGCCAGGTCCGTGTTATTGGTACTGAACTCGATAGTCCCCTGGGTAAACTGCTGGGCGACCCGGGCTACACGCACACCACGCCCTGATGCCTGGGCACCCAGATCCTGAAGGGATGTGGCATAGATATCCGAAAACTCCGCCCGTGACTCTTTGAAACCGGTAGTCCCCGCATTGGCGATATTGTTACCGGTAACATCGAGATCAGTGGAGGCGGCTTCAAGCCCACTAAGTGCAATGCGAAATGTCATGGTTGCTTCTCCTGCCGTTAGTTGATCTGCTTAACTTGATTGAACGCAACGGGGCCAAGCCCCTCCAGATTCAGTGTCAGGCCCTGCCCTGAACTGCCAAGGACGACGCTCTCAACGGGTGCGAACAGGTAAGACTGGAGGGCCTCTGTTTTGCCGTTGTAGCTGGCGTCGACCTGAATGTAGTAATTCCCGGACGGTGCATAGTCACCAGCACTGGTGATGCCATCCCAGGAGAAATGAACCGGCCCGGCCTGCTGCTGACCGAGGGAGACCTCGCGCACCACCTGGCCCACGGCATCCGTGACCCTGAGGGTTACCTTGGCATTCTGATCCAGTTCCACCTGCCCCCAGATCGCCCCACCGGGGGCGAGATAACCCTGGTATGCAGGCACCAACACGTCATGACCGATGAGCTCACCGGCCTGCAATGCCTGGTCTGAAGTCATGGAAGCCGAGAAACTGTCGAAAGATTCATTCAGCTTGTCCAGGCCGGTGACCGAGGCGAATTGCGCCATCTGGCTTACGAACTGGGTATTGTCCATGGGTTCGAAGGGATCCTGGTTGCTCAACTGTGTCACCATCAGCTTGAGGAAGGCGTCGATCCCCAGCTCCGAGGCATCATTGACCCGCTTGTCAGACTGAATGGGACTGAGGCCAAGTTGTGCCAGTAAATCATTGTCGGTGTTGACTGTGGTCATAACCTGTTACTCCTATTTACCCATCTGCAAGGTGGCTCTCATCAACTGCTTGGCCGTATTCACCACCTCGACATTGCTCTGGTAGGAACGCGAGGCAGAGATCATGTTGGCCATCTCTTCAACCACGTTGACGTTGGGGCGGTAGATGTAGCCCTCTTCATTGGCCAGGGGATGATCAGGGGCGTACTCGGTAACCAGAGGAGCCTGGCTCTCGACCACCCCCTTCATACGAACGCCTACTGCGGGATTGTCGGGGTTCATATCATCCAGCAGCGCGGCAAATACCGGCTGGCGTGCACGGTAGGTCTGCTCGATGCTGCTGCTGATGCTGTCCACGTTGGCCAGGTTGCTGGAGATCAGGTTGAGTCTCAGAGACTGCGCACTCATGCCCGATGCAGCGGTATCAAAAATCTTGAACATCGACATTATGATTGCCCCTTGATTGCAAGCCTGAGCTTGGAAACTGCACCATTCAAAAATCTGAGACTGGCTTGGTACTCAAGTGCGTTTTCAGCATATGCCGCATGCTCTATCTGGCTGTCCACGGTGTTCCCGTCCAGGCTCGGCTGACTTGGAATTCTGTAACTCATCTGGCTGGGGGGGATGGTTCCAGGCTCCATCTGCATGTGGTTTTGATGGGTGGTGTACATCCGTACGGGCTGCCCCATCTCCCGGTTCAGCAGGGCGCGGAAATCAAAATCCCGCGCCTTGTAGCCTGGGGTATCGGCATTGGCAATGTTCCCGGCAATTACTTCAGCACGACGCGCCTTCAGCTGCAGGGCCTGTGCATGAATTCCGAAAGCACCATCAAGTTTCATTTCATCTGCTCCAGTGAGTTGCTCTCAATCCACATAAAGCAATGTTCATACCATATTTATAAGTATTTGTTCTTTCTTGATATTTTTAAGATATGGTCGCGCCTTGAGGCGAAAAGCGGCAAGCAAAAACCGGGAGGGCGGCAATGGCCATCCGGGCAAGGTCACGAAAAAGTGGATTCAGCGAAGTCGGTAGGCGATTCCGCCCTGCTCCTTCACCATTTCAAACTGGTCGGAGTATGCGGAAAGTGATTCGGTGGAGCCGAGGAACAGATAGCCCCCCGGGTTGAGGCTGCTGGTGAAGCGCTCGAGAATGGCCTTTTTCTGTTCAGGTGAAAAATAGATCAGTACATTGCGGCAGAATATGATGTCGAACCGACCCAGCGTCCCGTAGCCCCTAGTCAGATTGAGTTCCCGGAAAGCGACGTGACACTTGAGTTCATCCCGCACTCCAAGGCACTGCCCTTTGTCTTCAAAAAAACTATTACGCTGTTGGTCGTCGAGTCCCCTGGCTGCAGAGAATCCGCAGTACACCCCTTTCCTGGCCGTCTCGAGCATGGTTCGAGATATATCCGTCGCCATGATATCCACCCCTCCAGTAAAGGAGGTGGGGTTGATCTGTTTGAATTCCTCTACGGTCATACTGATCGAGTATGGCTCCTGACCAGAGGAGCAGGCGGCGGACCAGATACGCAAGCGATGCCCCGGAGTTGCAGCAATTTCAGGAAGGATCTTATGTTCAAGCATCTGAAAATGCGGCTTGTCACGAAACCAGAAGGTTTCGTTGGTGGTCATGGCATCTATCACAGCAGCTTTTAGGTTGGCCGATGCCCCCGACTCGAGCTGCTGAAGCAGTTCTCCCATGCCCACAAGCCCCCGCTCCTGCATCAATCCTGAGAGTCTGCTCGCCACCAGGTACTCTTTATCACTGCCCAGCACAATACCGCAGGCTTGCTCAAGAAACTGCTGAAATGCCTGGTAATCCCTAGGGGCGAAATGCTGGCCTTCTGCGGCCCTGCCTTCCATCATTCCGTTGCCTTGTTTACCGCTGTAATCACGACTCAGAATCCTGTGCCAATACCTGCTGCCCGATACGCTCAGTTATGGTCTTTGCCAGCTCATTAGGGTCATACTTCGGGAGAAACCGGTCCGCTCCAACCGTTTGAACCATTGCCTGATTGAACATACCGCTCAGGGAAGAGTGGAGAACAATATAGAGAGAAGCCAGTGCCGGGTCATTCCTGATCTCTGTGGTCAGTGTATAGCCATCCATGCGGGGCATTTCGATATCCGAGATCGCCATGGACAGTTTCTGCCCCGGATCTATACCTTCGTCAACCCAACTCTTGAGTTGCTCCAACGCCTGTTTGCCGTCATCACAAAGTATTGAGTCCACTCCCAACTGATCGAGCACCCGTTTAACCTGGTTACGGGCAACAGTGGAATCATCCACCACCATCACCAGCTTTGGCTGACCTGTTGAAAGGCCGGTCTCATCGATCGCTTCGGTGATCTCCTCTGATACACCGATGATCTCCTGGAGAATCCGCTCCACATCGATAATCTCGACCAGTTCTTCCTTGATGTGGGCAACGGCAGTGACGTAGCTCTCTCCCTGTCGCGTCGGCGCAGCTTCCACCTCTTCCCAGCTCAGGTTTGCAATATGCTCCACTGCCGGAACCATGAAGCCCAGGGTCTGGCGATTGTATTCGGTAACGATCACGAATCGGCCTGATGCATCTTCCAGGGGCTCATGACCAATCGCCATCCTCAAATCGATAATGGTGACCGCATTACCACGTATGGTGGCCAGCCCTTTGACTGCAGGGTGAGCGCCAGGCACGCGAGAGAGTGATTCGGGGGTGCGGATTACCTCGTGCACTTTAAATACGTTAATGCCATAACGCTCCTGCCCTCCCAGGCTGAATAGCAGAAGCTCCAGGCGGTTCTGCCCGGCAAGTTTCGTGCGCTGATCGACGTTATCTAGAATTCCCGCCATAAAGTGCCTATTTCCCTGCAACCAATCCAACCACTGTGTAATCCACTATAGCTTATGTAATTTCATAGAGTTAGGTGAATATGTGAGTCCATCATCCCTGGTTTAAATGGAATAGGCACATTGATTGCATATTTCCTGTCATGACCACACAACGTCAAATGACCGTCACATCAGTCAGTCACGGGCCTCGAAGGTTCGCATGGCTAGGCATGCTCTTCTCTTTTGTAGTCTTGAGTTTATCTACACAGGGGGAGATACGTGCAGCTGACCTTCAATCCCATGACAGCATACGGGAATCGGTCAGAGCACACGCTGAGACCAGCGCCCCCGAATCTGATGCACGTATCGAAATCAAGGTCGGCATGCTCGACAAGCGTCTCAGGCTTCACCGTTGTGAGCAGGCGCTTGAAACCTTCGCTCCCCCGGGAAGGCAGAGCAGCAACCGGCAAACCGTGGGAGTGCGCTGCACCGGCAGCAAACCCTGGACCATTTATGTACCAGTCACAGTATCCCAGTACGTGCCAATCCTGGTAACCACACACCAACTGCAGCGAGGCAGCACCGTGGGACAAGCGGATATCCAATTGAAAGATAAGGATATTTCCCGTCTGCATCGCGGCTATTTCAAAACCCCTGCAGAGGTGGTGGGTAAAATCGTAAAGCGCACCACCCAGGCAAACCAGGTACTGCTACCCAGCCAATTGGTCGCTGCCAACGCCATCAAGAAAGGCTCTCTGGTCACAATTCTTGCAAAAACGGGGGGAATACAAGTACGAATGAAAGGAAAGGCCCTCTCCAGCGGTGCGGTTGGAGAGCGTGTGCAGGTGAAAAATTTGAGCTCTGAGCGCAAAATCGAAGGTATTGTGGTCGGATCAGACCTTGTTGAGGTATCTCTTTGAGTCAAAAAGCAATTGTGACACAGGTCCTGATTTCCCCGATTCAGGTGTAAAATAGTCTGACCAAATTAAAGTTTTCACAATTAACAGCCGCTAATGAAGTCAGGAACCTATCGAAAGGTGAGTCTTAGCAATGGATATTAAAAGTCTATCAGACAGCCCCATTCAGGACACAAGAAAGCAGAACCAAACCGGTTCCGTGAGCAGCACCTCCTCTCAAAGCCAATCCGAATCGAGCGTTTCGGGTGGTGACGACAAGGTTACCCTGACCGGCTCCGCCTCAAAGCTCCAGGAACTTGAAGCCCGGTTGGCGAGCCTTCCGATTGTAGATGCCCAGCTTGTCTCCAGTGTCCAGCGTTCATTGGCAACCGGCAGCTTCCACTTTGAGCCCCAGACAGCGGCTGACAATCTTGTCGAACAGGAAAAAAACTTCGCCCTGATCAGCGAACAAAAATAGCTGCCCATGACACTACCTGAAGACCAACAGCAAATTCTCGCAAATATCCTTTCAGCAGAAGTGGCAACAGCCAAGCAACTGAAACAGCTGCTGGAACGGGAATATAAATCCCTTTCCAGCGGGAAACCTGATCAGATACTGGCAGTAGCCCGGGATAAAGAGACCGTGCTGCACCAAATGCAGCAACACGATATAGAGCGTGAACGGTTTCTAGGCTCCAGGCAGGAGCAAAGCAGCACGATACTCGATAATCTCCCACCTGGCAGTACAGCCGGGAAACTCTGGCTGGAGCTTCAAGAACTTGCCGTAGCCTTGCATCAGCAAAACGCCATAAACGGTGGCATGGTTAACGTGGGACAGAGACATACTCGCCAGGCCTTGGATATACTGAGCGGCAAACAGCATGATGGTGATACCTACGGTCCGGGGGGCGAAGAGCGAAGAGACGCCTCCACCGACCCCCTGGCCAAGGTATAGCAATTGCGCTACAAAGCACCCTGAAAACCTGATCCGCAGCAGTCAAAACATGTTCAAGGCACTACATCGCTTAAAAAATAAAAAGACCAAACAGACCCAGGATGCCGACGGTCACTTTATTACCAACGCCGGGCGGATTGCTTCAATCCTGGGCCAGGCCAGTAAATCACACACGTTATTCAACGCCAGCTTCAAATCCCACAGCCACCCCTTCAACACCGCCATCCTCAAGGTCAAGGAAGAGGAGGGAAATCGCTACATCATCCTGGATGAAATCACGCCAAAGCAGAGCCACGAACTCCTGCTGGATGAGAAGAGCGTTCGGCTCTTTGGCTACCTCCACGGCGTGGAGTTAAGCTTCGAAACGGAGCTCATAGATCACGGTATCCACGAGGGGATCCTATTCTATAAAATGTCGCTCCCGGAAAAACTGTTCTACCTGCAGCGACGCGAACACCACAGGGTTCCCACAACCGGGGTACAGATCCCTTTTGAAGGACGTCGTGCAGGCAGCATTGAACAGATTCTCAGTGGTTACTTGAGTGATCTCTCCGAAAGCGGAGCCGGAATCGTACTGGATGAGGCGGTATACCTGCGACAGGGCGACACACTCCCCTCCTGCACTATTACCTTATGAAGAGGGCGATGCAGTCTTCTCACTGGAAATCCGTTTTACCAGCAAACCCCAGTACCGGAGAAAATGCCGGCTCGGCGGGTGCTTCAAGAACCTGGACAGGGAATCCAAGAGAAAGATCAACAAACTGATCAACCAGCTTGAACGGGCACAATTGAAACGCCTCAGGGGCGGTTAGACTCTATAGCCACCTCGTTACGGTAACGCACCAGGTCTTCCGGCCGGTCAACATCCCAGAGTGTATCCAGCTCCTGCCAGGACCAGCCGAGATCAGACAGTCGGCTGCGCGTTGTCTCCAGCACCTCGCTCTCCCCCCACGAAATATCCTGAAACAGATGCTCATCGAAACGACTCAGGCCAAGCAGGACGTAACCGCCATCCTCTGCGGGACCCAGCACAGCATCCGCCCCTCCCTCCAGCCATAGCAGGGCCTGTTCCAAATGCCCTGGGGTGAGCAGAGGACAATCACCGCCGATCAGTACAACCGAAGTCGATTTCTCCAACGCTGTGGCGGCTGCCGTGGCCATCCGTTCCCCAAGATCCCGCCCCTTCTGCACCTCCAGGGTAATACCGTGTTCGCGCCGAAAGGAATTGAAAAGAGGATGATCGGTATTGGGGGCACACCAGCATGCTATAGGGGCAATTTCACATGCCGAAAATTTACTGACTGTCTCATGCAACAGACCCGCATAGAAATCAGCCGCCCCTTCATGACCAAGGGCAGGCGCCAGCCGTGTTTTAGCCAACCCGGCGATGGGTGCCTTGGCAAAAATCAGGAGTCTTGAATCGGGGAACTGCATTGATGGTATTGACGGGCCAGTTTGTCGGGATCGGCCCCCAGTGCAAAAGCGAGGCGCAGCCACCACATGCGGAATATGGTGACAACAACGCCCTGTTTCTCCCAGCGCCTGCTGGATGTTCCGATACGTTGCCTCAGGCAATGGGGCCTGGACAGGCGCTTGAGCCGGCGACTCAAGGCTATATCCTCCATCAGGGCGATATCGGGGAAACCACCTACAGTGAAAAATGCATGCCGCCTCACAAAGATCCCCTGATCCCCTGTCGCAATACCCGTGAGGCGGGAACGCCAGTTCATCATAAACTCGACAACACGCAGCAGTGGGTGATGGCCGGACAACGAGACATCGAATCGACCCCAGCAACACTCCACTGAAGTCAATCCCTTCACGATAAGCTCCACAGCATCACAACTGACAGTACTGTCTGCATGCAGAAACCACAGAATATCTCCTGATGCGATGTGCGCACCCGCATTCATCTGTCTGGCCCTGCCCCTGGGTGCATCGATGAGATGATCTACATGGGGCGCAGCCAACGCGACCGTGGAGTCGGTACTACCGCCATCCACCAGGATCAGTTCATGACCCGCCTTGCGCAGCGGTTGCAGGCTATCAAGCAGTCGCTCTATAACACCCCCTTCATCGACACAGGGTATCACCACCGAAAGGCGATCAGCGCTCATTCCCCCAGCGCTCCTCCGCAACTGCTTCCCTGCCCCGCCGTACAGCCATAGCAGTGCTCTCCGGTCCTGATGGGCAGCCGCTGCAGGTCAATGTCCATCAAGTCGGAAATATGGGGGCGCTCGTTTGAGTCTGTCTCCAGGTGCATCCCCAACATCTGGTTGAAATCGCAGTCATAGACATAGCCCCGCCAGTCCACACTGATGAGACTGCGACACATCACGGTAGCCAGGTTACAACTGCTGTATGACGCCTTCAGCAGCTGCATGTAGGGCTTGAACTCGCCCTTGGACAGCAGCATGCTGCCGAACCGGCTGATGGGCATATTGGTGATTGTAAAGAGCTGATTGAAGCGAACGCCATAACTCTCCCAGAGCTGTTTCTTGTAGTCCGCCTCCAGGGCGGTTTGGGCAGGTGGCAGGGTCGCCCCTTGCGGGTTGAATACGAGGTTGAGTAACAGGCCGCTTCCATCCTGCCCATAACCCAGGGCATTCAATCGCTTGAGGCCGGCAATACTCGTCTCGAATACCCCCTTGCCCCGCTGGTTATCAACGTTATCTTTGAGATAACAGGGCAACGAGGCCACCACCTCCACCCGCTGTTCAGCAAGGAACGCCGCCAGGTCCTCCTGCGCCTCCTCCTCGAGGACCGTCAGGTTGCACCTGTCTATGACGCGAACCCCACGTTGACGCGCCTCGCTTACCAGGTAGCGAAATTCGGGATTTAACTCAGGCGCCCCCCCGGTGAGATCAATAGCAGAGATCTCGTGTGTATCGATATACGCCAACAGCTGATCAATGGTCTCTTTCTGCATCAGCTCCGTACGTTTTGGCCCTGCATTGACATGGCAGTGCTGACATGTCTGGTTGCAGAGATAACCCAAGTTGACCTGGAGGGTTTCCAGTTGGGCACGGGATATATCGGGGAATGTTGTTGGAAATAAAAGGTGTGCGGTATCTAACATGGATTCAAACAGCAGTAATCATGGGCCTATGGTATTCAGCAACAGCCTTCACGGCAAGGTTGGCAGAACACCGGGAACAGATGCTAAAATGGTTTTTTGCCTGAAGTTCCTGAGATTGCATCATTTGCAACTAAAATCAGGACTAACAAGGCACCTCTCTCATCGCCCCTGTAGCTCAGCAGGATAGAGCATCCGCCTCCTAAGCGGAAGGTCACACGTTCGAATCGTGTCAGGGGCGCCATTTAACATCTTAAGAAAATCAATATCTTACCCACCAGCAGACCGGGTATAACCTGATTTTCTTTCATCGAAATCCGCGAAAAATCCTTGTTTGTCGCAATCTGGTCACAGTGAGGGACAGATATGGCATCAATTAGGAAGCGGGAGCCCCTCAACAAGGGCGGGGTATGGTGAATGATTTGAAACAGTGAGTGGACTAGCCAACCCAACTGGCTACAGACTGTCAATGCTCCTGAGACTGGGGGATTTTAAAATAAAACAGAAGATAATTAACCTTTCTGATCAGAAAGTACTGAACGGTCTTGATCCCTTTTTTTGCTTTGTGCAATAACCCATTCTCATGGGGGAAGTCGATCAAAGGTTGCCTGAGATTCCGTCTGTATGTATGGCTATGGGGATGAACACAGCTTCTCATCCATGGCTTGTTCTTTCCAGTAAAGTGGATGATTCCAGGTGCTTTCAATGCACTGATAATCTCTCCCTTTGCATACATCCTGTATAGATATACGTCCTTCTTTTCAAAAGCTCTTGATATGACGTTCCATTTAAGTGGGATGATCATAGAATCATCTCCTACGACTGCATTCAACGCATCTTGATCCAAGGTTGGCAGCCTGCCGTTATTATCTTCCAGAAAAGAGAGTATCTTTCTTGTATATCCCCGGGCTCTGAATTTCTTCAAATTCATCAATAGGACACCAGAGTTAAAATAAATCTTGTTATAGGGCCGAGCTATGATTAAATTATTTTTTGCTCCCCAGGGGTCTTCTACGGCCCCCAAGGCATGATCTCCCAGGTTGATACCCCACAAATCAGCAATATCCCTCATAAAAAGCAGGTCGCAATCTATATAGATAACCTTGTCAACATTACCAAGAAGTTCCGGGATCAATACCCGGTAAAGACATGCCTTTGTCAGATAAGAGGGCAAGATAATGCCTTGAAACCTGTTGGGGTCAGAGCGAACGATATGCACTTCCAGTTCGTGTAAAGCTGCATAGTCGGCAATGCTTTTAATAGACTCTGCACTCAATCCACCATCCAGGATATAGAAGCATAGATCGTTTGCATACTTCGTATGCCTGACAATGCTCTGTATCGCGATCAGCAAATAGTGAACATATTGATCATCCGATGAGAGGACAATATTGATTTCACTATCAGATGGTGCATTCGACGCCAAGTCTTGCATAACCGAAAGTACCCTCCCTGCTTCCCCATACTTTATGATGCTCAAGAGTTTCATCGACCACAGTCATACCTACTGGGATTTCCATGAGACTCTGTTTTTTAGCCCCAATCTCAAGTTTCGTTTTCAGTTGGCTCTTTGTGCCTGGAGACAGATATTAAGTGTACGGAACATATATGGGTGTTGATGTGACACATAGCACACCCAAAACAGATTAATTATATTCCTATTTTTATACGTAGTAAAGCCATTTCGCTCTTGTTGGGTCTGACTAGGGAAATTCAGCCGTGAACTTTATTGAAACCCGCCACCCCATTTGCCTGTGGCGCAGTCAGTGGTTCCACGGTGAGTTGGTAACGGCGCCGATCAGTCTCCCTGCGCTCTAATGTCTTCAAAGCACCGGGATAGGTGTCAAGGGATCTACGCTCCTATTTCGAGGTACGGCGACGGTATTCATGAACAGAAACCGGTTTACCGCAAAGCTTCTTTCCGGTCAGCCGTTCAGTGACATATTCAGCAGGCTTACTGGTCTCGATAATAGCAAATCCATGCAACTCCTCGAGCCCTGTGTGATCATCGGTGATTCTCACCAGACGACAACGAATATTCGAAGCCGCATTGAATAGTGGAATTTTCCTCATTCCACCGTTCATTCCATCACGAATGAACTTCTCCAGATCCTTGCGAGTGGTATTCTCCGGCACTCTGCTGATAAAGATTTTCATGGTGTAACTCCCTTACTGATATAGCATTTCCATCAATTTCCCTGGGGCTATTGCCCTGCCCTCCTTCCTGGCGATCTTATTCACCTACCGGGCCGAATAACTCCACAACTATATATAATCACAATTTACTTTCTCCTCATGGGAATATTTTTTCTACCTCTGATTGGAGCAATGTGACGTACCTCCCTTAGTCGCACCTGGAACAGATGTTACTGGTTGCGAATATCCGATAAGCGGATTATGGTTACAGTCGTGAAATTAAATCCCCCGTACCAGGCGATATCCAACCGATGGACATGGAACCCCAAGAGTTCATTAAAGAATTGAGCCGTCTCTACCTCAAGAGAGATGTAAGCGGCACAATCAATACCATCAACGAGTACAAGAACAAACCTGGTTTTCAGCGCATCTACAGAAAACTTCTAAACGCCAGGAGGATAAAACCATCCGTCACCAGCCTGCACGGCGTTACAAAGGCACTGCTAACTGAAATTTCACTGGCGAATACCATAAACAGGGGCAAGCATTCCGATGAGAATTTTTTCGAAATCGGTGATCGGCTGAAACAGCGTTACAATTTCCCTCTTGCGGAATCTACCTGGAGACACATTTTCCGGGCGATTTTATCGTCAATGTAAGGAAAAACAGTGAATCCGGAGAGGAAGTACGGCTCACAGAGAATCTCGTTACACATTACAAGGAGGATCTGATCAGGGTCAAAAAGGGACTGACCGCAATTATTAAAACCCTGCAACCCTTCAGCAACTTCCCCATCAAACACTGTATTGCACTGAACAGTGAACTGAGCGATCTGTTTCTCGAGCTCAGATCAAATTACAAGTATCTAACGATCAAGCCCTATATTCTGCGCATCCTGGAGATCGGCAACGAACAAAAGATTCCAGCCCGCAACTTGGAACAAGACGGTGCTAGCCATGACTACTCCGTTACCCTGTTCCAAGAGTACATCAACACGGGTCAAGAGCCGGATTTCATCACACAGATTGAATTGCATATCGCCATCAAGCAACTATTCATGTTCATAAAAAAGAATGAACTGATACAGGATGAGGATCTGCGTGATTACTGGCTACCAATACTTAAGGGAATCTCTAAAAACCCACCTTAATCTGCGATAATAACACACACACAACTTTTCAATCACAGTACACAGACTATGCAACCGAACTTTTTTGCCC
>NZ_MPRJ01000020.1 GCF_002020805.1 Solemya velesiana gill symbiont | reverse complement strand
CCAG
Source organism: Solemya velesiana gill symbiont (assembly GCF_002020805.1). Taxonomy (GTDB): domain Bacteria; phylum Pseudomonadota; class Gammaproteobacteria; order Chromatiales; family Chromatiaceae; genus Sedimenticola_A. Next base: position 35,685 of record NZ_MPRJ01000020.1, on the reverse strand, counting down.
GACGTCCGGGGCACTAATAGGTTGTCGAAGGCCGAGTCGATTTTGGGGACTTGGATGTCCCAAAATCTTTCACGAGGTCGAAGACTCGCTTGTCCTGTAAACTGTTTTTCACTTATCCTTTCTACTTCGGATAAACACCAACCTATTTGGATTTCAATGCAAGAACCGGCTTTCCCCTCTGAAGCACCCTTTGGCAATCAGGTTACGGATTCGTTGCGTGTGCCGCCCCATTCAATCCAGGCGGAACAGTCGGTACTCGGCGGGTTGATGCTGGACAACTCTGCATGGGATCAGATCGGCGGGAAGGTCTCAGAGGTGGATTTCTACCGCAGGGAGCACCGCCTGGTGTTTCGGGCTGTCGAGTCCCTTGCGGAACAGAGCCAGCCCTTCGACGTGATCACCCTGTCAGAAGAGTTGGAGCGTCACGGTCAGCTCGAGGATGCCGGTGGTCTGGCCTACCTTGGCAGCCTGGCCAAGGATACCCCCAGTGCAGCCAACATCAGGGCCTATGCCGAGATCGTACGCGAACACTCGGTGATGCGCCAGTTGATTTCTGTGGGTACCGACATTGCCGACAGCGGTTTTCAGCCTGAAGGGCGGAAGAGTACCGAACTGCTCGATGATGCGGAGTGCAAGGTATTCGAGATCGCCGAGCAGGGAAGCCGCGGCAAGGGTGGATTCGAGTCCATCAAGAACCTGCTCACCAAGGCCGTGGATCGTATCGAGACCCTGTTTGAACAGGATGAGCCCATCACCGGCCTCAGCACCGGCTTCGTCGACTTCGATGGTATGACCTCGGGGCTCCAGCCCGCCGACCTGATCATCGTCGCCGGTCGCCCCTCCATGGGTAAAACCACCTTTTCAATGAACATCGCCGAGAATGTCGCTATCAACAGCGGCAAGCCAGTTGCGGTGTTCAGTATGGAGATGCCCGGCGAGGCGCTCTCCATGCGCATGATGTCCTCCCTGGGCCGTATCGATCAGCACCGCGTGCGTACCGGTAAACTGGAAGATGACGAGTGGCCCCGTCTCACCTCAGCCGTGAGTATCCTGGCGGAAGCGAAACTGTTCATCGACGACACACCGGCCCTCAGTCCCACCGAGGTGCGCGCCAGGTCCAGGCGCCTGATGCGCGAACACGGCGAACTGGGCCTGATCATCATCGATTACCTGCAGCTGATGCAGGCGCCCGGCGCGACTGAAAATCGTACCAACGAAATCTCGTTGATCTCCCGCTCCCTCAAGGCACTGGCCAAGGAGCTCAACGTACCGGTGATCGCACTCTCCCAGCTCAACCGCAGCCTGGAACAGCGCACCAACAAGCGTCCCATCATGTCGGACCTGCGTGAATCAGGCGCCATCGAGCAGGATGCGGATATCGTGGTCTTCATCTACCGTGACGAGGTCTACAACGAGGACAGTCCGGACAAGGGGATGGCGGAGATCATCATCGGCAAGCAGCGTAACGGTCCCATCGGTACCGTCAAGCTCACCTTCCTGGGTCGCTACACCAAGTTCGAGAACTACATCGACGACGTCTACAGGGACGACTATTGATGGGTCCCCGCGCCCTTATCGACCTCTCAGCACTTGCCCACAACCTTCGGCGCGCTCGCAGCGCCGCTCCAGCGAGTCGCGTGATCGCGGTGGTCAAGTCCAATGGTTACGGGCATGGTGTATTGCGTGCGGCCAAGGGGTTGGCCGAGGCGGATGCCTTCGCGGTGGCCAGGGTCAGTGAAGGGATCGAGTTGCGCAGTGCAGGCATCGATAAGCCCATCATGGTGTTAGGTGGTGCAAGGACTGCACAAGAGCTCAGTGATGGGTCTGACAGCAACCTGGAGTTGATGGTGCATCATCACAGCCAGGTGACCCTGTTGGAAAACCACGACAGCGCCCGTCCCGTCACTTGCTGGCTAAAGGTGGACAGCGGCATGCATCGCCTCGGTTTTCTGCCAGGGGAGGCGGAGACTGTCTGGCAACGGTTGTCTGAACTGCCCTCGGTGCAGGGCGAGGTTCGCCTGGTGACTCACATGGCCAATGCGGATGATATTTCCGACAACGCAACCATTGCCCAATTGGAACGTTTCAATCCAGTGGCTGAACGACTGGGAGTCCAAACCAGTATTGCCAATTCGGCATCTACACTGGGCTGGCCAAATGCTCACGGTGATTGGGTCAGGCCCGGCATCATGCTTTACGGCGCATCGCCTTTTCTTAACGGTTCTGCAGAGCAGGACGGCCTGCGGCCCGTAATGACCCTGGAGACCCGGCTGATGGCAGTAAACCATCTACCCGAGGGATCGTCCATTGGATACGGTGGCACCTGGTGCTGCCCGGAGGCGATGCCGGTAGGGGTGGCGGCCATTGGCTACGGTGACGGTTATCCCCGGCACGCCCCATCCGGTACCCCGGTATTGGTTAACGGCAAGCGCGTGCCCTTGGTGGGACGCGTCTCAATGGACATGATCACCCTGGATCTGCGTAGCCAGCCCGATACGGAAGTAGGTGATACGGTGACACTCTGGGGGGAGGGACTGCCCGCGGATGAGATCGCCCGGGCTGCCGGTACTATTGCCTATGAATTGTTTTGCGGTGTCACCCGGCGGGTAAGGTTTGAGGAAGTCGATGGCCAAGAGCACTAAGAGTATCTACAGCTGCACATCCTGTGGGGGGCAGTTTCCCAAGTGGGCAGGGCAGTGTCCCGACTGCCAGGCCTGGAACACCCTGGAGGAGGCTGTGGCTGCGCCGGTAGGCAATCGCAGCAGCCGTTTCGGCGGTTATGCGGGGGATGCCAACCAGAGCAGGGTACGCTCTCTCGCCGAGGTGGAAGCAGAGGTACGAAGTGGTGAGCCTACGGGTACAGGTGAGCTCGACCGTGTGTTGGGCGGCGGCTTGGTGCCAGGCTCCGTTGTGCTGATTGGTGGTGATCCCGGTATCGGCAAGTCCACCCTGTTGATCCAGACACTGGCTGATTTCTCAAGCCGGCTCTCAACGCTCTATGTCAGTGGTGAAGAGTCGCCGGAGCAGATCAGCCTGCGTGCCCACCGGCTTGGTCTCCCCAGGGAGAACCTGAGACTGCTCTCCGAGACTTGCGTGGAGCGTGTGCTGGCCGTTGCGGGGCAGGACCGGCCGGCGGTGATGGTGATCGACTCCATCCAGACCATCTACACTGAGCAGCTCCAGTCTGCTCCCGGCTCTGTGGCCCAAGTGCGGGAGTCAGCGGCCCAACTGGTGCGTTTCGCCAAGCAAACCGGCACCGCGGTGATTCTCGTGGGCCACGTCACCAAGGAAGGGGCGCTCGCCGGCCCGCGGGTGTTGGAGCACATGGTGGATACGGTGCTCTACTTTGAAGGGGACTCCGGTTCACAGTTCCGGCTGATCAGAACCATAAAGAACCGTTTCGGTGCCGTGAACGAGCTGGGCGTCTTTGCCATGACCGACAAGGGGCTGAAGGAGGTGAGCAATCCTTCAGCGATTTTTCTCTCCCGCCACGGCGACGAGGATGTCTCCGGCAGCAGCATCCTGGTTACCCGCGAAGGCAGCCGTCCTCTGCTGGTGGAGGTGCAGGCACTGGTGGATGAGAGCCCCCTGGCCAATCCACGCCGTGTCACCCTTGGCCTGGAGCAAAACCGTCTCTCCATGCTGTTGGCGGTACTGCACCGCCACTGCGGTATTGCCATGTTCGACCAGGATGTCTACGTCAACGTGGTCGGTGGTGTCAGGATCACCGAGACCGCGGCCGATCTCACTGTCCTGCTGTCGGTGCTCTCCAGTTTCAGGGACAGGACCATCCCGAGGGACCTGGTGGCGTTTGGTGAGGTGGGCCTTGCCGGAGAGATCCGTCCGGTACCCAACGGCCAGGATCGCTTGAAAGAGGCGGCCAAGCATGGATTCAGCAGGGCAGTGGTGCCGCGCAAGAATGCGCCTAAAAAATCGATATCGGGTCTCGAGGTGATAGCCGTGGAACGCCTGCCGGATATCCTGGATGTGTTCTGAACAACTTTTCCCCGTTTAGAGTTTTTCACATCTTTTGATATTTCTCCTGTCTTTCCAGGTCAATCTGAAGAGCCGAAAACCAGGTCTGTGTGAATGGGCCTCAACAACGCAATTTGACCAAGGTCAAGCCTATCGGGTCTGGGTTGTGGTTCACTTTGGACCCTGAAACGTAAAAATGATCATTTATTAATATTGGTGGGAAAACATGCACCGGCTGCAAGACCTGTTGAAGACAGTTGTACTGCCCCTGTTAATTCTGTTGCCAGGGGTGACAGTAGCGGCAGACGAACTGGATGGCCCGGCCCCAGCTTCGGTTGCGGGTACCACCTTTGTTGATACGGCGACAGCGCAGCAGCTACTTGCCGAAGGCGTTCCCTTCGTGGACGTGCGTCCCGAGTTCATGTATCAGGCAGGGCGGATTCCAGGCGCGGTCAGCCTTCCCCTTCCTGGCGGAAAGTTCAACCGCCAGTCCCGACGATTCGGTGATTCTGCATTGTCGTGGCAAGGATTGCATGATGAGCTCGCAGGCGGCGCAACAGGCGGTCGAGTGGGGCTACAGCCGGATCTATTACTACCGTGCGGGTTACAACGGCTGGAGAGATGCCAGCCAGCGGGTGGAAGTGCCGAGCAAGGACGCGATGCAGGCCAAAAACTGATCCGGACCCACCCAGCTGGGACAGATGGTTCAACACATACAAAGATTTACCGGTGCTCGGTAAGCCTTTTTTAATTGCCGGGTTGCGACTTCCAGTATTTGGGAGAGGGCGTTCTGATAATCGGTTTAGCCCAGGGCGGCCAGTTCCCGTTCCAGCAGGTCGGGTTCACCGAGGTTCAACTCGATCAATCGCCTGAGATGGCCGACGCTCTCCATATCGATGTGGGTGCAGCGAAACCCCATGCTGTTATTTTGTGTGTGCGCCAGGAGGGTGGGCATACGGATGCGGATTTCGCTGCCAGGCAGCGAGATCTCAAGGGTGACAGGAGCGTCTGTGTCGATGGCATAGTTTTCGGATCTTGCCACCAATGCACCTTTCAGGGAGATATCGATCAACCTGGATTCTGTGGTTTGGTCCTGGTAAGAGATGATAACAGGGGCATCAAAGAGCAGTCTGGTGAAATTGCGTCGCTCCTCGATCTGTTCACTGGTCATGGAACTCTCCCTGCAATCCGTCGTTGCTTATTGGGGGGAAGTATAAGCGAAAAGCCGGTCCCTAGCTCGCTTCCGCCTGGTTGATGGCGTTCTCGTGAAAACGCATGGTGATTGCACCCAGCTGTATGGTGCAGCCCTCTTCGAGCTTGATGCTGCGTTGCCCGATGGAGGTGCCGTTGATCAATGGCGGTGTATCGCCTTCAAGGTGAGAGATGTAGTAGCCATCGCTTCGATGTGCAATGACAGCGCACTCGTCTCCCCGGATACCCAGGCGCATCAGTGAGCGCTGCAGGCGGAGAATTTTACCGATGTGTTCTCCAGTGAGTACCTGGATGCAACCGGTGGGCAGGGTGTCGATGGTGCTGACGATGCGCTCCAGGTTGGGGCCACTCTCGATGTCCTTCTTCGCTACGCTGACTTCCGGCGTTGGGGAAGGTCTTGGGAAATCAATGGTAATAGCGCTCTTGGAGAAACCGAGGACGTGTTTTCCCACCTTGATCAGGTCACCATGGGTAAGGGTATGCTTCTCGATTGGGTAGTTGTTCACCAGCACGCTCTGTGCCGGTTTCACAATGTAACTGTCACCCTCACGTCAGATCAGCGCATGTTCATAGGCTATTGCGGGGCTGTCGATCTGCAGATCGCAGTCGCTGCTGCGGCCAATAAGGGTTTCTCCTTCACCGAGGTGGTGAACGTCCAAAGCGCGGCTCTTGTAAAAAACTGTCAACTTGGCCATTCGAACTTTCCGTGGGCAGTGCCGATCCGTAACCATTCAGGGTGTTCAGCGTGATGCGGTGACTCTGGGTTTATTCGTGTTAGAAATTAGTCGCAATTTAAAATGTGACTTAAGTCACGCTAATAACTTCTCAATTTATAACACATTTTCTACCTACCAAAGTATAGGCAGATGACAAAAATATGCAACCTAGCTTACCAGTATAAGGGAAAAGTCTTCCTGAATGGAGTTTAATTCGTGGGGATTTTGCGCGTTTTGCGACGTTTATCCGGCTCTATGCGGATCATACGCACGGCGTTGTCCTGGGTCAGCAGTATCTCAACCGGATAGCCTTCGAGCAGCAGGCTGGTGCCGGGTTCCGGTATAGCCTCCAGGTACTCGGTAATCAGTCCATTTATCGTTCTCGGGCCATTGATTGGCAGTTCCCAGTGTAAGGTGCGCACCAACTCCTTTACGTTGGCGTTGCCTGCAACCAGAAAGCTGCCGTCCTCTTGGGGTTGGACGTCCTGAATGCTGTCTGAGGGATCGGTGGTGAATTCGCCGACAATCTCTTCCAGCAGATCTCCCAGGGTGATCAGTCCCAATACATCACCGTATTCGTCCACCACCAGGCCTACGCGTGCCCTTTTTCGCTGGAAATTGAGCAACTGCTTGTTGAGAGGTGTGCCTTCAGGAATGAAATAGGGGGGATCGCACGCCTCCTGAATGATTTCCTTGGTCAACTCCCCTTGGGTGAGAGCGTACATCGCCTTGCGTATATGGAGCATGCCTACAATGTGGTCGATGCCGTCATTGAATACGGGCAGGCGGCTGTAGGGGCTATTCTGCAGCTGTCTGAGGATATCCTCGATGGGCTCTTCTAATTCAATACCGTCGACTTCGTTGCGTGGCACCATGATGTCCTCGACAGCAGCCTTCTCAAGGTCGAGGATACTGAGCAGCATCTTTTGATGCTTCTTGGGGATCATGGCGCCTGCTTCCGTCACCACGGTACGCAGCTCCTCCTGGCTGAGGATCTGGCCCTCCGAGTCATCCGGGGAGACGCCGAGTCTCTTGAGGACTGCGTTGGCTATACCATTGACGACCCAGACCAGGGGGTAGAGCAGTTTGAGCAGGGGGGCATATAAAAATGCTGCCGGAAAGGCGAGTCGTTCCGGGTGGAGCGCGGCCAGGGTTTTGGGTGCAACCTCGGCAAATATCAGGATGACCAGGGTCAGTAACCCGGCAGCGATGGCAATTGCACCTTCACCGCCCAGGCGCAGAGCGATGACCGTCGCCAGGGAAGATGCAAGGATATTGACGAAGTTGTTTCCAAGCAGAATCAGTCCGATCAACCGGTCTGGGCGATGCAGCAGTTTTTCGGCTCGAACCGCGCCCTTATGGCCATCTTTTGCAAGATGCCGCAACCGGTAACGGTTCAAGGTCATGAGTGCCGTTTCGGAGCCGGAAAAGAACGCAGAGAATAAGATTAGTAGTGCAAGTACGCCAAACAGCATACTTGTGGGAATGTCGCTCAAAAGAGGGAGCCTTAGGTTGTTAAATCACCTATCTTTCTAAGACTGTGGGGGCGCCATGTCAAGTTGCATGATAAATTCAGTAACAGTCGTGTCATATTGCGGGAGATGGATGAGGTTATGGAAGAGTATCTGGGTGATGGGCTGGTTTTCGAAACCAAGCTTCCACTGAAATGCGAAGTCGCATCTGAACAATCGGTTGTCGAGGGCATGCCGCGTGCTGCTGCTCGTAACGAGCGGTTGTTGCAGTGTCTGATCGCACTGGATGAGCATCGCAAAGAGGTATCCGAAGAAGATGATGATCGTGTAGCAGAACTGCTGAGACTGGAGGCGAAGTTGGACATGCTGCTGGAGCTGGTCTCCGGTTTGGTTCAGCAGAAGGAAGACGTTGAAGTGCCTTCCGGCTTGCGTTTAGGCGCCATGGGCATGAGTTGGTCCGGGGGGGAGGCAGATCTGCAAGTGGGGCAGCATGCCTGGATCAGTCTGGCGATCGACCCACGCCTTCCCCAATCCCTGAAACTGCCCGTCTTGATCAAGGAGATTGCCGACCATGAAGAGGGACGCTGGATTACTGCGAGCTTCCTCGAACAGGGAGAGCGATTCACGGATCTCCTTCAAAAAGTGATCTTCAGACACCATCGCCGACAGGTTGCCCAGTTGAGAGCGGAACAGAAAAGGGAAGATGATTAGGCGGCCTGGAATTTGTCAAAAATATTACATGTGTCGCGATTTTGACATGCGGGTAATGTGGTGTATAACTAGCTGTGAGAAATAACAATATTAAATAAACCTGGGAGGAATTAGGGGTAATACGCCAGACATGGATGCACAGACAGAGGACGGGACATTCCATATGTTGCACGGCGGCTGTGTTCTGTTGGTGGATGGAGATGAAGAGCGGATCGATTACCTGGGAAGTATCTTTCGTTTCCTGAGCTTCGACTTTGACTCCACGGGCAGCATCAACCAGGTAAAGAAGCATCTGCAGAAGCAGGATGAGGAATCCTGTTTTTCAGTCATTGTTGGACCCGATGTTCCCGAGAGCGAGCGGTCAAAGCTGATTCAGATGGTGGAACAGGCCGATCCCAAGCCGGCGCTGTTCAGGGTCAGCAACACTGGCGAGACCTTGGAGGAAGAGTCCGGCAGTCCCTATATCGGCGCCTTCCAACTCCCCACGCGCTACGAGATCATGGTCAACCATCTCCACAAGGCCCAGCTTTTCCATGAGCACCAGATGGCCGAGCGGGGTGGATTGCGCCCCCTGGAGCTCTTCCGAAGCCTCTCCGGCAACAGCCGGGCAACCCGTCGCATCAACAAGATGATAGAGCAGGTGGCGGATACCGAGGCCACCGTATTGGTACTCGGGGAATCCGGTACTGGCAAAGAGGTGGTGGCACGCAAGCTCCACTACAACTCATCGCGCCGCGGCAAGGCTTTCGTGCCGGTCAACTGCGGTGCCATACCGGCAGACCTCCTGGAGAGTGAACTGTTCGGCCATGAACAGGGTGCCTTTACCGGGGCCATCAGTTCCCGCCAGGGCCGTTTCGAACTGGCCGAAGGGGGTACGCTGTTCCTGGATGAGATCGGTGATATGAGTATGCCGATGCAGGTCAAGCTATTGCGTGTGTTACAGGAGCGCACCTTCGAACGCGTGGGAAGCAGCAAGACCATGCGATGCAATGTAAGAATCATTGCGGCGACCCATCGCAACCTGGAAGAGGCCATACAGAAGGAGAAGTTTCGTGAGGATCTCTACTATCGCCTGAATGTGTTCCCTATAGAGATGCCGCCGCTGCGTGACCGTGCCGAGGATATCCCCGTGCTGGTCAACGATCTGATCTCGCGTATTGAGAAAGAGAAGAGGGGATCGGTTCGGCTGACCCCTGGCGCTGTCATGGCCCTGACCCAGTACCGCTGGCCGGGCAACGTGAGGGAACTGGCCAATCTGATTGAACGGCTTGCGATCCTCTTCCCCTATGGCGTGGTTGATGCCAAGGATCTGCCGGAGAAGTTCAGGGCCGGTTATACCGCGCTCTCCGATCAATCTGAAGAGCTGCCCCAGGTGAGCATCTCCGGTGATGAGCCCCAATCTGTAATCAATGTCTCGCGTCTGCCCCATGAGGGGATAGATCTCAAGGCCCATCTCAGTGCCATGGAACTGGACCTGATCCGGCAGGCACTGGATGAATCCGGCGGGGTTGTCGCTCATGCCGCCAAGCGTCTGAAAATGCGCCGTACCACCCTGGTCGAAAAATTGCGGAAATATGGCTTACAGCGTGGCCAGGAGTAGTCGGGAATTTGACGTCCTTCTAATGATCTATTCGTAACTCATTGTTAATTAAGTAAATCATTATTCTGGAACACTTTTTGCTGCTGTACTGTCAGCGGCCCAATACGGGCAAACCGATGGTGGTGAAAAGTGCAGATGAGCAGCGGAATTCCCGCAGAGAGACAAAAACTCCAGGATGCCTTCCAGGTTTTCAACCAGGTTTCCGAGCAGCTTGCCGACTCCTATCAGCAACTTGAGCTGAAAGTTTCAAAGCTGAGCGAGGAGCTTGCCGCTGCTCGCAGCGAGCGGATGGTTGAGCTCGCCGAGAAAGAACGCCTGGCCAACCGGCTCTCCAAGCTGCTCGACACATTGCCAGCTGCGGTTATCGTTGTGGGTGGTGATGGACGGGTGCAGGAGTTCAATCCTGCAGCCCAGAAGTTATTCCCCCGGATCAACACCTCGCAAAACTGGCAGACATTGGCTGAAGATGAATTCACCCGGCACGGCCCGGGGGACGAGATTCGCCTCAAGTCCGGTCGTCTGGTGAGCTTGACGGAGCGGTCATTACTGCCTGAATCCGGACGCATCCTGTTGTTGCTGGATATCACCGAAACCCGTGAGCTGCAGAGCAGGGTGGAGCGCCAGCAGCGTCTCAGCGCCATGGGTGAGATGTCCGCCCAACTGGCCCACCAGGTAAGAACACCACTTTCATCGGTACTGCTCTACAACGCCCACCTGGCACGTGATGACCTCACGCCAGAGCAGCGCAAGCGCTTTTCCGATCACTGCCGTACCCGACTCATGCACATAGAGCGCCAGATCAACGACATGTTGTCCTTTGCCCGCGGCCAGCGCTATACCCCTGAGCCGATGGATATCGCGCTGCTGCTAGGTGACCTGAGGCAGACGTTGACACCACTGTTCGAGTACCAGGGTACCAATGCCCAACTGATCATCGAGATCGAATCCGTGCCGCCCATCGGTGGCAACAAGGATGCACTGATTGGTGCCTTTGCAAACCTGGCCATCAATGCCCTGGAACATGGCGGAGACGATGTGAAACTGGTGATCAGAGCCTATCGCCAGGGTCAGCATGTAAAAATTCGCTTTGAGGACAACGGCCCCGGAATCCCCGTCGATGTCCGCCAACGCATATTCGATCCTTTTTACACCACCCGTTCAGATGGCACCGGGCTTGGTCTCGCCGTGGTCCAGTCTGTTGTCCTGGCCCACCAGGGAGAGATCGAGGTAGATGCCAGCAAGAGTGGTGGTGCAAGTTTTATTTTGAGTTTTCCTGCACTGGATAGCAGCAACAACGCAGTGAACGGTTTGACGAGGAGTGCTTTATGAATAATGCAACGGTTCTCGTTGTTGAAGACGACCCGACGCTGAGAGAGGCGTTGTGCGATACGCTGGACCTGGCGGGCTATTCAGTCATCAGCGCTGGTGACGGCAAAGCCGCACTCAAAGTGCTGGAGCAGCAGAGTGTGGGCATGGTGGTCAGTGACGTGCAGATGCGCCCCATGAACGGACAGGAACTGCTGAACCGGATAAAGGCCGATCACCCGGCCGTACCCGTACTCCTGATGACTGCCTACGGCAACATTGAAAAGGCGGTAACCGCCATGCGCGATGGTGCGGTGGACTACTTGGCAAAACCCTTTGAGCCCGAGACCCTGCTGGAGAAAGTAAGAGAGTCGGTGGTCGACTGGGGGTCCATGGATGAAGAGGTCATCGCCGACGATCTGCGCACCCGGGAACTGCTTGCACTGGCGGGACGGGTTGCAAACACCGATACGACGGTCATGATCGGTGGCGAGAGCGGTACCGGTAAGGAGGTCTTCGCCCGTTATATCCATCGCAACTCATCACGCAGGGAGGGGCCTTTCGTTGCCATCAACTGTGCAGCTATTCCGGACAACATGCTGGAGGCCATGCTGTTTGGCCACGAGAAGGGTGCTTATACCGGTGCTTACAGCTCTGCGGCCGGTAAATTCGAACAGGCCCAGGGCGGTACATTGCTGCTCGATGAGATCTCGGAAATGGATCTCGGTCTGCAGGCGAAGTTACTGCGTGTGCTGCAGGAGCGCGAAGTCGAGCGCATCGGTGGCAGCAAGGTGATCCCCCTGGACGTGAGGGTACTGGCCACCTCCAACCGCAACCTGCGTGAAGAAGTATCCGCCGGCCGTTTTCGCGAGGATCTCTTCTACCGGCTGAACGTCTTCCCGATTCATCTCCCCCCGTTGCGTGAGCGCACCCGTGACATTCTGCCCCTGGCCAGGTTCATGCTGCGTCGACAGTGCACCATGCAGAACATGCAGGCACCGCGGTTTTTAGCGGTGGCCGAACAGCGCCTGCTCAGCCATAACTGGCCGGGTAACGTTCGTGAACTGGACAACGTGATTCAGCGGGCACTGATCCTCTGCAACGGCACCGATATAGGCCCCGATGATCTCAGCTTCGAGATGGAAGTGCAGGGCGCCAAGCCCGCTGTTGGCGAGAAGCCGGTGGGGCGGTTGAATGACGATCTCCGCTCGGTTGAGGAGCAGATGATTCTCGACGCCCTGCGGGATGAAAACGGTAGCCGCAAGAGTGTTGCAGAAAGGCTCGGCATCAGTCAGAGAACCCTCAGATACAAGATTGCCCGCCTAAAAGAGGCCGGAGTGGCGATCCCGGGGTGAGTTGGTGCGCAATGTGTATATAAGTAAGTGTTAGCGTTGTATTGAACAGAGTAAGCAGACCATGAGCACAATGAATATCGATCAGGTTTTGGCACAGATGCGACTGATGTCTGCCCAGGCATCAGGTGAGACACAGCCTGCGAAGGAGACTGGCCAGGCGGATTTCGGTGACCTGCTGAAGCAGAGCATCGACAAGGTCAACGAAACTCAACAGGATGCCGGCGCCTTGAAAAAGGCTTTCGAGATGGGAGAGGAGAATGTGAACCTGGCCGAGGTGATGGCGGCCATTCAGAAGTCCAGTCTCTCCTTCGAAGCCATGGTGCAGGTCAGGAACAAGCTGGTTGAAGCTTACAAGGATGTCATGAATATGCCGATCTAACTAGCTGAATAATCAGTTAAAATTATAGATAGAGGCTTGGAGAGCTATGGCAAACGAAATTGCAAACGCTAATACCGGAGTACCGGTGCAGACACCCTCTTTGGGGCATAATCCCATCGTCAGGCAATTGGCGGCATGGATCGGTTTTGCGGCCAGTGTGGCGTTGGGAATCACCATCGCCCTCTGGTCCTGGACACCCAACTACAGCCTGCTCTACGGTGGCCTTTCCCAGCAGGATGCCATGGAGGTGGTAGCCGCCCTCGAGCAGGCAAACATCGATTTCAAAGTGGACGAGGGAACCGGCGCCGTGATGGTGGCCAGCGGCAAGGTGGACGAGGCGCGGTTGCAACTTGCCGGACAGGGTTTGCCGCGCAGCAATGCGATGGGCTTTGAACTGCTTCAGCAGGAGACCGGATTCGGCACAAGCCGGGCCCTGGAGGCGGCGCGTTTCCACCGGGCCCTGGAAGGGGAACTGGCCCGCACCATCGGTTCGCTCAACAGCGTTTCATCTGCCAGGGTACACCTGGCAACACCCAAACAGTCGGTGTTCGTGCGCAAGCGCAAGGAACCCAGTGCTTCGGTGGTTGTCGGACTCTACAGTGGGCGTTCCCTGGAGAAGGGTCAGGTTGACTCTATCGTTCACCTGGTGGCTTCCAGCGTGCCCGAGCTCGATACCAGCCGCGTTACCGTGGTGGACCAGCGGGGCAGACTGCTCAGTGGCAAGGGCGACAGCCGCGAGATGATACTCAGTGCAAACCAGTTCGAATACACCAAGCAGCTTGAGGAGCATTACCGTCAGCGCATTGAAGATATCCTGACGCCTGTGCTGGGCATGGGCAACGTTCGTGCAGAGGTGACTGCAGACGTGGATTTCACCATCACCGAGCAGACCGAGGAGCGCTACAACCCGGATATCGTTGCGCTGCGCAGCGAGCAGATCAACGAAACCTCCAGCAGGTCGGCAGCCGGAGCCCAGGGTGTGCCAGGAGCTTTTAGCAATCAGCCGCCGGTTGCAGGAACCGCACCTGAAGTGGCTGTCGAGGAAGGAACAGGTGAAGAGCAGCAGACATCAGGCCCCCTCAGTGCCACCAAGCGCGCGACGCGCAATTACGAACTGGACAAGACCATCAGCCACACCCGTCTCTCCACGGGAGACCTGCGCAGGCTCTCCGTCGCCGTGGTGGTGGATGACAAGGCGTCCGTCGCCGAGGATGGTGCCGTCAGTCGGATCGAGCGTACCCCCGAGGAGCTCAGCCGTCTCACCCAGCTGGTCAAGGAGTCCATTGGCTTCAACGCCCAGCGCGGCGACAGTGTACAGGTGATAAACGCCTCCTTCCTGGCGCCACCGCCCCCCGAGCCCCTGCCTGAAATTCCCATTTGGGAACAGGCCTGGGTCTGGGATATGGCGAAACAGGTGGGTGGTGTCATACTGGTACTAGTACTGATCCTTGTGGTGCTGCGACCCACCATGAAGCGACTGACCGCTGTTCCTGTACCGGCTGAAACCCCCGAGGGTGTGCCAGGTATGGCCGGGGCAGGTGGTATGGCCGGTGCGGGCGGAGCAGCTGGCGCCTTGGCGGGAGGTGATGAAGACTCGTTGAGGCTTCCCGGTCCGGAGCGGTACGAGGATACACTGGATGCTGCCAGGCGCATGGTCCACGAGGACCCCAAACGCGTGGCGCAGGTTGTTAAACAATGGGTAGCCGAAGATGCAGGATGAGGTTGAATCTACTGCGAGTGATCTGAAGGGTGTAGACAGGGCCGCGATCCTCTTGCTCGCACTTGGCGAGAAGGATGCAGCAGCTCTGCTATCCCATATGGGCCCCAAGGAGGTCCAGAAACTCGGGGCTGCCATGACGGGACTGAGCAACGTCTCCACCGAGCAGATGGAAACGGTGATGCGTTCGTTCGTCAAGTCCCTCAGGACCCAGACCGCCCTGGGACTCGACTCAGACAAATACATCCGCAACGTACTCACCAAGGCCCTTGGCCCGGACAAGGCCAGCGGCGTTATCGACCGCATTCTGCTGGGTAGGGCAGGCAAGGGCCTGGATCAGCTCAAGTGGATGGACCCCCGGGCCATTGCCGAGATGATCAGGCTTGAACATCCCCAGATCATCTCTATCGTTCTCTCGTTTCTGGATGCCAACCAGGCGGCGGAAGTGCTTGGTGAACTGCCGGAGAGGGCGCGCTCCGACATCCTGATGCGCATTGCCACCCTCGAAGGCATACAACCCAATGCCTTGCAGGAGCTCGACTCGATTCTCGAGAAGCAGTTCAGTGGTGCGACCAGCGTCCAGTCCTCGTCCCTGGGGGGCGTGAAGACCGCAGCAAACATTCTCAACCTCCTGGATAATTCTGAAGAGGTGCTGGAGACGATCACCTCGGCGGACGAAGAGCTCTCCCAGGAACTGCAGGACAACATGTTCGTCTTCGACAACCTGATCGATGTGGACGATCGTGGGATCCAGACCCTGCTGCGGGAGATCGCCTCGGAACAGTTGCTGGTGGCCCTGCGCGGTGCAGACGAAATGCTCAAGGAGAAGATATTCAAGAACATGTCGAAGCGTGCTGCGGAGATGCTGCGCGACGACATGGAAGCAGCAGCACCCGTCAAGCTCAGCGACGTAGAGATGGCACAGAAAGAGATTCTGACCGTTGCCCGCCGCCTGGCGGATGCCGGAGAAATCATGCTCGGAGGCGCAGGTGGAGAAGAGTTCGTCTAAGGTCATTTCAGGCCAGGAATCCCCCGAAGCCCGCCAATGGCAACCGCCGGACGTGGGAGGCAAGGGCGCCCTGAATGCGGCCAAGCCAGGAAAACTGCTGACCGCTGATCAACTTGAACAGCTGCAGAAGGAAGCTTACGACGAGGGTTACGAACAGGGTAAAAAGGCCGGCTTCGAGTGCGGTCACAAGGAAGGGCTGGTTCGGGGCAGTGAGCAGCTTAAACAGTTTGATGAACTGATGCAGACCCTGAATACCCCACTGCGCCAACTCGACGAACAGGTGGAGCACGAACTCGTCGAACTGGTTGTCAGCATGGTGAAGCAACTGGTCAGACGAGAGGTGCGGGCCGATCCCGGGCAGATAGTCGGTGTGGTGCGTGAAGCCGTTGCCGTACTGCCGGTTGCCTCGCGCAATGTTCGCTTGGTGGTCCATCCGGACGACGCTGCAATGGTGCGTGAGGTTTACGAAGTGGGCGAGAAGGAACTCGGCTGGAAAATCGTAGAGGACCCCCAGATCGCCAGGGGCGGCTGCCGGGTGATGACCGAAACTTCCCAGGTGGATGCTACCCTGGAATCTCGCCTGGCCGCTCTCGTGGCCCCCATCCTTGGCGGCGAACGTGATCTGGACGACAGTAGTGGAACGCCAGGAGAGTGATCGATGACCGATCCTGAAGCCAATCGCAATAGTATCTGGTCAAAACGGCTTGCCCACTGCAGACAACAAATCAGTGACAGCCGCGGCCTGGTGGTCGAAGGGCGGCTGACCCGCATGGTGGGACTCACCCTGGAAGCGGTTGGCTGTCGCGCAGCGATTGGCGGTCAGTGCAACGTGATCAGCGGCAGCGGTGATACCATCGAAGCGGAAGTGGTGGGTTTTGCCGGTGAGAGCCTCTACCTCATGCCAACCGGTGACATCCGCGGACTGGAACAGGATTCACGGGTGGTGCCCACGGGCCGTGTTTGCGAAGCACTGGTTGGGGATCACCTGCTGGGCCGTGTCATCGACGGGGCCGGGCGTCCTTTGGACGGCAAGGGTCCGATCCATACCGTGGAGCGCCGCCCGCTGACCGGAAAGATGTTCAATCCCCTGGCGAGAGCGCCGATTCAAGAGCCCCTGGATGTCGGTGTCCGGGCCATCAATGCGCTGCTCAGTGTAGGTCGGGGGCAGCGCCTGGGGCTGTTTGCCGGTTCAGGTGTGGGCAAGAGTGTGCTGCTGGGCATGATGACCCGCTACACCAATGCCGATGTCACCGTGGTGGGGCTGATCGGAGAGCGCGGACGCGAGGTGAAAGAGTTCGTAGAGAACATCCTTGGCGAGGAGGGTCTTTCGCGGGCGGTGGTGGTGGCCGTGCCGTCGGACAACACGCCGCTGCGCCGAATGCATGGCGCCATGCTGGCCACATCCATTGCAGAGCACTTTCGCGACCAGGGCAAGCAGGTGTTGCTGCTGATGGACTCCCTGACCCGCTTTGCCCAGGCACAGCGTGAAATCGCCCTGGCCATTCACGAGCCGCCGGCCACCAAGGGATATCCGCCTTCCGTATTCGCCAAACTCCCACAGCTCGTGGAGCGGGCGGGTAACGGTGATACGGGTGGTTCCATTACCGCCTTTTATACCGTGCTCACCGAAGGGGACGATCAGAATGACCCCATTGCTGACGCGGCGCGGGCGATTCTCGACGGCCATATTGTGCTGTCCAGAAAGCTGGCCGACACGGGACACTATCCTGCCATCGACATCGAAGCGTCCATCAGCCGGGCCATGAACGAAATTACCGACATGGATCACCAGGATGCAGCCAGGGCGTTTAAACAACTATACTCAATATATCGGCAGAACCAGGACCTGATCAGTGTGGGGGCATACGAGAGGGGCTCGGGCGAGCGGATCGATGCGGCGATCGATGCTATGCCATCCCTCGAGGCGTTTTTACGGCAGGATATGTTTACAAGGGTGCCCCTGGAGGAGAGCCTGGCTGCCCTGATGACGCTCTTTCCAGCAGCGCGGGAAGTAGAGGTAACGGTATAACCCAATGTCCAACACGGATAGAACATGACAGCATCGAAACGGTTGCTACCAGTCAAACGCATAGCTGAGTCCAGGGAGAGGAAAGCAGCCAAACGCTTTGGAGACTCCAAGCGCCACGTGCACGAGCAGGAGGCGAAGCTGGAGGAACTCAAGCGTTACCACCAGGAGTACCTCGAGCGCTTCCAGGAAACGTCGAGGAACGGTATCTCGACAGCCCAACTGATCGAGTACCGGGCATTTCTCGAAAAACTCGAACTGGCGATCCGGGAGCAGACCCGCATCGTCGAGTTGAGCCAGAACGAGTGCACCAGCCGCAAACAGGAGTGGCAGAAGAAGCACGTCAGAACCCAGGTCCTGGGCAAGGCAGTCGACCGCATGCGCAGTGCGGAACAGAAAGTCGAAGAGGGCAGGGAGCAGAAAGAGCTTGACGATCGCAACCAGCGTAACCGCCGTAACTAACTCTTTTGAATTTACAGATTTATCGGAATTCCCAAATCATTCTGATTGGGGCTCCTTGAATCCCGGCGGCCGCTTTCCCGATACCAGGTAGGCGAAAGCGATCACCTCCGCTATGGCCCGATAGAGAGTTTCGGGTATCTCGTCACCCAGGGGTATCTGTGCAAGTATGGCGGCCAGCTCCGGGTCCTTCTCCAGAGGGATGCCATGTTGTTCGGCAAGCTCGAATATGCGCGCAGCCAACTCTCCGCGACCCTTGGCAGTCACCCGCGGGGCATTCTCTCCATCGTAGAGCAGGGCGACAGCAGATTCTGGTGGTTGGTTGTAGGTCTCGCTCATGCTTTCTCATCCAGCAGTTGTCGGAACCTCTGCAGGTTGACCTCCTCATCGTCTGTTTTTCCCTGCCGGGCGGATACCCGGCCAACTCTCAGGCCGGCCCGCTCAAATGCTGCATCGAGCTTTGGCAGTTCGCGTTCAATGCGCCGGGCGCTCTCCGGCAGCTGTGTCACGAAGTGGCTGGAGATCAGGTCGTCGGTCAGGGTCAGAACAGCTTTTACCGGCCCCAGGTTTTCAAGATCGAAATTGAGGGTCACGGTCCACAGGGTCTCATCATCACCATCGGTAGCGTGGTTCTCACGGGCAATACGCAGCTTAAAGCTGTCCGTGTTCCCGGCATTACTGACAGGGACCTCCAGGTGCCAGGTCTGCCTGGGCTGGTCGTCCACAGGCACAGAAGCCAACTGGTGCATCTGAACACGGGCAAGGGCGCTTTCGGCGTGTCCCAGCAACTCCGCTAAAAAACGCCCCAATGCACCTTCTGCACCAGCTGTGGCTGGTTGTTGGGGGGTGCCTGGCTGTTGCTGTGTGCCCGAGGTAGTGGGGGCGTTGGCCGGAGCACGTTGCAGCAGTAAAAGCAGTTGCAACAGGCTGGCCTTGAAATCGGATTGCGGGGTCACGTTCTGAGCCAGGCTCGATTCCAGGAACAGGCCGGATGCCTGCAATGCCTCACGCAGGCGTTCAGGTGTAATCGGTTCGTTGTTGGGAATCGTATGGCTGAGTACCCGCTTTAGCGCTTCCAGCAGGTTTTGAGGTAGCCCGTTTTCAATGCCGGATGGTGCCGGGGCATTGTTGCCCTTGATGGCGACCGGGGGTGCTTGTGAACTGGGATTGGTACGGTTGCCCGATATCTCCCTGCTTGGTGTTTGTGGTGGTGTCGTGGTGTTTCCTGTCGCCACCGTCTGTGTCGGTTTTCCCTCTGCCTGTGCAATACGGTAGGCGAGGGGGATACCTGTTTTTTGAGTCAATGCCCGACCGTCTGACTGTCTAGTCGCAGCCAGAGATGGGGATTGATTCTGATTACGCTCAACAGTTGGGGGTGTGGTGGCGTTTTGAGCCACAATCTGCAGAAAGGTTCGTGCAGGCTGTGCACTCTGCAGCATCTGCTTCAGGGTGGCGATGAGCGCAGACGGTGTCGCCAGCCCCTTCCAGGCCTGGATGAACGGGGGCATTGCCCTTGTTGAATCGGCTCGGAGCTGAGGTCCCGGAGTTGGCTGGTTACTTCCGGTCAGTGTCCTCTGCAGGTTACCTGAATTGTCGGGTCTGATCGGATCTTTCGGCAGGGGAGCCACAGGCGTGTTGAGGATGGTTCTGAGTTTGTTGAAAAATGCAGGCAATGGTTGCTGTTTTGGCAGCACGGCTCGAAAAAAACGGGCCTGGAGTTCAGCAAGTGTGGATTCGCGGAGCAGGCTCAATTCGGGACTGCTGCCAGCTTTTACCACGTTGATATTCAACTGTTGGCCCTTTTCAAGGCCGATGGGCGTACGCACCAGGACCTCCAGGCGACCTACCTGTAGCTTGGCGACATTGTCGCGGGTCGGGGCGAGCACGGTGGCCTTGACCGTCTGTCCTGGCCTGAGGTCTTCGATTGCCCGCAGGCGGGTCTCTTCAATGTAAAGACGCGGGTTGTTGATCAGGTCGGATATTTGCATCTTTATCCAGGGGCAATGGAGCTTCCTGCCGTGATTTTTAACAAAATAGCGTTTTCTCTTTGACTGCTCTACAGTTTATCGGCAGAGATGCCGAACTATTTATTGATTAGTGGTTAAATATAAAAGTTATGACTGAAGAAATAGAAGAAACAGGCAAACAGAACCTTTGGTATGTCAGGCGCAAGGGGAAAGCCCAGGGGCCATTTTCAAGCGGTACGATTCGGCGTTTCGTAACACTGGGGCGCGTGCTCCTGACCGATGAGGTAAGCATGGACAGGGAGACCTGGCAGAGAGTCTCCGATGTGCCGGAGGTGGTCTCGCCTGAGGTGCGAAAAGCGGCTGCCGAAGGAAGACTGTATGAGGTATTGCCAGCCAAGTTGCGTGAAGACGAGCGTACAGGTCGCGAGCGCAGAACGGCCAAGGATGATGAAGAGTTTGCAGGCCGTCGCAAGGGGGAGCGGCGTGATGATGAGCCCGAAGTGGCTCAGCAACATCGCAAGGCAAGGACCGCTCTGAAGGAGGAGCGGGAGAGCAGTACTTTCCCCCTGATTGGTGCAGGGGTCATCGGTCTGCTAGTAGCGGCAGTCATCATATATGGTTTCATGATAGGTGGTTCGGAAAAAGAACCCGATCCGGATTGCCTGGCCGCGGCTGCTCCCGGCGTCAACTGGCGCAACTGCCGCCTGGATGGTCTTAATGCCGAAGGCAAGGATATGCAGGGTGCTCATCTCAATAATGCAGTGCTTCGGGGTTCAAAACTCTCCGGCAGCCGTTTCAACGATGCCGATCTTCAGTACGCGGATTTCAGCAGTTCTGATCTCAGCTACAGCGAAATGAAAAATGCTATGATGAAGGGGGCGGGTCTGCGCAAGGCGGACCTCTCCTATGCCGACCTGTCCAACGCCGATCTCAGTTTCAGCGATCTGACAGGGGCCAATCTTGGCGGATCGGTGCTGGCCGGTGCCCGTTTCGATAACGCCATATGGACCGACGGGAAGACCTGCGCGGCGGGCTCCGTGGGAAGGTGCATCAAGCGCTGATATCTTCCGCGGAGAAGGACTCCGTCTCGTAGCGGAAAATAGTGATGTCGTCAGACCAGTGATCGGCGGGCAGCCCCGCTTTGAGCTTGAGATGCTTGAGGAAGTGCTCAGGCTGTGGGAGCTGTTCCCACACCGAGGGCAGGAAAGTTCCACGGCGCATCCCCTCCTGAAGAATCAGGCCATCCACCCCGGGCCGCATTTTTGCAATCAGATCCTGCTCGGTGGTGAACTCCAGGGGGACGGCAGGGGTGAGCACCGAGATGTGGATCTCGAGACCATCCATCTCCACCGGGGTCATCCTGGGAAAGCGCGGGTCCCTGAATGCGGCTGAAAAGGCATTTTCGGCAACGTCCTTTACCAACTCCTGAATCGTCTCCAGGTGGCCTGTGCAGCCACGGAGCATCCCGCTGTGGTTCAGGGTGACGAAGCAGGCCCGCTCGGCCTGCAGCTCTCCCGGGTAATCCCGGGCATCAACAGAAAGGGGTGCACCGGTATCCAGCCCGTGGCGAATGGAGGCTTCGGCTAGTTCCAGAAGGGTCTTTCTGCCAGCCGTGTAGAGTCTGCTTCCGATTTTTTCAGGAGAATGCATAAGCGCCATATCCCACGACCTGGTTGCGCGGTCCCGCCGTATCGCCGGAGTTGCGCAGATCCAGGGTTGTGACCTTTAGGTGGTTATGACGGGCTGCCAGCAGCAAACCGCTCACCAGGGTTCTGCCGCAGGCATTGTTGTATCCGAGGCTGTCGGGGTCGAGCTCTTCGATGGCGCGGGTGGTCTCGCTGTCCATCTTCTTGGCGGAGTCGTAGTCCAGGTAGTGGCTGAGGTCGGAGCTGATTACGATCAGGGTCTCGTCGCCGCCCCAGAGCCTCTCCAATACCTCTTCAACATGTTCCGGGGTGGCGTCGCTGACCAGCAGCGGGACGATGCGGAAATCATCTAGGCTCTCCTGGAGGAAGGGGATATGCACCTCCAGGGCGTGCTCGTTCTCGAACGGCTGTTCGAGCTGCTTGACCTGGGGCAGGTCATCGATGGCTGCCAGGGCCTCCGTATCCACCGCTACGTTGCCCAGTGGGGTCTCGAAGTAATCCGCGGCACTGTAGGCCAGGCCCCTGAAGGCCATGCGATGGGAAGGGGCGAACAGGATCACCCGTTTTACGGTCTCCTTGATTTCAGAGAGCTGTGCATAGGCGTTGCCGGCGATGGGGCCGGAATAGATGTAGCCCGCATGGGGGGCAACCAACGCCTTTGGGGTCTTGATGCGTCCCGGGGTGGCGTCGTGGAGGAATTGGCGAACTTTACTGCGCAGTTCATCGGGATCGGCCGGGTAGAAGAGTCCGGCTACGGCAGGTCTGCGAATTTTCTTCATGGTTGCGTCCCCCGTTCAGGAGTGCAAGTTCAGCATCTGCTTCTCTAGTAACAATGGAACCATAAGGGCCAAAAATCAAGGCTCGTGCAGCGATCTATAATTAGGTTATCAGGAGGGAGGTTGAAACAGTGCAGCCGGTTCCCCACCATCATCTGACGAAGTGCTGGCACAAGCTCGAAGGCGGGCGGGTGCAGTGCGACCTCTGTCCCCGTGAGTGCAAGCTGAAGGAGGGGCAGCAGGGGCTGTGTTTTGTGCGGGCCTGTGAGGGTGGTGAAATCGTTTTGACCACCTATGGACTTTCCAGCGGCTTCTGCGTTGATCCCATCGAGAAGAAACCCCTCAATCACTTTCTGCCCGGCACACCGGTCTTCTCCTTCGGCACGGCGGGATGCAACCTGGCCTGCCGTTTCTGCCAGAACTGGGATATGAGCAAATCCCGGGAAATGCACACCCTGGCCGATGCCGCATCCCCCGAGGCTATCGCCCAAACCGCCAAGGAACTGGGTTGCCGCTCCGTGGCCTATACCTACAACGACCCGGTTATCTTCCACGAGTACGCCATCGATACCGCTATCGCCTGTCGTGAACTGGGGGTTAAGTCCGTGGCCGTGACGGCGGGGTATATCTCCCCGGGGCCAAGGGAGGAGTTCTTCAGCTACATGGACGCGTCCAATGTGGACCTCAAGGCGTTCACGGAACGCTTCTATCACAAGCTGACCGGCGGACATCTTCAACCGATCCTGGACAACCTCGTCTATCTCAAACAGGAGACCGATGTCTGGTTCGAGCTGGCCACGCTGCTGATTCCTGGCGAGAACGACTCCGAGCAGGAGTTGGACGGGATGACCACCTGGGTGGTTGAGAACCTGGGACCCGATGTGCCGATGCACTTCACCGCCTTCCATCCCGACTGGAAGATGATGGATAAACCTTCCACGCCGGTATCCACCCTCACCATGGCCAGGGAGATCGCCATCCGTAACGGTGTCCATTACGCCTATACCGGCAATGTCCACGACAGCCGGAGGGGTAGCACTTGGTGTCCCGAGTGTGGCGAGTTGCTGATCGAGCGCGACTGGTACCGGCTGGGAAGCTGGAACCTCAAGGAAAGCGGTAGCTGCAGCAAATGCGGCGCCCACATTGCCGGTGTTTTCGATCCCGCGGGGCCTGGCACCTGGGGGCCCAAGCGTCTTCCCATAAGAATGGCTCGCTAGCAGTCTCATTCCGGCTGGCAAGAGAGGACGGCATCCGGGATAATCCCTCTTTTTTCTTGCCGGAGTCCTCCTACATGTGGTTCAAGAACCTCCAGATCTATCGCCTGAGCAAACCCTTTGATCTCTCCCCTGAAGAGCTGCATGAAAAGCTCCAGCAGGAGGAGGCGAGGGAGTGCGACAGCCTGGAGATGTCCACCATGGGCTGGGTGCAACCCCTGGGACGCAATGCCGAACTGTTCACCCACGCGGTGGGCAGCTGCATCATGATGTGTGCCCGCCGCGATGAGCGGATTCTTCCTGCCGCGGTGGTACGTGAGCACCTGGTGGAGAAGGTTGCTGCAATCGAGGAAGCCGAAGCACGCAAGGTGCGTCGCCGGGAGCGCGAGGAGATCAAGGACGAAATTCTCACAGACCTGATGCCCAGGTCTTTCACCAAGTCTTCGACCACCTACGCCTACGTCGATACCAAGGGCGGATGGCTGGTGGTGGATGCCGCCAGCGCCAAGCGGGCGGAAGAGCTGATCACCTTGTTGCGTGAAACCATCGGTACCCTTCCGTTAAAGCCCCTGGAAGTGGCCCAGTCCCCGGCCTACGTCATGACCTCCTGGCTCAAGGGGGTGGATCCGGCAGCGGATTTCCTGGTGCAGGACGAGTGCGAACTCAGGGACACGGTGGAAGAGGGGGGGATTATCCGTTGCCGCCGCCAGGACCTCGAAGGGGAGGAGATCCGAGTCCACCTGGATGCCGGCAAACAGGTGGTCCGACTGGCCGTTGAGTGGCACGAGCGCCTGTCCCTGGTGCTGACCGAGGAGATGTCCATCAAACGCCTGAAGTTCATGGACGTGATCCAGGAAGAGGCTGCCGAGGCAGAGACGGATGACGAGGCCGCCCGCTTCGATGTGGACTTCTCCCTGATGACCCTTGAGTTGGGGCGCTTCATACCGCGCCTGGTGGAGACCTTCGGCGGATTGGCCGAGGAGGAGTGATTTCTCAGCACCTATCGCCGCGGGGCGCGGCGCCCACAAGTGCTATCGATCAGGTGTAAAGGGTTTGTTTGTGGGAGGGCCGCCCTCAGCCCGATAGGGATTTGCTACTAAATCTGAATCAGGTGCCAGTCGCCACGGGCATCCTCCGGGTAATAAGGCGCGACTCCCACAAGAGAAGAGATTAGAGGGGTATTGGTCTTGTGAGCTGATTACGGCGGGCAAGAGTCGTCAAACGCCGAGGCTACCTGCATCTCCTTCAATGCGGTTACAGTATCGTCAGATTCCATGCGGGCGGTGTAGTTCTTGTCTACGTAGTGGGCCTTGATGGTGCCGTCCCGGGCGATCACGTAGGTCGCCGGGATGGGAAGTTCCCAACTGTCATCCCCATTATGCTCCGGAATGTCGAAACCCCAGGTTTTGTAGAGCGGCCTCAGGGATTCGAACACCGCTATGATCAACCCGTACTTACGAGCAACGCCATTGCCTAGATCGGCGAGGAGGTCGAAGCCTTCCCCCAGTTCGGTGGGGTCGAACTGGTTGTGTTCAGGGCGTTCTGGAGAGATCTCAATGAGCCGGGCGCCTGCCGCGGTGATCTCTGGCAGGGCCTGGCCCAGGGCGCGGATTTCAAGGTTGCAGTAGGGACACCAGGATCCCCGGTAGAAGCTCAGCACGACAGGTCCCCTGGCGAGTTGCTCCTTGAGATTGACCTCACCGCCGCGGCACTCCGGCAGGGTGAAGTCTATACTGTTGTCACCGCTACGCAGGGCCTGGCTTCCGTAATCTGAATCCATCAGCCGACGGGATGCGTCCTGTACCACGCGCAACGTGTCATCGGGAAGCTTTGACATGGAGGCTTCCCGATATTCACGGCACTGGTCTGCCAGGCTTTTTGTCCGCTCGTCCGACTGCATAGTGAGCCCCTTGGCTGCTTTTCCGCACCTCCGTTTTAAGGCCGGGTAGCGAAAAGCATCGATATCGATTCTTATTTTTAATATTGGATACAAGCCTAGCAGGAAATTCTGAAAATCCTATGTTTACTGGCTCTTAGCCGGTGCAGTTAAAGACGGTTGAGAGTTCGTGAAACATTTTGATTCACGAGAATCTTCCGGCTGCTCAGGAAGTAGGTTACTTATCGAAGGGCTGAACTGCGGGCCAGACGCGCACTGCCGAAAGCTGCCTGTTGGTGGTCGCAGCGATGAACGGGGACACCGAGCTTCCGCTCCCGGATAAGCCGCCAGGGTTTATTGACTGCGCCGCCGCCGATGGAGAAGACCTCGACCAGGTGTGGAGCTCCCAATGCCTGCAACAGCCGGTAACCGGCTGTTTCAATATCGGCGATACCCTCCAGGATGCCCTGGAAGAAGTGTGCGTCGTCTTCAGGCCAGGGGCTCAGCCGGGGAGGGAGTTCAGGATCGTTGACCGGGAATCGCTCACCAGAAGCGGGCAGGGGGTAGTAGTCCAGGCCAGTCTCCGAATCCGGGTCGATACTGTGGGTCAGTCGTTCGATCTCTTCGTCATTGAACAGCTGCCTGAGTACGGCACCACCACTGTTGGAAGCGCCGCCTACCAGCCAGAGGTCCCCCAGGCGCTGGCTGTAGATGCCGTGTTCAGGAGACGACAGGGGCGTATCGGAAAGTATCTTGAGGACAAGGGTGCTTCCCAGGGAGGTGAGGGCCTGGCCCGGCTGCCTGATTCCCGAGGCGAGCACCGCCGCGGTGCTGTCGGTAGTGCCAGTGACAACGCGAGTGTCTGCCGGATATCCCAGCTCTCGGGCGACCTCCGGTGCGAGGGAACCGATATCAGTCCCGGCGGGGAATACTTCGGGCAGCCATGCCAGGGGAAAGCCGAATCCTTCCATCCATTCGGGCCAGCACCGGTTGACGGCGTCGTATCCCAGTTTCAGGCAGTTGTTTTCGTCGCTGAAGCCGTGGCGCCCGCAGAGCCTGCCGCTGATCCAGTCAGCTTGGTGCATCACATGTCGAACTGAATCACCCCCTGTCTGATCGGCGAGGTAGAGCAGCTTGGCCAGGCTGGAACCTGCGGAGTGGACGCTACTTTGCGGGTCGGCGACCTGGGCAATCCGGTCGGTAAAGTTGCGGGCACTGGGGTCGTCGTACATCAATGCCGGGGTCAGGGGGCTGCCCGAGCTATCCGTCAGCAGCAAGGTCGAGGAGGTGCCGTCTACCGCGATAGCGACAGGGCGGTAGTCCTTCAGTTCTCTGGCGCAGGTGTGCAGAAGTTGCAGCACCACCTGCCACCAGTCTTCAGGATTCTGCCTAGAGTGGCCGGTGGCATTTCGTTGTGAAGGAGGAAGATCGGACTTAAGCTCCAGCAGGGGCTTTTTGTCCTCGTCGATTGCAATGATTCGGCACCCGGAGGTGCCGAGATCGATGCCAATAAATGCCTGCTTAATCATTGGATTAGAGCAGGTTCATAAAGTTAGGGGAGGTTGACCGCTGGTGCAGGTTCCCAACCCTCTGCACGGTGCTCGGCCACCACGGTGGTGTAGATGCCGCCGCGGACATTGAAGTCGGCAGTGAGGCGCATGAAGCGGGGCTGGGTAACTGCTACAAGGTCGTTGAGGATCTGGTTGGTCACCGCCTCGTGGAAGGCGCCTTCATCGCGGTAGGACCAGACGTACATCTTCAGGGACTTGAGTTCGACGCAAAGCTTGTCGGCAATGTACTCGAGGGTCAGTTCTGCAAAGTCCGGCTGGCCGGTCTTGGGGCAGAGGCAGGTGAATTCGGGTACCCGGATGCGGATGGTGAAGTCGCGATCCTGTTGAGGATTTTCAAAGGTTTCCAGCGTTTTACTGGGCTGGCTGGGCATAGGGTTGCTCCGGAGTCAGGGTTATGGAAAATGGGGGGATTATACGCAACTTCCCCAAGGGCCTGAAATGTGCGCACAAGCGGGCTGTCCATTTATTATACAATGTCGCGTTTAATGTAATAAAACAATAAGTTACAATTATTTCTTAAAGTTCGATTCAGGTTTGTTTTTCCCTTGTCACCGGGAGCCTCTGAAGGTATCGTAGCGTCCCATGCGCCTAGAAAAAATAAAATTAGCCGGATTCAAATCTTTCGTTGATCCAACCACCGTTCCATTCCCCAGCAACCTGGTGGGAATCGTAGGCCCCAACGGCTGTGGTAAGTCCAATGTGATCGATGCCGTGCGCTGGGTGATGGGTGAAAGCTCCGCCAAGATGCTGCGCGGCGAGTCCATGGCCGACGTCATCTTCAACGGCTCCACCAGCAGGAAACCGGTGGGTACCGCCAGCATCGAGCTAGTGTTCGACAACGCTGACGGCGGTGCGGGTGGTCAATACGCCCAGTACAGCCAGATTGCGGTAAAGCGCCAGGTATCCCGTGACGGCCAGTCCAGCTACTTTATGAACGGTGTCCGCTGTCGCCGGCGGGATATCACCGATCTGTTTCTGGGTACCGGCCTCGGACCCCGTAGTTATTCCATCATCGAGCAGGGTATGATCTCCCGCCTTATCGAGGCGCGGCCCGAGGATCTGCGCGCCTTCCTGGAAGAGGCAGCCGGCATTTCCAAGTACAAGGAGCGCCGCCGCGATACCGAGAACCGCATCAAGCACACCCGCGAGAATCTCGACCGTCTCAACGACCTGCGTGAAGAGATCGCCAAGCAGCTGCAACATCTGCAGCGCCAGGCTGCGACCGCAGAGAAATACAAGGAGTACAAGGAGCAGGAACGGCGCCTGAAGGCCGAGCTGCTGGCCTTGCGATGGAGCGCCCTTGACGAGGACATCAAGGCACGCGACCGTACCATTACCGAGAAAGAGACCGATCTGGAAGCGGCAATCGCCAAGCAGCGCCGCCTGGAAGCGGATATCGAGCGTGACCGCGAGACCCATGTAGAGGCCAACGATCACTTCAACGAGGTGCAGGGCCGCTTCTACGCGGTAGGCAGCGATATTGCACGCCTGGAGCAGGCGATCCAATTCTCCAAGGAGAGCCGGGCCCAGAACGAACACGACCTGCACCAGACCGAGCAGGCCTGGCAGGAGTCCAGCGACCACCGGGTTCAGGACGAAAACCGCCTCAACGAACTCAACGAGACCCTGGCCGAAGAGGAGCCCCGGCTCGAGGAGGCGAGGGCAATCGAGCAGGAATCCGCTGAGCGCCTTGCCGAGGCTGAACAGACGATGCAGACTTGGCAGAGCGAGTGGGAGAACTTCAACCGCCAGGCCGCCGAACCGGCCCAGACTGCCCAGGTCGAACGTACCCGCATCAATCACATAGAGGAGCAGGACCAGAACCTCCAGCGCCGGATCGAGAAGTTCACTGAAGAGCTGACCCGGCTGGAAGATCCACGCCTTGCCCAGGAAATCGTTGAATTGGAGAACCAGGAGACGGCCCGGGAAGAGCAGGTCGCCCAGCTCCAGGAGCATGTTGCCGCCGCGGTGCGGAACATAACCGGCCTGCGACAGAGCAGCGTCAATCTGAACAACGAACTCAACGAGGTGCGGGCAAGCCTGCAGACCATGCACGGTCGCCACGCCTCTCTGGAAGCCCTGCAGCAGGCTGCATTGGGCAAGGACGAAAGCGCAACCACCCAGTGGCTGGAACAGCACGACCTGGACCGCGCCTCGCGCCTGGCGGAAAAGATCGAGGTGGAGTCTGGATGGCAGCGTGCGGTGGAGACTGTTCTCGGCTTCCATCTGCAAGCGGTCTGCGTGGATAACTTCGGCAATCTCGGTTCCGAGCTGGCTGCCCTGGAAAGTGGCAGCCTGAGCCTGTTCGACACCTCAAGCAATACCCGTCACTCTTCCATAGCCGGTTCCATTGCCGAGAAGGTAAAGGCCCCTTGGCCCCTAGACGGCGTGCTCGGCGGTATTCTGCATGCCGATAGCATTGAGCAGGCCATGGGTATGCGCAACAGCCTAGAGGCGGGGCAGTCGATCATCACCCGCGACGGTGTCTGGGTCGGCAGCAACTGGATGCGCCTGAGCCGTGAAACCGGAGAGACCGGTGGTGTGCTGGAGCGCGAAGAGGAGATCCGCGAGCTGGCCGAGCAGATCAATGCCCAGGAGACCAAGGCCGAAGAGTTGGCTGCTGCCGTGGAGCAGGGGCGAGAACAGGTACACCAGGCAGAGCATGAACGTGAGCAACGTCAGAAAGAGCTCAACGAGGCCAACCGGACCCTGTCGGATATCCGCTCCAATCTCACCGGTAAGCGCACCCGGGCTGAGCACCTGCGCAACCGTATCGACCACGTGCGTGGCGAAATGGAAGACCTCTCCCGGCAGCTGGAACAGGGTCGCGGGGACCTGGAGATGGCCCGGGAAAAACTTCACGCCTCCCTGGAGGAGATGGAGACCCTGGGCGAGCGCCGCGACGGTCTGATTCAGCGCCGTGACGAACTGCGCCAACGCCTCACCGAGATCCGTGAAGAGGCAGGCACCCAGCGGGGCAGAGCCCATGAAATCGCCCTGCGCATCGAGTCCATGCGCAGCTCCCGCGAGTCCCTCGCCCAGAGCCTGGAACGCATGCAGGGTCAACTGGTTCGCCTGGCCACTCGCCGGGAGGAGCTGAAGCTGGCACTGGAAGAGAGCTCCGCCCCCCTGGTTGAACAGAGCGAAGAGTTGGAGAAGCAGCTCGCCCGCCGCGTTGAGATGGAATCCGAGTTGACCAAGGCCCGGCAGGCCCTGGAAGAGATCGATGCCCGTCTGCGCGGCCTGGAGCAGGATCGTCACCGTGCTGAGCAGGAGGTGCAGACCCAGCGCTCCTCACTGGACCAGTTCAAGATGCAGCGCCAGGAGGTGCTGGTTCGCAGCAAGACCATCGAAGAACAGCTGGCGGAGACCGGCTTTATGCGCGAGGAGCTGTTCATGGAGCTCCCGGGGGATGCCAACGTCGAAAAATGGCAGCAGGAGGTGGAACGTATGGACTTGCGTATCCGCCGTCTCGGCCCTATCAACCTGGCCGCGATCGACGAGTTCCAGGAACAGTCAGAGCGCATGCACTACCTGGATACCCAGCATGCGGACGTTACCGAGTCCCTGGAAACCCTTGAGAACGCCATCCGCAAGATCGACCGCGAGACACGCACCCGCTTCAAGGAGACCTTCGACAAGGTCAACAGCGGTCTGCAGGAGAAGTTCCCCCAGTTGTTCGGCGGCGGACATGCCTACCTACAGCTCACGGGCGAGGATCTACTGGATACCGGTGTTACCGTCATGGCACGTCCCCCCGGCAAGCGCAACTCAAGTATTCATCTACTCTCCGGTGGTGAAAAGGCATTGACTGCGGTGGCCCTGGTGTTTGCCATCTTCGAGCTCAACCCTGCACCCTTCTGTATGCTGGACGAGGTGGATGCGCCCCTGGACGATGCCAACGTCGGCCGTTTCTGCGACATGGTGCGCTTGATGTCGGACCGGGTACAGTTCATCTTCATCACCCACAACAAGATCACCATGGAGCTCTCCAACCAGCTCACCGGTGTCACCATGCACGAGCCCGGTGTATCCAGGCTGGTGTCTGTGGATGTGGAAGAGGCCGCCCAGATGGCGGCGATGTAACAATATCTTTCGCTGACCGCCATGGAAGGCTGAAAGCCGAGGCGGTTAGTCCCCGGTAGCCGTGAGGCCGCACTGCTGACCAGGACGTCCGGGGCACTAATAGGTTGTCGAAGGCCGAGTCGATTTTGGGGGCTTGGATGTCCCAAAATCTTTCACGAGGTCGAAGACTCGCTTGGTTCCCTCTCCCTCGAGGGAGAGGGCTAGGGTGAGGGTGAATCAAGACAAGCTGCACCCTCTAATCCCAAGCCCCTCCCTAAATCAGGGAAGAGGGAGTATGCTTTATCAAAATATAGGGTGGGTAGCGCAAAGCGAAACCCATCGTGTAATTAACAGAACCAGATAGCCCGTATGGACGCCGATATCCTGCGACTGATTCTTTTCCTGGCCGGTGTTCCCCTGATACTGGGGATCTACTTTTGGGATCGCCACAAGCGGGTCACCAGCAAGGTGCACGCTATCCGCAGAGCCCAGCAGGAGGCGGAGCCCGAGATCCTTACCCAGCCTGTCCCCCAACAGGACGAAATTCCTGAAGAAGAGGATGAGTACGAAGAGGAGTCTATCTACGAGGACGAAATCCATGCCGAGTCCCGGGACGAGGACCTAGAGGAAGAGCTCCACCAGCTGGACGAGATCGTTCACGAAAATACCGGGCCTGCTACTCCACAGATAAAAGAACCTGTCGCAGAGCAGGGCGAACTCACCTTCTCCGCGATGGACGACTTCTCCCCTGAAGAGATCCGCCGCAAGGGCCTGCCTACCAAGATCATTCAGTTGATTCTCAAGTCCAGAAACGGCGGTTTTGACAATGCCGATATCTGGCGTGCAGCTCGCGAGGTGGGGCTGGAGTACGGCGAGATGAACATCTTCCATCGCCGCGCCGGAGGCAAGAACAGCCCCGCCGTCTTCAGCATGGCAAGCATGGTTGAGCCCGGCACCTTTCCGGAAAATTCCGATGCAGAGTTCTCAACACCGGGATTGGCCCTGTTCAGCCAGCTGCCTGGTCCCAAGGACGGCTTGGCTGTCTTTTCCGATATGCTCTTCACCGCGGAACGCCTTGGCTCCATGCTCGATGCCACCCTGCAGGACGAGACCCACAGCGATCTGACCAAGCAGGCCATCGAACACATGCGCGAAGAGATTCTCGAATACCGCCGAAAGCTGCAACTGGCAAGAGCCAAGGTATGAGCATACCCAAGACGGACAGTGAGCGCGCCGCCTGGCTGCGCGACCGCATCGATTATCACAACTACCAGTACTACGTCCTCGACAACCCGGAGATTCCGGACAGCGAGTACGACCGGTTGCTGCGTGAGCTCCAGGAATTGGAGGCAAGATACCCTGAACTGCAAAGCCCGGACTCCCCGACCCAACGCGTGGGCGCCACACCCCTGGATGGATTCGACGAGGTGCAGCACCGCATCCCCATGTTTTCCCTGGGAAACGCCTTTTTCGGGGAAGAGATAGAGGCCTTCGACAAGTGGGTACGAGACCGCCTCGGCACCGGCGAGCAGATTGTCTATGCTGCCGAACCCAAGCTCGACGGACTGGCCATCAGTCTGCGCTACGAAAACGGTGTGCTGGTGCAGGCCGCCACACGGGGCGACGGCCAGACAGGTGAGGATGTGACCCAAAATGTCCGCACTATCCTCTCGGTTCCCCTGCGCCTGCTGGGAGAGAGATGGCCCGATGTGCTGGAGGTGCGTGGCGAGATCTACATGCCTATCGACGGCTTCAATGCCATGAACGAGAAGGCCCGGAAAGCAGGGGAGAAGACCTTTGCCAGCCCCCGCAACGCAGCTGCCGGTAGCCTGCGTCAGCTCGACTCGCGCATCACCGCCCAGTGCCCCCTGGCCATGTTTTGCTACGGTTTCGGTGAAGTGGAGGGTGGGCCGCTGGCCCCCACCCACAGCGAGAGCATCCGGATGCTCACCCAGTGGGGTTTGCGCGTTTCACCGGAGCTGAAAACCGTTAATGGCGTGGCGGGTTGCCTCGAGTTTTACCGCGCCGTCGGTGAACGCCGCGACAGCCTCGACTACGACATCAACGGCGTGGTGTTCAAGGTGGACAGCTTCGACCAGCAGCAACAGCTCGGCTTTGTCTCCCGTGCACCGCGCTGGGCCATCGCCCAGAAGTTTCCCGCCCAGGAGGAGATGACCCACCTGCTGGATATCGATATCCAGGTTGGGCGCACCGGTGCACTCACTCCCGTGGCAAGACTCGAGCCGGTCAACGTGGCAGGCGTGGCCGTCACCAATGCTACTCTGCACAACGAGGACGAAATACGCCGCAAGGATATCCGCATCGGTGACACTGTCATCATCCGCAGGGCAGGGCAGGGGATGTGGGTGTCACCATGCCCATGGGTGTTTCAACTAGGGAATGGCATGCACCATTCATTAGGGATTTGAATGAGAACACTTATTATTTTTTCAAGTAAAAGTAATCGCTCTAGCCTGCTCAGGTGGGTTTCTAATTATGTCTATTAAGTTAACCGATGCTCAAATGGCTGCTATTAAACAGGCAGGCATTGAAGTAGATAAAATAAAGGCACAAAAACTTTTAAGTACAGATGAAGGATTGTGGGCATTTTCCCCAGAAGATCTAACACTAATTCTTCAAATTGCGAATGCGACATATAGAGCTGGTGTTCCAGTAATGTCTGATGCTAAGTATGACTCTTTGTATGTTAAAGAGCTTGAAACACAGGATCCTGGTAGTGCGTTTTTGGCTTCAGTCGAGCCAGAGCCAGTCATTGAATCAAAAACTGTTGAATTGCCGGTAAGAATGCTTTCTACAGAAAAAGCATACTCCTATGAAGAAATTGAGAAATGGGTAAATCGACTTGTAAAAGCGGCTAACGATATAGATCCAAGTTTGGACGATTTGGAAATCAGAGTAACGCCTAAACTAGATGGCTACGCCGCTTATGATAATGGAGAAAAGCTATACACAAGAGGTGATGGTTTTAGAGGGCAAGATATAACTAGAGCATTTGACAGGGGATTGAAGGTTGCTAAAGGTGGGGTGAGAGGATCTGGTGCTGGCGAAATTGTAATTAGAAAGAGCTATTTTGACGATAAATTAAGTGGCTATTTTGAAAACGCTAGAAATGTCCAGGCGTCAATTATTGCGGAGAAGAAGGTAGATGAGAGAATACAGCAGGCTATAGATGATGAGGCTTGCGTTTTCTATCCCTTTGAGCTCTTGGATGATTGGGTAGGAAGCTATAAAGTTTTCTTGAGTGATTTTAATAATATTCTAGATAAGATTTGGAATGCCGTTGATTACGAGGTTGATGGAATAATTGCGGAAGCAACCAATAGCTTGCTGAAGGAATATATGGGCTCAACAAGGAAGAGTCATAGATGGCAAATCGCGTATAAGGTCAACGCAGAAATTGCAAAGGTGGTAGTAAGAGGGGTTGTCCCTCAAACCTCAAGAACAGGGAAGTTGACACCTGTCGCTCTATTGGAGCCAACAAGGTTAAGTGGGGCTACTATCAGCCGGGCAACTGCTCATCATTATGGAATGGTGAAGTCTAAAGGCATTGGTAAAGGTTCTTTGGTCGAGCTGCTGAGAAGTGGTTTAGTCATACCAAAAATAGAAAGCGTTATTGAAAGGGCGAAGCCAGATATACCAGAAGAATGTCCTAGCTGTCAGTCTCATGTGGTCTGGGATGGAGATAACTTATTTTGTCCTAATACTACAGATTGCCCAGCCCAGGCAGAAAACACGATGATCCATTTTTTTAAAACACTAAGAAATGTAGATGGGTTTGGTCCTAAAGTTATTGAAAGAATATACAAATCCGGAATTGGGTTGATTCATGATATATACGATCTAAGTATTGAAAAGTTAGTGGAAATGGGCTTCGGGGAGAAGACTTCGGAGAATTTGATTGAGCAACTATTTGCAAGCCGAACTTTAGAGGTGGAGGATTGGAGGTTTTTAGCTGCATTTGGCGCTCCAAGACTCGGAGAAGGTAATTGCGAGAAATTGCTAGCACATCACTATGTTGCCGATGTTTTTAATCTGACTGTAGAGGATCTGATTAAGATAGATGGGTTTGCTGAAACAAGTGCGGAGACTATCCATGAGGGATTGAAGAGTATAGAAAAGGAATTTCAATTAATTTACAAGTTAGGCTTTAATCTTAAAGAAACTAAAAGGGTAGTTTCAGAATCAGACCTTTTACTAAGTGGAGAATTGATAGTATTCACTGGTTCAATGGAGCATGGAAAGCGTCCAGATATGGAGTCTGAGGCTAAGATGCTTGGTGCAAAAATTGGAAAGTCAGTTACAAGTAAGACAACTATGCTTGTTACGGGGCAAAGTGTCGGTGAGAAGAAGATATCTGCTGCTGCTGATAAAGGCGTACGAATATTGAGTGAGAATGAATATCTTCAGATAATAAAAAAGCATTAGGAGAGCACGCCGGAGTAATTTTTATAGTTTATAGGAGCCTAATTCAAAATGGCTGCATGAGTAAGCTCAATAATTACGCGAATTCAATTTCGGCGGTTTCAAGTAATAACTGCAATTCAATTACGCAGCAAGCAAATCCACTTGCCGCCCCATAAATAATTCATTCGGTGATCGATAGCCTCTTGTGG